>JACPAK010000002.1 GCA_016180845.1 Deltaproteobacteria bacterium
GGGTGGGGAGGCGGAATACAATGATTATGATGATCCGATCGAGGAGGATGACCTGATCGGCCGATGCGATCTGGAACTGAACTGGGGATTTTCACAAGATTTAACGATTGAACCGAAGCCTGCGAATGCCGGGTTCCTTTTGAACGCGACCGGTCCTGCCGTCGGGACACGCCGGGATGACTTAAGCTTCCCATGGGCCGACAAGATCAAATTGGAGACCTATCGGGATCCGACGACCGGGGAATGGCCATCGAGTTGTCATGATGATGAGGGGGTTGGCACGGAGAATCTTGAAAAAACCTCCCTTTCAGGAACGAAATCTGGATCCGGGAAGAAGAAGAACGGGAAGGGATCGAAGGGATCCAACAGCAGCAGCGACTCGAAGCTTGTGGTCCCTGTTTTAGATCTTGGTGCGATCACGCGCAATCAAGGGGTTCTAGGAACAGTCCCTTCCTCTGTCTTTAATCGTGCAGCCTGGAGATCGTGGGAGGAATATGCGCAGGATCTGATTGGGATTACGAAGCGGAACAGCGTCTCGAGTGCTGAGGTGACATCGGCCCCTGCGGCCGATTCCAATCGTGTGAGGGAATATAAACTGACCGGGCTCCATGACCGGAATCGAAAACATGACACCTGCAATCGCTATAAATTAACCGTCTGGCAGTTTGGGTGGCAGAGGGATTATCCGCCGGATGGGTATCTCCCGAGACAAAAGACGGTCGATCTCCGGTATCGGTCCGAATTTAAAGTCGCTGATGAGGAGACGATCATGGAACGTTCCAATTTCGTGACCGGCTGGGACGACTGGTATTTCGCTGCGTTTGAAGGTGAGGATATACCGACTCCGGACGATCTTGATCGGGATCCTGACCATCGCGATGCGATCCTTCAGGATGAGAGGACTTATATGATTCCGCTCAAGGCACAACATCTCGCCCCGACGAATCCGATCGAGATCGAACTGCTTTATTATGGTTGTACCGATGGTTGTCTGAAGGAATTAAAGGTCGAAAACCTGTTGCTCATCAATGGGACCATTTACGATTATTATATCCCGGCCCGCCAGGGGTGGATTGATCAAACATCGTCCGCGGATCAAGATGTTGTCTATGCCTTCCAAGGGGGGCCGGATGCCACAGTGGAAGAGGAGGATGGAGATCGGGAGATCAATTGGGGGTCGGGGATTGAAAACCGAACCCCGAATCCGAGATTGGATAGCAGCTTCAGTAGTAGCAAGTATACCTACCAAGGAAATCTGGAGGCAGCCTTTGATGGTGATCCGACAAATGCCGTCGATACGAGACAAGTCCCCTTGATCCAGTACCTCTTGAAGACCCGTTTTCGGGCCCTGAAATTCAAGATTACCGCGCATGGGATCGATGGTGAAGATCGTGTCGTTTACCGGGAACTGGTCCCACGGTACAATTCCCGATTTGTGCGACCCGATTATATGTTTGTGGAACCGGGCTATTGGGATCCGTTTAGAGAGGTGACTGTAATCCAGTTTCTTATTAATAGAGGGGACGATGGTAATCTGTTTAACTACAGACTCCCTCATTGCACGATAACGACCGATTGCCCAAACAATTGCACCGATCTCAATGGAGACCTCCCCTGTTTCGAATGTCAAACTGATGGTATCTGCAGGGCTCGAGAGTGGGAAGATAATAGCATGGAACTGCAACTTGGCAGGGCCTTTGGCCGGCTTGGCAATAGAAACCGCTAAGGTTGTGGAGAAGTGACCGAAAGGGGAGTTTTTGACCGAAGTGCATTTTTCGCGAGCGTCATTCCTACTTCCCATGTCGCCCCGGGGAACTTGTGGCAATCCGCTACAACTTTTTCAAATGACTTCAGAAAATAATCAACGTCTTCGTCGCTGATAATAAGAGGCGGCAAAAACTTCACAAGGTCGATATTATGTCCCGCCACCTGACTCAAGATCCGATGATTCGCCATGAGTGGGACGACGATCATCTGACCAAAGAGCCCTTTATTAGCGGCATGGATCATCTTCCAGGCCGCCTTGAGCTTTAAGGATTTAGGTTCGTGGAATTCCACACCAAACATCAGCCCCTTTCCGCGTACCTCTTTGAACATTTCATAATTCTGTCCGATCTCACGAAGCCTTGAAATCATCTTTTCCCCGAGACTCGTTGCCTTTTCCGGGAGTTTTTCATCTTCCATCATCTGAAGGGTTGCCAATCCGCAGGCCATCGCAAGATTGTTTTTCCCAAAACTGTTGGAGTGGACGACGCAGCGATCCATGCGCGAAAAGATCTTTTTGTAAATTTCGCGTCGATAGAGGATCGCACCGACCGGGGTAAAACCACCGGAAAGGGTTTTGGCGATACAGACAATATCCGGTTCGAGATTCCAGTGTTGATAGGCGAACCATTTTCCCGTCCGTCCGAGCCCTGCCTGGACCTCATCGGCAATGAAGAGCGTGCCGTATTTTCTACAGAGCCTCTGTGCCTCCGGGAGGAACTTCTCCTCAGGGAGATAAAGACCTTTTCCCTGGATCGGTTCGAAGATGAAGGCGGCACAGTCCCCCTTTTTGAGTTCATGCTCAAGGATCGTCAGATCATTGAGTGGAATCGCGCTTGCTGGGAGCAGCTCTCCAAATCCATCTCGGAACTCCGCATTTCCGTTCACGGAGAGCGAGCCAAGCGTCAGTCCATGAAACGAGTGATCGAGGTAGAGGATCCGGTTGCGACCAGTCGCACCACGCGCAAACTTGAGTGCCCCTTCGACCGCCTCTGTTCCGGAGTTCGTGAAAAAGACGGTATCGAGCTGTTTTGACGTCAGTGAGACCAATTTTTCCGCGAGCAGCCCCGAGAGGAGGGAGCAGTCCATCTGGACCAGCTGCGAGAGATCGAGGTCGAGCAGCTCTCGAATCGTCTCTTTAATGTGCGGATGATTCCGGCCGATCCCAAAAACTCCGTAGCCGGAAAGAAAGTCGAGATAGCGATTTCCCTCACCATCATAGAGGTATTGCCCCCCAGCCTTTTTATAGACCTTATCGAAGCCGATGGTTCGAAGCACTTTCACAAACTGGGGATTGACATACTGCTCATGCAGCTCGTAATTCTCGCCCCATCGCTCTTCGATCAACTTCTTGAGGGAAAAAGACATGTGGTGGTGGGTAACATTTATCATTATCGTTTGCAACATGCCGATGCTGTCAGAGGGTTTCTTTCAAAAACCTTCGCGACACACGTCGCTCGCGTTTACGCACGCTCGCGCGTTCCTTCTCGGCCGTCGTGGCATTCTGAGCATGGAGACGACGGCCTCCGAAAGGTCGCGTTCAGTTTTCTCAAGAAATCCCTCCGATCGCTCGTCATCAATTTTTGCTGACGGCACGATCTTGTGGAGAGGTCTGAGAACCAGGAGTCCTGCGATCGGAATCAAGTTGTTGCAGGGGGACCCTGTAGCCTTCACAGGGTGGAACCTGCCAAGCAATCACGACGCAGGCGAGTTTTCGAAGACCTCGGAAGAAGGTCATGCCGTCAGCCATGATAACAAATGCCCCCTCGCCGACCTCCCACCCCCGCCCAATCGATCCGCCGACATGCCGGCCTTGATCAGGTCTCTGCAAGAGGTTGGGATCAATACAGGAGATGGGGAGCTGTATGAGATTTTTGAGGGGAAGCCGCAGAAGACGAAGATGGAGCAGTTTTTCCAGCTCCTCTACCTGATTCAAGAGCAGAAGAAGGATCAGTTGCCGGTCACGGTGACTCGCCCAAAAATTACGGAGATCTTGTTGGCGGCAAAAGTTTTTACCGATCGCTCATTTCCCGATCAGATTGCATCAGTAACCTTGGACCGATCTGAAGGAAAAGACCGATCACGGTATCAGGTGCGATTCGATGCCGAAGAGGTCCGATTTCCTCTCAATCAGGGAATTGGGTTCGCGGTTTGGGATCATGGGATGTGCCAGCATGCCCAGGAGATTGTCCTCTACGATGGTTTTAATTTTGAGCTGAAAAAATCAGGGAAAAATCTTGTCGTTGATGATTTCGAGAAGGTAGAGGCGTTTGGTAAATTTGGGAATCGTGGAATTTTCGATATTGATATCAATTATGCCGAATTTGAGCGGGTCGAGTTTATTGCCGGGACGGATGAGGGGAAGGTGAAGTCTCGCGTCTCGCATCGGGAGTTCGCAACGAACCCGCATTCATTTCTGTTTAAATTTGTGGGACGGCTGATTCCCGATACATCACGACAGAGGATTGACTGGTGAGCTTGACAACAACAGTCTCTTAATAAAATATAGTCTTCACCATGCCCGACGAGTCTCAAAAAATGGAAGAATACGCGGTTTCCGAGGCCTGTATCGCCTGTGATGCCTGCTGCAACGATTTCGGCGATGTCTTCAAGATGAACGCCGATCATACGCGGGCGATCGCGTTTGCCCCGGTCGCGAAGGGAAAATACAATCCGTGGGATATTATTTATGATTGCCCCGTCGATGCGATCTCCCTGATCAAAGGGGAGCTACCCCCGCCGCCGGCTGACAAAAAGCCTGCCTCGGCGAAAAAAGGGGAAGCATTACCACCCCCCGATCCGGCGGAGATCCTCGATGACCGGCCGTGGGAGATCCGGTGGGAAGAGGCGAAGGGTCGAGGTCCGGAGACCTATTGGGAGCGGATGAAGCGGTATGGGCAGGCCTATACGGTCGAGGAGACCCCCCATCAACTTCTTTATCATTTTGCGTTGCCGGAGACAGTCCCGGAACATCCATTGAAGTATCAATGGAATCTTCCGAACAAGATGCCGGATTATAAGTTGGATATTCAGCTGGCCCGAGGTGGCAAGGTCCTGTTGCTGAAAGGGTGGTTGGAGGATCAGAGGGTGAAGAGACTCTGCGGGATGGCGAATTCGTTTCCGGATCGGTTTTATCGTGAATTTGAGCTTCCGGTCGCTGCCAAGGAATTCAAGCATAACTATAATTCCAGAGATAAGGTTCTCGATATTGTGGTCGATAAACAAGACTAAATCCCCCCGTCGTGGTTGCCAGTGTTTCATCTGCCCCCCTTTTTCAAAGTGGAGCGGCCCTTACATCTATAACGGGCAGGAAAGGAACCCCACTTTAACAAAGGGGGGTTGAGGAATTTAGTGGCTATAATTTGAGGGGGGATTTTGTATTCATGATCGACTCACATGCCCACATACACTTTGATGATTTTAAGGGAGAAATCCCACAGGTCATTGAACGTGCACGACAGGCGGGTGTCGAGACGATTATCAATGTCGGCACCGATCTCGAGTCGAGTCGTCAGGCGTTGGAGATTGGGCGAAATTATTCTGGAATTTATGTTGCGATCGGTTTTCATCCGCATGAAGCGGCGAAGGTGACGCGAGAGGATCTCGCCGCACTGAAACTCCTGGCGGCAGATCAAAAGGTCGTGGCGATCGGTGAGATCGGGCTTGATTATTATTACGAGCATTCACCACGAGAGGCGCAGTTGAGGATATTGCGCGAGCAAGTGGGTCTCGCCCATGAGGCAGCGCTTCCACTCATCATCCATTGCCGCGATGCCTTTCAAGATTGCTTTGCCATCATGGATGAAGAGGAGGGGTGGAAGAGGGGAGGGGTCTTTCATTGCTTTACAGGAGACTGGGGGATTGCCCAAAAAATTCTGAAAAAAGGTTTTTATCTCTCATTTTCAGGGATCCTGACCTTCAAGAAATCCGGAAATCTAAGGGAAGTGGCGGAAAAGGCCCCCCTCGAAAAGATTTTGGTGGAGACCGATTGTCCTTATCTCGCTCCTGAACCGCACCGGGGGAAGAGGAATGAACCGGCTTATGTCCAACTGGTGGCGCAGAGGCTTGCCGAGATTCGGGGGGTTTCGTTGTCTGTCATTGATGAGGCGGTGACTCGGAATCTAGGAGAATTGTTTCGTATTCCAAAAGTTGATTAAGTTGCTGGATTAACTCCTCCGTTTTTTTCTTCCCCCTTTCATCGAGCGACTTCTTGACGACCGATCTCATGATAGATCCTGCTGACGCAAAGCGGCCGTGGGTGATCCGAAAGATCTTCTGGTTCGCCTGTTGAAAAGAGTCTCTTTTCCTTAAAAATTGTTCCGGATTGTCGGCCCCCGGGTCGTCTGAGTTGTAAGTAATGGGACCGAGGAGGCGAGGGTCGGTTGCTTCGGTTACCGCATCGAGCAGTGAGGGGAAGAAGTTGTTTGATTGATCCCGGATCTCTTCGGCTAGTTTTTGGACGGATGAAAGAGGAGACTGAAAATCGCGTCCCTCGAGTGCCAGAAGGGCCTGTTGCTTCAGCCCTTCATCGTGGCCCCTCGGATTTGCGACATAACTTTCAAAGAAGCGATGGGAGTTTGAGATCAGATGGGCGAAAGTCCCGACAAATCCCTCTTGTTGTCGACCCCATTCGAACCAGGCACGGAACCCCTTGAACGCCATTTCAGGCGTGATCTGTCCTGCATGATACGGGTTGTGAAGGTCCTGGAGGTAGTGAAAGGAGTTGGCCAGAAATCGCCAACCCCAGTAATCTTCACCAAGTTCGAAGGCGAGTTGGGAGAGTTGAAACCAGATCTCGGCACGTTTCGACGCCTCACCGACGGCACGAAAAGGGAATCCAAAGGTTGAACGGGGTTTCCTAAACGAGAACGGTGGTTTCTCAATATGACGAAAGGCTTGGGAATTTGGTCCTTCAAGAGCCCCAAACCATTTCTGATCCGCGTAGCGCGCGATCGGCTTTCCCTTTTCATCCCGATCAAAGAGGTTTTGATCCCTTCCATCGTCAGGATCAATCGCGTATAAACTTAAGACCTCAATGGGTGTGACTGTTTCCTTACCCATAAGTTCCGGAACCGGTTCCTCGATATCGATTCCCGGATCAATTCCAAGCCAATTTGAAAAATGCCATATATCTCCAATCCCGGCAGGGAGTTTTTTAAGGAGGGCGGAGAGGGGAGTGACTTGGACAGGGATCCCGAGCTGGAAATTCGATTTCACCGGTTCCAATGCATGTTTACCGATCAGCTGGTGGTCAGACCCGTTCCAGGCAAAAAGGGAAAACGGAAAAAGGAGGAGGATGAGCAGGAACTTTGTCATGATCAGGTTAATTTCTTTTCCATACAATCGACGATCTTTTCCTCATATTTCTGATGATCCACCTCATTCCATTCCCACAGGAGTCCGGGACTGGTCACATTGATTTCCGTCAAATATTCCCCGATGAGATCGATCCCTGCGAAGAAGACCCCTTTTTTAAGAAAAAAAGGTTCGAGTGAGGAGCAAATTTTCTTTTCGCGCTCCGTAAGTTGGGTAGCGGCATAGGTGCCGCCATGATCAGGGCTTGTCAAAAAACCTCCTGCAGCGGGATGGCGAATGATCGCTCCGAAAGTTTTGCCATCGATGAAGAAGACCCTCTTCTCTCCCCTTTCCACCGGCAGATATTCCTGGACCATCACCGGGAGATCGCCGCCTCGGGTCAGCTGATGGATCAGCTTTGAATGATCTCCGGAGAAGGGGCAGAGGTGGATCCCCTTTCCGGCATAACTATCGAGCTCCTTCACGACAACCGCTCCCTCTCTCTCCTTTTGAAACGCCTCGATTCTGTGCCAGTCACCCGTCACGAGAGTCTTCGGTATCCATTCAGGGAAGAAGAGGATTGAGAGTTTTTCATTCCAATCCCGTAGCGTGGAAGGGCGATTGATGACCCATGTTTTATCCTCAACAAGAGAGAGGAGGTGGGTCGCATAATAATAAGAGGTGTTTACCGGCGGGTCCTTCCTCATCAGGATGATATCCATCTCGGCGAGAGGTTTGGGGAATGGAGGTTTAAAATGGAAATAAGGGGTTCCCCGGGTGACTTTTACCTCGGAGACCATCGCGCAGGGCTCGCCTTTTTGGCTAAATAGCGAGGTCGGATCGGTATAATAGATCGTATGATTTCGATCATAGAGCGTTAGCAGCAGAAGATGCGACGAATCTCTGTGAAAATTGTAACCGGTGTATTTGTCAAGAACCCCGAGGACTTTCATCTTGCTCGTCATAAATAAAAAACCCCTTTATTTGAATTAAAGGGGTTTTTACCTCAAAACCATCAAGAGCCTGGTACTACTGAGTGCTTTTCCGAAGCTCTTTCCCGGGTTTGAATTTCGGGACATTACAGGCCTTGATATCGATCTCGGCACCTGTCTGGGGATTACGACCCTTGCGAGCACGCCTCTTGGCAACATAGAATGTGCCGAAGCCTGTCAGAGTGATCTTATCCCTTCTCTTAAGGCACTTCTGGACCCCGTCAGTGACGGAATTCAAAGCCCTTTCTGCGACTGCCTTGGAAATTTTGCAGTCTCTTGCGACCCATGCGACTAATTCACCTTTTGTCATTATTTTCACCCCCCTTCATTTTTAGGCTCCCCGCGAAGGCTTATTTGATGCGGGTTTTAGGGCCTAAACTTAATGAAAGCGGTATGTATCAATCTCAAGGAAGAGTCAATTAAAAAAACGGCTGATGCTGATTTTTTCTGCATTGGCATGGCTTTTGAATTGACTCGGGGCTCCCCACGATTTATTTTCATCGCCCATGCCAACGTCTGCAGAAATTATCCCAGTCAATATCGAAGATGAGATGAGGCACAGCTATCTGGATTACGCGATGAGCGTCATCATCGGTCGCGCCCTTCCGGATGCTCGGGATGGATTGAAGCCGGTTCATCGCCGGATTCTCTATGCGATGTATCAAGAGGGGCTTCTTTCCAATAAAAGATATTCAAAATGCGCCGGTGTCGTTGGAGAGGTTCTGAAAAAATATCATCCGCATGGGGATCTCGCCGTTTACGATGCCCTCGTCCGATTAGCCCAGGATTGGAACATGCGTTATCCCTTGATTGATGGTCAGGGGAATTTTGGTTCTATCGATGGCGATCCGGCAGCCGCCTATCGTTATACTGAGGCACGGCTGACGCGACTGGCCGAGGAGATGTTGGCCGATATTGAGAAGGAGACGGTCGATCTCGTCCCAAATTTTGATGGTTCGACTCAGGAACCGACCGTGCTTCCCTCGAAGGTTCCAAATCTGCTGATTAACGGTTCTGACGGGATTGCTGTCGGGATGGCGACGAAGATTCCGCCGCACAACTTGAGCGAGATTATTGATGGCTGTCTCGAGCTTATCAAGAATCCCGATGTTTCTGTAAAAGATCTCATGAAGATCATTCCTGGGCCTGATTTTCCGACCGGCGGTTTTATTTATGGGAGGGAAGGGATTCGCGGGGCGTATGAGACAGGGAAGGGGATTCTGCAGCTCCGGGCACGGGCCTTGATTGAAAAAGTGGCGAAAGGGGACAAGGAGAGCATCATCGTCACCGAGATCCCCTATCAGGTCAATAAGGCACGTCTCATCGAAAAGATCGCCGAACTCCATCGGGACGGAAAGATCGAAGGGATCTCGGATCTTCGGGATGAATCAGACAAGGACGGCATGAGGATTGTTGTGGAGCTGAAGAAGGGGGCGGTCGCTGGTGTGATCCTGAATCAGCTTTACAGTCATACCGCGATGCAAACGACCTTCGGTATCATCCTGCTGGCGATTGTGGGGGGACAACCACGCACGCTTAATCTCAAAGAGGCGCTTAAGATTTTTATTGATCATCGTCATGAGGTGGTGATCCGAAGAACCGCCTATGATCTGAAAAGAGCGGAGGAACGTGCGCATATCCTCGAAGGATTGAAGATCGCTGTCGATAACCTCGATGCTGTCATCACCTTGATCAAGAAATCGAAGTCCCCTGTGGAAGCCAAGGAAGGGTTGATGAAGAAGTATGGGATGACGGAGATCCAGGCTCAGGCGGTTTTGGAGATCCGGTTGCAGAGACTGACCGCGATGGAACGAGAGAAGATTGTCGAAGAGTACGAAGAGGTTCAGAAACAGATCAAGGGATATCGCGAGATTCTCAAGAGCGAGAAGCTTATCTATCAGATTATTTCGGAAGAATTGACGGAGATCAAAAAGTCCTATGGTGATGTTCGTCGGACGGAGATCCAAGGGAGAACCCAGGAACTGACCGTCGAGGACCTCATTGCGGAAGAAGAGATGGTTGTGACCATCTCCCACAAGGGGTATATCAAGAGAAATCCGATCAGTCTCTACCGGGCTCAGCGTCGTGGAGGACATGGGAAGACCGGCATGACGACGCGTGAGGAAGATTTTGTTAGTGATCTCTTTATCGCCTCGACCCACGCCTATGTTCTGATCTTTACAAACCGCGGGAAGGTTTATTGGCTGAAGGTTCATGAGATTCCGCAGGCAGGGAGGGCAACGAAGGGGAAGCCTATCGTGAATCTTGTGCAGATGGGCTCCGATGAACAGATTGCGGCGGTCCTGACCGTAAAAGAGTTTGCCGAAGGGAAGAATATTATTTTTGCGACTAAGAAGGGGATAGTCAAGAAGACCGCCCTCACCGCTTACGCGAATCCAAGGGCCTCCGGGATTATTGCTCTGGGAGTCGAGGAAGGGGATGCCCTGATTGGTGCCTCCCTGACGAATGGAGAACAAGACATCCTTCTCTCAACCCGTGATGGTCAGGCGATCCGGTTTCATGAAAAGGAAGCTCGTGAGATGGGGCGTGTGACGGTTGGAGTTATCGGGATTCGTCTGGATAAAAAAGATGAGGTGGTCAGTCTCGAAGTTTTGCAGGAAGGACAGACAGCCCTTTCGGTGACGGAAAACGGTTATGGCAAAAGGACAGCGCTTGAGGAGTACCGAATTCAGGGACGCGGCGGGAGCGGGATTATCACCATCAAGACGACAGACCGTAACGGCCCTGTTGTGGGAGTCATTCAGGTGACTAATGATGAGAATATCATGCTGATCACCAATCTAGGAAAGATCATCCGGATTCGGGTCGACCAGATTTCAGTTATTGGTCGGAACACGCAGGGGTTCCGGCTGATTCATCTTGAAAAAGATGAAAAGGTTGTCGCCTTCGCAAAATTGGCCGAAAAGGAAGATGAAGAGTAGGGCTCATTTCCTGACGGCTCTCTTTCTCGTCCTTCTGATTTCCTGCTCTTCTGCCTCTCTCGAATCTGTTATCCTCAAAACTCGTGTAGGTCGTGAAATTACTTTTCGAGTGGAACTTGCGAGAACCACTCAAGAGCGCGAGAAAGGGCTCATGCACCGAAGGGAACTCGCGTTCAACCACGGGATGCTTTTTGTTTTCCCCGAAGAGACCCAGTCTCCCTTTTGGATGAAAAATACCCCTCTTTCTCTCGATATGATTTTTCTGGATAGAGATGGAGTCGTTGTTGGCCTGATCGAAAACGCGGTCCCCTACTCGGAGGAACTCCTGATGCCTCAGGTTCCCTATTCCTATGTGCTCGAGGTCTCCGGCGGAACGATTCCTCGAGAAGGGATCAGGATTGGGGACTCGGTGCAGCTTCCGGTCCAGGGGCAGGTGCCGGTTCGCCCGCGCCCTCATTAGGCTCCACCGCTTCTGGAGAGGGAGAGGGAGAGGCAGGCTTCTTTTCTTCGATGTAATCAACCTTATACTTCTTTTTCAGGTCGGCCAGGAATTTGGTTCGAACATCTGACTGAAGACGAAATCTGATCCCAGTCTCCGCCTCTTCAAAAGGTTGAAGTTTTTTCTCTTCGACCACCTTGATCAAGTGAAACCCGTCTTTTGTCTGGATCGGTGATGGGGAGACATTCCCCTCTTGCAGGGCAAAGGCCTGTTCGGCCAAGGGCAACCACCCCATCCGTTCGAGTCGTTTGTCCCGAAGGGTGATGTAGCCGAGACTCCCCTGATTCTGTTTCGATTGGGAGTCTTCTGAAACCTCGCTCGCCACCTTATCAAAAGTCTCTCCCTTATCTAATCGTTCTTTGATCTTCGCGATCAGCTTCTTGGCGGCATCCTCGGTCCGTTTTTGTGCTGGTTTCGCAGCAGCCTTTTTCTTGGCCCCTGATTCCTCTTCGACAGTCCGGATCAGAATGTGCGAAAGTTTCAGCCGTTCAAATTCATCTCGATGATTTTCATAATACTGCTTGATTTGATTTTCGAGCTCATCATCTAAAACAGCCTGGGCGATGATGATCTTTTCATAAAGGTCGAGCTTTTGCTTGGTTTTGTCGGAACGATGGATTCCACGTTTTCTCGCCTCTTCGTAGAGGAGGGTTTGCTCCACGTAGTTTTCCAAAATCTTCTTTTTCCCTACCGGGGTTGCCATGCGAGGTTTGAGGCGGGGATTCACCTCTCCCAGGACAGTCAGATCTTTTTCGGTAATCCTTTTTCCACCGACCTTCGCAAGCGTCGGATTTTTCTCACAGGCTGTTGTGAGAAGGATCGCGATAAGCGGAATCAAAGCGAGTCGTAAATGCATAAGATTTCTCCCCTTTTTTTAAGGACTTGAATATTCACAGGGCCTCTTCTTGTCAAACAAATTTCAATGATCAAACAATCCTGAAATCAGGAAATTCACCTCGGTATGCCTCCCATTCGACCCGGATCTCCTTCACACGGGCGGCAGGGGGGCCTTCGTGACACTTCTCGATCATTCGGTCGACGAATCCTTTTTCTCCCTCAATAAACGCCTCAACGCGACCATCCGGGGAGTTTCGAACCCAACCGCTTAGCAGGAGTTCATTGGCGACTGTTTCCGCCCAGGCCCTGTAGCAAACCCCCTGAACACGGCCTGAGATCCAAAGATGGGCGCTAACTTTTTCCATGCATTTCCTTTTAAGCTATTAGGTTGATCTGTTCAATCACGTTCTGTATCCTTTTTATTATGAGAATCTTGGCACTCGACATTGGGAGTAAGACGATCGGGGTTGCCGTCTCGGACCCGATGGGTTGGACCGCTCAGCCGATCAAAACGATCCGCAGAAAAAACCGTCTCTCGGATGAAGAGGAGATCTGTACCCTTATCAAGGAGTATGAGATCGAGGAAATCCTGATCGGTCTGCCGCTTCATATGAATGGTTCCGAAGGAAAGCAGGTCGATGTGGTGCGAGGTTTCGCCAGAAATCTGGAGGGGAAGGTTTCAGTGCCGGTAAAGTTTTGGGATGAACGCCTCTCGACGGTCGCTGCGGATCGTTCCCTCCTGGAGGCTGATCTCTCCCGACAGAAGAGGCGAGAGGTGATCGATAAGATGGCGGCAGTGTTTATCTTGCAAGGATATCTGGACTCTCTTCATTCCCTTTCAGAGGAGGAGACAAAGGGGTGAGAAGAATCATTGCGACACTGTCTCTCGTCCTGTTCGTGATTGTCTCTGTTTTTCTGCTTAATTTTGTCCTTTTTTTGGTGACCCCCTATCGAAAGACGGAGGGGCCGATTTCCCTCGTGATCGAGCCGGGGATGAGGGTTGATGAGATTCTGAAAAAGCTGTCCGAGGAGGGATTGGTTTCGAATCCGGTATTTTTTGAACTTTATCTAAAGGCGAGGGGATTCGATAGAAAGATACGGGCGGGGGATTATCAATTTGACTCAGGCGTTTCGCCTCATCAGATGGTGTCACTCTTGTTGAAGGGAGATTTTGCCCGCCTCCGGATAACTATTCTCGAGGGATGGACGGCACGAGAGATCGCGAAATTTCTGGAGGGGCAGGGTTTGGTTCGTGCGGACGAATTTCTTCAAAAGGCCAAGGATCTTGAGGGATACCTTTTTCCGGATACTTACGAAATGTATCAACCCAAAGGGGCTGAGGAGATCGTCCAGAAGATGGTCGGTCATTTTCATGAGGTCTTTAATCCTTCACTTCAGGCTCGCGCGAGAGAGGTTGGGTTGAGTGATTATGAGGTTCTCATTCTAGCCTCGATCGTGGAGAAGGAGACAGGGAATCGGGAGGAACAACCGCTTGTTGCTTCCGTCTTTTTGAATCGTCTGAAGCGGAAGATGGGACTCGCCTCGGATCCGACCGTGATCTATGGGATCCCTAATTTCAATGGGAATCTGACCCGCGCCGATCTGGAACGTCCCTCACCTTATAATACCTACCTCAATGCCGGACTCCCCCCGACACCGATTTGCAATCCCGGACTTGCCTCGATCCGCGCGGTGCTTTATCCCGCGGAGACTGATTTTCTCTATTTTGTTTCGAAGAATGACGGGACTCATCAATTCTCCAAGACCTCGGAAGAACATTACAGGGCGGTTATGGAATATCAGAGGTCTCAGTGAGCAGGCCCTCGATCATTTGAATCAGGCCAACCTTCATTTTATGAGCTAGACCGGCGATCTGGTCCTGATCGAGTGTATCCCTTAATTCTTCATGAAGGGAGTCATCGGTCAGGCCTCTGACATTTTGCTCCAAGCGAGCCAAAAATTCCGGCAAAGTCATGCTTTTTGGGAGGGAAGAATTTTTCACTCTTCTCGCATAGTTTATTTTTTGCAAACGGGAACGGAGTGTCGGCAAGTGAGGGGTCTTGCCCAGATGTCTGTAGAGAAAGTAGGCATCATAGAGATCCCGCATCAACTCCCTTTCATTCCAGGCAGCCAACTTATTAGCCAAGGCGATATCAAACCTCATGACACGCACGATGTGAGGTGATTGTTTATTTGAGATGGCCAGATCAGCAGTGCTGATTGGTTCTGACTCGCACGAATCGGATACGTTCGCTTCCAGATGTGTTCGGAAAGTGCCAGAAGCATTGGTAAATACCACATCATAACGGACGTTTGTCGAATGGAGCCTTTTTTCAATGCGGGCACCTTTCAAGTCCGCCATTGCCTTGTCGATCAACGGACCGATCTCTTTTTTAGAGCGAAATGGAACAAAGACGTAATCCAGATCGTTCGTGTAACGAGGGCAGTTGAGCAGTCGGAGAACCATCCCTCCTTTCAAGATGGCGTGTTTTCCTAATTTCTCTGACAGATGATTGATGATCCAGAGCCGCAAGCCTTCATCAGACTGAATGGTATCCATGTAACACCCCCTTTACGAAGACGATAAATTTTGGATTTTTGTATTTTTTGAGATAGTTTTCGATTTTCCTGGAATCGAGTTTTTCAACAGCAATGTCCGAATAAATATTGAATGAAAATTTGTTCCCTGATTGATAAAAATAGAGCGTGTCAAGAAAAGCTTTTTCCGTGTCGGCAGAGAGGATACCGCCCTCCCAATCGGCATAACCAAACCAGTGACGCCGGCCAGCAGCGGGAGAGGCGTATCCGAAGTGGACGATGTTTCCCAAACGGGATTGGTAGATTCTTGTTTTGCCGATCTTGATGGCATAAACTGTTTTTTGAGGGATATTTCCAATCAATCCTTTTTTGGCTAACACCGTTCCGAAACTTAATGCGGAGCCGGGTGAGAGGCGTTGGGAGAGCCACTCCAGGCTAAAGTTATCGGCAACATAATACCCTCGGCAAAATGGGTGCAGGAGCCCGGCCTTTAGAAACGGTTTTAGTTTACGGCTTAGTGCAACAGATGAATTGGCTGAAAGAAGATTGGCCAGATCATAGGTTGAGAAGACGCCTCGATGTTTTGGGATCAGCGACTGAAGGAGAAGGAGTTGGTCCGGCTCTAATTTCATTATGAAGTATAATATCATAAATTAGATATTATGTGTCAATATGATAATTTTGGTATTTACCGCGAATTCGCCCTCTTGAGAGGTTTCGAGGCGAGGACTTTCTTCAGATATTGACCTGTGTAGGATTGGGGAGTTTTGGCGATCTCTTCGGGTGTGCCCCGTGCGACGATCTTTCCACCCCCATCCCCCCCTTCGGGTCCGAGGTCGATCAGATAATCGGCCGATTTGATGACGTCCAGATTATGTTCAATCACAACCACCGTGTTCCCCTGTTCGACAAATTTATTGAGGACGTCGAGCAGCTTTTGGATGTCGGCGAAGTGCAGTCCTGTGGTCGGTTCATCGAGGATATAGATTGTCTTTCCGGTGCTGCGACGAGAGAGCTCGCGCGCGAGCTTGATCCGTTGTGCTTCACCGCCGGAGAGCGTGGTGCCTGATTGGCCCAGTTCGATATACCCAAGACCGACCTCGATTAACGTATTGAGCTTGTTCTTGATCGGCGGGATATTTTCGAAAAACTGAGTCGCCTGCTCCACGGTGAGATTCAGGATGTCCGAGATCGATTTACCTTTATAGTCAATCTCCAGCGTTTCGCGATTGAAGCGCTTTCCCTTGCAGACTTCGCATTCCACATAGACATCAGGCAGGAAATGCATCTCGATCCGGATAATTCCGTCTCCTTCACACGCCTCGCAGCGCCCCCCCTTCACATTGAACGAAAACCGGCCTGCCTTGTAGCCACGCGCACGGGATTCCGGTAGATCGGCAAAGAGGTCACGAATGAAGGTGAAGATGCTGGTATATGTAGAGGGATTCGATCTTGGTGTACGACCGATCGGGGACTGATCGACATTGATCACCTTGTCGATCAACTCCAGTCCGCGAATCTCCTTCAATTTGCCAGCCGGTTCCTTTGAGCTGTAAAGTCGCTGGGCCAGATTTTTGTAGAAGGTGTCATTGATCAGCGTACTTTTTCCGGAGCCGGAAACCCCTGTCACACAGATGAAGAGGCCAAGCGGAATTTCGATGGTCAGGTCTTTCAGATTGTTTTCGGTCGCCCCGACGAGGATGAGGGATTGCCCGCGGGGTTTGCGACGGGTCTCAGGAACAGGGATCTGGAGCCTGCCGGAAAGATATTGGCCGGTCAGAGACTTTGGATTCTGGCAGATCTGTTCAGCGGTCCCGGCGGCAACAACCTCGCCACCATGGATACCGGCCCCCGGCCCCATGTCGATGACATAATCGGCATCGAGGATTGTATTTTCATCATGCTCGACAACCACCACCGTATTTCCAAGATCCCGGAGTTTTTTGAGTGTCCCGATCAGACGATCATTATCCCTCTGGTGAAGGCCGATCGAAGGTTCGTCCAATATATAAAGGACACCGACAAGGGAAGAACCGATCTGAGTAGCAAGCCGGATTCTCTGGCCTTCGCCACCGGCGAGTGTGCCGGCGGTCCGGTCGAGGGTCAGATAATCAAGCCCGACACTTGCCATGAAGGAGAGCCTTTCCCGAATCTCTTTGAGAATCTTTTCCGCGATCTCGTTCTCTTTTTTTGAGAACTTGAGATCGGTAAACCATTTGAGGCACTTCAGGACCGACATCTGGGTCACATGGTGGATTGATTTCTCTCCGACTTTGATCGCCAGGCTCTCTGCCTTGAGCCGCGCCCCCTGACAGGTGGGGCAGGGGCGGATATTCATGAAGCGTTCGATATCTTCACGGACCCAGTCCGAATCGGTTTCCTTATAACGACGCGAGAGGTTCGGGATCACCCCTTCGTAGGTGTTCGAGTAGAACTCCTTACGCTCTTCAAATTCATAAGAAAATTTTAACACGTCATCCTGGGATCCATAGAGCAGCACATTCTGGATTTTTTTCGGGAGCTCTCCGAAGGGGGTTTTCAGTTCGAAATGGTAGTGTTTTGACAGCGTCTCGAGCATGTTCCAGTAAAATTCAGACGAGCGATTTTCCCACGGGACGATCGCTCCTTCCCGGAGGGAGAGATTTTTATTCGGGACGACAAGATCGGGGTCGAAAAACATCTTGGTCCCGAGGCCATTACACTCCTTGCAGGCGCCCAGTGGGCTATTGAACGAAAACATCTGGGGTTCGATCTCCGGATAGGAGATGCCGCAATCCGCGCAGGCAAAACGCTCCGAGAAGAGGACTGTCTCTCCTCCAAGCGCTTCAATCTTAGCCAGCCCCTCGGCATGCTTCAAAGCGGTTTCTAATGAATCAGCGATGCGCTGTTCGATCTTTGGTTTGATAATGAGCCGATCAACGAAGAGATCGATATCGTGTTTCTTTTTCTTGTCGATCTTGGTCTCTTCGTCGAGTTCCTTCGTTTCTCCGTCGAGTTTGATCCGGACGAACCCCTGGGCCTTCAACCGCGCCAATTCCTGGGTGTATTCCCCTTTTCGATTTCTCACGATCGGGGCGAGGATATGGATCTTCGTCCCCTCCTTCATCCTCATAATTTGATCGACCATCTGGGAGACGGTCTGGGCGGTAATCGGTTTTCCACAATTGTAACAATGGGGATGCCCAATCCGTGCGAAGAGGAGTCTTAGATAATCGTAGATCTCTGTGATCGTCCCAACGGTCGACCGTGGGTTTTTGGAAACGGTCTTTTGCTCGATCGATATGGCGGGGGAGAGCCCCTCGATTGAATCGACCTCCGGTTTTCCCATCTGTTCGAGAAACTGCCTGGCATAGGCAGAGAGCGATTCAACGTACCGACGCTGCCCCTCGGCATAGAGGGTATCAAACGCAAGCGATGATTTGCCTGATCCGGAGAGACCGGTGATGACGACCAGTTTGTTTCGAGGGATCGTGACATCGATCCCTTTGAGATTGTGCTGCCGTGCCCCTTTTATAAAGATAACCGACGGTTCCATGAATCTCCCAGAATATCTTTACTGCTACTCCTCTTTCAAGAACAAAGACCAGTTCCAGTAATCTTGTCGCACGAAGGAGGAGGAAGGTTGTGGGGAAAATGCTAGAGATTCGGCGAAAACTGAAACCGGTAATACGGAAAGAAATCCTTCGGCATCTGACGGAGGGCAGGAAGGTACTCTTCTTTCATCTTTTTCGGGAGATTCCTTTGGGCCTCCCGGTACCATTGGTCATAGTCACGGAAGTTACCGGTCATCTGGATCTTGTTGAGTTTTTTTCCGATCTTGTCGCAGACCTCGAAGATCTTTCCATTTTCGAGATTGGCAGCGAATCGTCCTTCAGGTGTCAAAAGGATGCCACCATTTTTATAGAGTGCATAAAAGGTAAGGATCGCTGACTTTCCATGATCATCCTCCTCTCCCATCGCCACACCTCGTGTGAGGAGGGCAAGAAGGCCGATAGCGGCGTTATCCGCCTGTTCCTGCGTCATGATTTCGCGACGGACTGCCTCCGGAAGACTGGCGAGTCCCAGCATATCCGCGCGGGCCTCTTCCAGGGCGCTGGAATGTTTCCCAAGGAGTTCATGGGAGGTCATTTTTTTCTCCCCGTCTGTTTTAACGACATAGGATCGGGAGGGTCCGGCCCCATGGGCATTTTCATGACCGATCACAAAAAGGCTGATATCACCCGGATTTAAGCGCGCCACCTGCGCAGGATCCATCGTTCGCTCAGCCATCGGTCGAGCGACCGCATCGTATCGGGCCAGCATTTTGTTGGTGAGAAGGACCTTTTTCGAAAAATCGGCTCGACCATACGGTTTTACATTCGGAAGATAATAGGCCAGCGTTACAAACTTGGCCCTGCCGTCTCCTGCAGAGAGGCCTTGGATAAATTTAAATGGGGGCAAGGTCTTGAAGTCTCTTTTTTGATACTGAGGCCCGAGATCTTTTGCGATTTCGTCTTCCATCCAGTAGAGAAGCTCACGAAACTGCTGTCCCTTCTTTTCCCATTCTTCGTCAACAATTCCAATAAACGCCTCCATGATGGCATTGAGATGAAATGGGCTGTGATACTCTTCATAGTAACCGAGCGTCATGTCCCAGGGTCCATTCAACTGAATCCAGGAGATATCTCCCTCAAAAAAAGGGTAGGGGTTCGTGAGATTCTCGAGTTCTCGTGCTCGTGTCATCAGAAAATGGGAGAAAGAGGGATCGATACCGGGAACTTGCGCTGCCTTTTTAAGTCCCGCAACGAGTCGTGTCTGGGAAGGTTTGAGGGGAGGGTGGTTATTGATGCTTTCCCAGTTCCAGATACCTGTCGGTAATCGATGGCGGACAACAAAGGGGCTTTTTAGGATTTCAAGATTCGGTGCGGAGCCCTGAAGAAGCAGGTCATGGCCCCTTTTATCATGGTCTTCGGGCCAAAAGCCTTGATTGGGTGTCGGTTTCGGGCTTTCAGGATGGGCGCTACAAAGAGGATCGATTTCTGCTGTCAGACATTGAACTCCTCCCAGGTGATGAAGGGCAAAGAGGTCTTCAGGATCTCCTTTTTCAATGATCTCCTCTCGATAGGTAAGGTTACGAGGATCGATTTGGGCGAGATAAATCTCTTCCACATAGGGGACCACCTCATCGATGAGGATCTTGATCGCCCTTTGATCCGGTTTTGGGAGGATAGAAAAATCGAGATCCATGATTTGAAGCCGGCGGGTTGCCAGTTCGCGATTTCTCAAGACCCGACGATAGGCCTGACGATTTTTTGGGGTTGGTTGTTCCTGATAAGCGAGTTTGAGCTTGGCCAATCTCTGATCCAGAAAAGAGGTGTCATGGAGGAGCAAGGCGATCCGATCAAGATTCATCGTTGTCCAGTCGATCTTGTCGAGGAGTTTTTGGAGAAAGCTGTTGGGTTCCCCCTCTTCAAATTTCGCCTTTGGGGAAATGGTTTCGAGTCCGAGCAATTCTTTTTCTTCGATACGTTCATCACCATCGTCTTGCCATCGAAGAGCGAGGCCTAAGTTGTAGGCGGTTTCATTGAATTGAAGTACTTTTGAAGAGAGCGGTTCTTTGCTGGCATCACAACATCCTAGAACAAAGAGAATCGAAAAAATAATAAAAGCTGATGAGAAGAGGTGGGCCTTTATCATCAGCTTTAGCACAGTAGCGCTTGTCCTTCCTCGAGAAGGCGTTTGACTTGATCAGGGGTTGACGACTCGGCATAGAGCCGAAGGAGGGGCTCTGTCCCCGAGGCGCGGATCAGGAGCCAACTCCCATCCGAGAGCAGGAATTTCGTCCCATCGAATGTTTTTATTTCAGAAACCGTTTGTCCTCCTAACCGATCCCGCTTCAGACGAGGAAGGGTTTCTCGGAGTCTCTTCATCACCTCTTCCCCGAGATGGAGGTCCAATCTTTCAAAATAATGAGGACCGATCTCGCGATGGAGATCCTCGATTACAGAGGAGAGTTTTTTCCGATGGTAGGTAATAATATCCAGCAGGAAGAGGGCTGAGAAAATACCGTCTCTCTCATTGAGCCAGTCTGTGACAGCAATCCCACCGGATTCCTCGCCACCCATGAGGGGGTCTGGGGCCGCCCTCAATTTTCCCCCGAGATGTTTAAAACCGACAGGGGTTTCCAAAAGGCGGAGATGGTATCGCTTGGCCAATTTATCAATCATGTTTGTTGTCGTGATTGTCTTGACCACAAGCCCGGTTTTTTTGTGAACCGATGCGAGATGTCGAAGGATCAGAGCGAAGATATGGTGGGAATCAACAAAATTCCCTTCCTCATCGACCGCTCCGATCCGATCGGCATCCCCGTCGGTCGAGAGGGCGAGATCGAGTTTTTTGTCGCGAACCACTCGGATCATCTCTGAAAGATTTTTTCGGATCGGTTCAGGATTTAATCCCCCGAAGTTCGGGTCTTTTTCACCATGAATTTGAAAAATGTCTGTTTCGAGAATCTTCCCAAGGTAGTCGGTTCCAGCGCCATAGAGGGGATCAAAGCCGATTTTCCAGTTTGCCTTTCGAATTTCGTCGGTCGCGAATCTTTTTTGCAACGCCTGGATATACCCCTCCATCGGATCAAAAATTTCGAGGAGCCCTTTTGCCCGAGCCTCTTTCAGAGGGATCTGCTTGACTTCTCGATCCGTGAGAGAGTTCAGGATCTCTTCGATCGCGGCGGTATACTCTGGAGAGGCGGCCCCGCCATCTTCCTCTTTGATCTTGATCCCGTTCCACTGAGGGGGGTTGTGACTCGCTGTGATCATGACACCAGCAATCGCCTGATTCGTTTTTGTCTGCCAGGCGACAACAGGAGTGGGGCAGTAATTCTTTGAAAGACGGACCAGAAAGCCATTGGCGGTCAGGACCTCGGCGACCTGCCCTGCAGATTCTTCGGACAAAAGACGACGGTCAAACCCGACATAGATCAGCCCCTTTTTCTTTCGTGCCAGGAGATACTCTGCGAGCGCGTGAGCAACACGGCGGACATTTTGCTCGTTGAAATCTTCGTGAATAATCGCACGCCAGCCGTCAGTGCCGAATTTGATCATATTGTTTAATGGGAGGGGGCGTTATGTTGCGCCAACTCCACCGCCATCTTAATCGCTGCCACCATACTCGACGGATTCGCCTTCCCTTTCCCCGCAATTTCAAAAGCGGTTCCGTGATCGACGCTTGTTCGGATGAAAGGGAGCCCCAATGTGATATTCACTGCCTCATGGAAATGCAAGAGTTTCAGCGGGATGAGTCCCTGATCATGATACATTGCGACCACTGCATCGAATTCTCCGTTGGCAGCGCGGTAAAAGACAGTATCCGGTGATAAAGGGCCGACGGCGTTAATCCGTTTCTGGCATCCCTTCTCCACCGCAGGTCGAATGATCCTCTTTTCTTCAGACCCAAAAATTCCAGCCTCTCCGGCGTGGGGATTCAGTGCGGCGACGGCGATACGCGGGTGTTTGATGCGGAACCAGGTCTTGAGATGCCGATCAGTCATCTCGATCGTCTCGAGGATGGAAGAGACAGTCAAAAGTTCAGGGACTCTTTTTAATGGCTCATGAATATTGGCGAGGACCACCTTCAGTCTGGGACCCATCATCATCATCCGGACTTTTTTTGCCCGGCAGAGTTTTGCCAGAAATTCTGTATGTCCAGGGAAACGATAACCGGCAAGCTGAAGCCGTTCCTTGGATATGGATGCCGTCACAATCGCGTCGATTTCGCCGTTCATGGCGGCATGAACTGCTTGCTGAATAAAAAGGGCTGAGAGCTGACCGCATTCCTTCGGCGTCAGTTTTTTGGCCGATCTGAAATTGGAGTACTTCGGATCGCCAAAGATGATCGGACGACAGAGGCGATGGAGGGAACGATCAGCCAGCGCCTTTTCGATCACCTCCGGGCCGATTCCCTGAGGATCGCCCATGGTGATGCCGATGATTGGGATCCTATTCCTTGATTTCGATGTAAGTTTTTTCACGAACCTCGTCTAAATAAGCTTCAAGTTCTGGATTCAGGCGCGACTGAACAATCTCCTGCCTTGCCCTCATTCGATCCTCTTCAGAAGGCTTCGGACCTGCCTTGCGGGCGATTTCATCCTCGCTGATCTTGATCCTCGGAACGATGACTTGTCCCAAAAACTTCATCTTTCGAATCTCCACTTTTAAGGATTCCTTGTATTGATCAAAAGTTTGTCCCTCTTTTTCGAGCTCTTTCTTAAATTGTTCCGGGGTCAGATGGTTACGGAAGAGGATCTCTCGGATCGCCTGGGCCATATCTTCATCATTGACGGTAATCTGCAGTCGTTCGATTTCGGATTCGAAGAGTTTTTCGCGAATCAGGGTCGTCAGCGGCTCTTTTTTCCCCGAAGAGGACTGTTTTTTGAGATCCGAAAGGGTAATAATTTCTGTCCCGACGACGGCAACAATCCGGTCGACGATCTCAGCTGAATCGGCCCAGAGGGGGACTATGATCATTATAATAAGGAGGGTGAGGAGTTTTTTCATGAAAGCTTCTTTGTCTCCAAGAGAGCCGCCTCGTCAATCTCAATCTTCGAATGTTTATAGAGCTCGTTCAACCATTTTTTGAGGATCTCTTTTTGATTTTTTTCTCTCCATTCCGCTTCGATCTGAGGGCGGGCTTCTTTGAGACTCAAGGTTCTCGGCGGTTTTCGTTCGATGACCCGAAAGATATGAAATCCATACGCGCTTGTCACAATGCCACTGGTCTGTCCCGGAAGAAAACGGAAGCAGGCCTCGTCCAAGATCGGCGGAAGATCTCCCCTCGCGACGAAACCGAGATCCCCCCCTTTTTCACGATCCGGGCTTTCAGAAAATTCTTTCGCGAGGGCGGCGAAGTTTTCACCCTTTTTTAGAAGCTCCAGGATTTTTTCGGCCTTCTCCCGGCTTGAGGCGACGATCTGACGGCAGTGAGAACGTTCCGATTCCATGTAGAGGGACAGATTTTTTTGGTATTCTGCCGCGATCTCTTTTTCGGAGGGGTGTTGTTGGGTGAGGACCTGTTTGGTTAGTTTTGAGAGAAGGAGATTGTTTTTGATTCGACGAATCCATTGTTCTTCATTAATTCTTTGTCTCTTGAGCGCCTCATGGAATTCCCACTGGTCGTATCCTGACTTGAGCCTCTCAATCTCTTTTTGAATTTCATCCCGCGAGACAGTTATTTTGAGCCGCTTTGCTTCCTGCAGCAGGAGTTTTTCTTCAATAAGGGTATCCAACACCTTCTTCTTTATCAGTTTTTGCGCCTCGGCGTGGGAGGCAAGATCACTATTGAGGGCCCTGGTCTCTTCCTGAAATCGAGCAAGAAATTCAGTTGAGGCGATCTTTTCCCCATTCACCGAGGCAATCGTCGTATCCGGTGTGCCGCCACAGGCGGAGAGCACGACAATAAAAAGGCAGAGATAAAAAAGGGGCCTAACCACTTGGTACCCGGTACCTTTTGGTCATCGCTAAATCAAGATGAGTTTTTATCCTGTGATTTCAATAGGTTAAAAAAATAGTGAACCCAGCCTAATCTTTGCCTGAAACTATTTCGAGTTGGGGACGATAACAGAGCCGAGACTGGGTAGAAAAACAAAGAGGAGATTCGTAATGTCTTGGGCTTCAACTATTCCAGGGGCGGTTACAGACGCGGCACGGCGGGTATTTCAAACTCTTCAAGCTCAGGGGCGTGTTAAGTCACTGACCCTTCCGCTGGTGAAGGCGAAGGGGGATGAGTTCTTGGAAGGGTTACGTCGAGTGAGCGCGACCATCTTTATGAGAGATAGTGGAGCGCCCTATTATGTGAACGCAGACGGGGCAAGACAGGTTGTTCGACTATTACGAGAGCCTCTGATTTATCCCAAATTTGGTATCGGTCGAGTCGATGCCTTTCTTTTAAGCGATTGGCTCGAACAGGCGCTGACTGAACATTTTTCCCAAATGGCCTCAATTCTGCTCTTCTTGGGCGGCCCACTCTTCGCGGTGGCCTATGGTGATGATAGGGAAGAAACGAAGAGTAAATTAAATGGCTGAGAAAACCACTTGGTACCCGGTACCTCTTAAATACACCGTCCTTATTGCGAGTCTCTCCATAACAACCCCCGTTTCCTCTGCAACCACACAGCCAAATAAAGATTTGAAGAAGATCGATATAGAGGTTAGCGCGATCGATAACCGGGTTTATGTCGCCGAGGCTGATTTTATTGTGGAGGCGCCTTATCAAGATGTTTGGGAGGTCATTATCGATATCGATCATATGGATCAATTTATGAAAAATTTTCTGTATGGAAGGACGGTCAGCGAAGCGGATGCCAAGGTCCTCCTCGATTGGAAGGATCGATCATTCCAGGAGATCCGCGAATTTATCGATCGAGATAAAAGCCCCGTTGACAAGCGGCTAAAAAAAGCGGTCTGGGGTCAGGAGGTCGAAAATTACGTCGTCGAGTTTTTTGATCTCCCTTGGCCAATTAAAAATCGGTGGGTCATTTTCAAGTGTTGGGATAGAGCCGGGGATCGTGTTCTAACTCGAAAGGTGGAGGCGGTTGGTGGGCTCATGAAGGGTTATGGTCTCTGGCGTGTTGAACCTCATCCCGAGAATCCGTCGTGGACAGTCGTTCATTTTGGCAACACAACGATACTTGATTTCCAGGTCCCCAAGTTTATTGGGAAGCGTGTTTCCCGATACGCCAGTGAATCGGCATCGGAATCCGTCAGAGACCGGGTCGAACAACTCGCCATGCAGTAGAACGATCTTTCAAACCACTTGGTACCCGGTACCTTTTGGTCATTGAACCCTAATCGTCAGCTCTCTCAGAAATTTCTTTGTTTCCATCAAGAGGTGATCATCCCGGACCGGTTTGTGAATAATCAATCTCAAATCCGGTGTCAACTTCATCACCTTCGGATCTTTTTTAATCATCTCCGTCAAGACCTCCGGTGGGAGGGGTGAGGTCGGATCAAAGGCGTACGAAAAATTTCGGCCATCGTAACGGATCTGTTTAAGTCGGAGCCTCTTTGCGTACGTCTTGACAGCGGAGAGTTCCAGGAGATTTTCCACTTCCACAGGAGGTTTTCCAAAACGGTCTCTGAGTTCATCGAGGATCGGCTCGATCTCGTCCTCGGAATCGAGCGACGAAAGACGGCGATAAAGTTCCAGGCGAAGCGGCGGGTCTGGTAGGTACGATTCAGGGATGTAGGCGGGGAGTTTGAAGTGGAGCTCTGGGTCAATTTCCTCCAAGACCTTTTCCCCTTTGAGTTCTCGGACCGCCTGTTCGAGGAGCTCGGAGTAAAGTTCATAGCCGATGGCGGTCATCTGGCCGGATTGTTCCCTCCCGAGCAGATTTCCGGCGCCGCGGATTTCCAGGTCGTAGTTTGCCATCCGAAAGCCGGTCCCGAGTTCGGAAAATTTTTGGAGGACCTGCAGGCGTTGTGTCGCCTCGGGTGTCAATTCCTTATCCTCGGCGATCAGCAGATAGGCATAGGCGCGGTGCGCGCCGCGACCGACACGCCCACGCAGCTGATAGATCTGGGCGAGACCGAAGCGATCCGCCTCATTAATCAAGATGGTATTTGCGGTCGGGATATCAATGCCTGACTCGATGATCGTTGTGCAGAGCAGCAGATTGAATTCCTGATGATAAAACCGGATCATGATCTCCTCGAGCCCCTCTTCCTCCATCTGGCCATGCGCGATCTCGCATTTTGCCTCCGGAATCAGCTTTTCCAGAAATTCCTTCATCTTCCCCATCGTCTGGATATTATTGTGAAGGAAAAAGACCTGCCCGCCTCGCTTGATCTCCCTCGAGATCGCCTCTCGAATGACCGAGTCCTGGAACGGCATGACGAAGGTTCGGATCGCCAGTCGATCGGTTGGTGGTGTCTCGATGATACTCACGCCCCTGATCCCAACCAGCGACATATAAAGGGTCCTTGGGATCGGCGTGGCGGAGAGGGTGAGGGCATCGACATTTTTTCGGAGGTGTTTAATTTTTTCCTTATGACTGACACCAAACCGGTGTTCTTCGTCGATCACCAAAAGGCCGAGATTTTTGAAAGAGATATCGGGTTGGAGGAGACGATGGGTCCCGATCACGATATCGATATTTCCCAAGGCCATCTCCTGAAGCACCCTCTTTTGTTCGGCACGTGGCCGGAATCGAGAGAGCATTTCAATGCGTACGGGAGTGTCGCGAAATCGCTCGGCAAACCGCTCGGCATGTTGAAAGGCCAAGAGGGTGGTCGGGACCAGGATCGCTGTCTGTTTCCCATCGAGCGCTGCCTTGTAGGCGGCCCTCATAGCGACTTCCGTTTTCCCATAGCCGACGTCGCCTAAAATAAGGCGGTCCATCGGTCGCTCATGCTGCATATCAGCGAGCGTCTCGGCGATCGCCCTCTCCTGATCCGGCGTTTCTTCATAAGGGAAGCTCGCCTCGAACGCCTCAAACATCTCGTTCGGAGGGGAGAAGGCAAACCCCTTGCCCGCGGTTCGTGCGGCGTAGAGATTCAAGAGGTCGCCGGCGATCTGACGGATCGTTTTTTCCGCCTTTTGACGGATCGTGATCCAGGAGGTCCCCCCGAGTTTGTCCAGTCTCGGCGCCCCATCACCCCCCGTATATTTCTGGATCAGATTGAGCCGGTAGATCGGCAGATAAAGTTTGTCTTCCCCGCGATATTCGATCAGCAGGAAGTCGTTGGTGATCCCATCGATCGTCATCGGGGTCATCCCGCGATAGAGGCCGATCCCATGTTGTGTGTGGACGAGTGGATCACCCAATTTGATTTCAGCGAGAGACGAGAGTCCCTCCCAGGAGGAGCTTTTTTGGGGTCGGTGAATTCTCGGCCCAAAAATCTCTTCGTCTGTCAGATAGGTGAGATGCCCCGCGGGATCCCGGAATCCGGTCGCAAGGAGTCCCACTTTTATTTCGAAAGGGAAGGGAGTCGGGAAATAAGGAGACAAAAGGTCCTGGAGTCGGCTCCGTTGGGTCTCACTGGAGGCGACGAGGATCACACGATCGGTCTCGAGCCAGCCTTTAATCGCTCGAGCGATCGGGGCGAGCGGTTCCTGACTCGATTTCTTGATCTCGCTTCGAAGGTTGTGGGTTTCTATGGGAAATGAAAGGGTGTCCGGTCCCCCAAACGGGACGAGTTCAAGATGAGTTCCTGATTGATTCTCCCATAGTTTGTTTTGATTGATGACCTCTTGAAGCGTGATCAATGGATGTTCCAGGCTCTGGCAGAGTGAGTTTACTTCATCGAGATAAGACTGAAGAGAACTGCTCACCGCCGATGGATCGTCGACAATCACAAGAGGGTTCGAGAGGTAATCGAAAAAAGTGGCCGGCTTTTCATAAAAGAAAGGGAGATAGGTTTCGATCCCGGAGAAATAGATCTCGGACCCGATCTTTTCCAGAAGCGGTCCCCAGTAGCTCTTCGGGATATCCTCTGTTTCGGCCCGACTTCGGATCGCCTGCTGAAAGTTTTTGAAATTTTCTTTCCCCAAAACGATTTCGCGTGCCGGGGCGATTTCGATCCGATCGATCGGGTCGATTGTCTTTTGGGACCTCGGATCAAAAATGCGGATCGATTCTATCAAATCCCCGATCCATTCGACGCGAATCGGTCGTTCTTCCGTGGAGGGGAAGAGGTCGAGGAGTGCGCCACGGACTGCAAAGGTTCCGCGATCGGTGACCAATGTTACCTTTTCATAACCCCACTCCGAGAGTCTCCGGATCAAGGCGGTTCGATCGACCTCCAGGCTGTATTCGAGCAGAACTTTTTGAAAAACCGACGAGGGGGGGAGGAAAGTGGCGATCGCTGTTGGTGTGGTCACGATGACCCGGCATTGTTTTTTTAAGAGGCGTGCGAGGATCCCCATGCGCTGACAGGTGACGTCGAGGTGCGAGGAGAGTGGTGTGAAGGGGAACGCATCGTGGGGGAGAAAGAATTCGGAAGCGATGCCGAAAAATTCGAGGTCATTTTGGATTTGTGAGGCCTCTTTTGAGGAGGGGGCGAGATAGACCACCGCCTTCTTCGTCTCTTTTCCCAAGAGACGGGAGAGCAGGTATGCCTTTGACGACCCCACGAGACCGGTGCAACGAACTTGAGTTTCACCACCCGCGAGGCGCTTGGTAAGTTCCTCCAGCGGGGTCATTTTTTGAAACTAGGGTCCTCATCAAATTAAATCAAGTAACTAATTGATATTGCTTCTATTTTTATTCAACATGAAGGCAACTCCACCCCCTCTAACTACCGATAATAATTGGGATATGGTGTCATTGCCGGCGGATCTCGAAAGATCGTATAAAAATCTCGAGCAGCGGTTTGTCTCACTTGTGGAGCGAAACCGATATTTTACTCAAAAAACCAACTCATTTATTCGTGGCATTGCCGACAGGCTCTCCGGTGCGCAAGAATTTCGAGAGACCTATTCTCAAGCGCTCTGGGACGGAAGTTGTTACCTGAATCAGGCGAAACAAGAATTGGCCTCTGGCAATCGAGGGGTGGCACTTTCTGCACTTCGAGAAGCCGATCGATACCTCGATCGCGCGGAACTTTTTTGGGGAGGTTATCTACGAACAACGAGAGGGGGTGCCGAGTCGGCGGAGACAGGACTAAGCACCCTTTCAAAGGGTTTTCTCGTGATGGGGGGTGTTGGACTCGGGGCCGTTGCCTTGGGATTGGGCGTTGCCGCTGCTGCCTCGATGGCGGTTGGTGGCGGATTGATCGGGGCGTTTTTCGGATCGGGGGATGGTTTTGGATTGCTCAATCCCCTTCCAGAGAAAGAAGAGAAGAAACAAATGTCTTTGCTCGGTCCCGGTGCGACTCGAATTAAGGCAAAAAAAGATGAATCAAAGAAGGAAGAAAAGAAGCCGCTTCTCTGTGAAGGGTTCGATGGAAAAGGCAAAGGAATCAAAGGCGGAGAGCGGTGTCTGACACCGGAGGTGAAGGAGATTGCATTCGAGGAGATTGAGAAAAAGACACGGCCCGCAAGCCCGGTTGCAAAAAAGGATCTGCGGCCTCTGTCCGGGGTGGAGGAGATCGTCACCAAAATAGTCAAGGCGCTTACCGAGTTCGGAGAAAAAGGGATCTCATCACTCAAGATTGGGCGGACACTTTTGGATTACGACAAAGCGACGGATAAATCCGGCATGACTCGTGAATATTTCAGCTTCCTTGCAAAGGATTTGGATAAACATCTCGATCAATATCGAAAAGAGCTCGCCGAGGTTTCGGACTGGAGGGAGAAGGTCAAGCTCTTAAGGGAACTTCTCTTTCGGGATTATTTTTTCGACTACCGATCGGGACAGGCAAGTTTCTTGGGGCTTCTCGACAAGCACGGGGGAAATTGTGAGGCGAGGACAAAGCTTTTTCTCTATGCGATGGAGGAGCTTGGGATTCCACTTCCAGAGGGATGGCGATTCGCGGTCCAGAGATATCAGGGGGAGAAGGCGTTTGATTCCCATATAGAACCGGTTCTCGTTTATATCGATGCCGGGACAAAAGAGGTTCAAGAGGTCTGGCATCTGGTGGACAATCAAACCTTCACCGAGGCGAATGGGCCGGTGGTCAGGGCGCCGATCTTCGATCCCCATTATCTCCTCTTCGGTCTGTTGTTGGCCCAGGGAGTGACCCCGCCGATCCCGTTCGAAAAACTTTTGATCGCTTCACCTCCTCCAGAGCTGCTGGCAGCACAGAGATCGGCAACCGCTTCTCCGGCTGGTGAAGCGATCAAGACAAATTCGAATCTCATACTTCCCGGTGGTGCCGGAAGTTACTCCGATAGCCCACCACCTGAGCGCGCCTTTTCGACGAGTAGTTCCGGAGGTGTTGAGCTCTCCACCTCGGACCCTCGTCTCAAAGGTCTTCTTGATGCACTTGAGAAGGGTCCTATTGATATGCGTTGGGAAGGGGCTGGCGAGAATGTATTTAAGATTAGAGTGATGAATGACGGAGAGCGTCAGGTCTATCGCAATTCACACTTTGTCGTTCACTACGACACGACTAGGAATCAAGGAGGAATTGACCAGATCCTGTTTTATCGAGGGGAGGATGCAGCGACTTTTATTTTCCTTCCCACTATGGAGAAGAAGAAATTTCTGCTCCATCTCGCTGAGCAGTCTATTTCCGAAATGCTTACGGGTCCGACCTACCATCGGGCGAAGGCGCTTCTTGAGAGACCTGGGGAGGTGATGCGGCGGGAAGAGGTTCCGTCGATTCGATCGGCGATTAAATTTTTGAAGGATATCGGGACGGTTAAAAGTTCTTATGCAGGACATATTGCTGCGGTAGAGAAGAGTATGGGAGTTCAGACGAACCCGAATGCTGCTGGAGAGTACAACGAACTCTTGTCACAAATTCCGAGCTATCAATATCTGGACCAGCAAGAGAGAGAGCTCTATTATGCGATCTACAAGTCACCGGAGAATTTCATCGTGTTAATGGACAGGTTCCCTCCCGAGAGGCGACAGCTCTTCATGGATCTGGTCCAGCAGCTTGGGGGAGCTCCGGAGGCCTCGCATTGGCTTGCGAAAGCGATCGCCAACAGGCGTCTGATAGGTGTCGGAAGGAGGGAGGGGTTCGAACCACTGAAGGTTAAGGTCAATCTGGTCTACATGCCAAACTCTCCAGTCGATCTGCCGACACTCGGACCAACAAAGACGGACGAACGACCCGAAGGGCCAATCGATCAAAAGGGCCAAAAAACGGTTGGGAAAAAGGGGGAGCGGCCCTTTCCCAGTAAGGTCGAGGCGAGGCATTACATCTCGGCATCGACGATGGTCGATCTGATACTTCGTTTTGGACGTAATACTGAAGTTGCCGCCCGATGGAATCCGTCACTGACACGGGAGTTTGAACGGATGACACGGGATGAGAAGCGGGATCGTGAATTTTTGGTTGTCGTTCCGAACCTGATTCGTGCCTATCCGAAAGGTGCAAGGACCAAGTTTATAGATACAGGAGAGACGGTTGAGTTTGCAGTTCCTGGAGGCGTCCGCAAGAAAATCTTTCTTAATGCACCTCCGGATCTTGCGCGTATTATCGAGGAGATCCGGAAACGAAATCCGGATGCGTTTAATGACCTGATTGTTCCGAATGCAAAGGCGCCTGAAAGTTTGGGAGGAGATGTTTTTGTCCTCGAAAGATGATCGAGCACTTCTTTTTGCCCGCAGTTTTCACTTGTATTAAAGTACAACATATGTTGTATATTAACACAACATGATGGATCTTTATTCAAAGGGGGTGCGGCAGATTTTCGTTTATTTTATGACGAATCCGGGCCGGACTCATCATTTGAGGGAGCTTTCCACGCTCCTTTCGATGGACCCAGGCAATCTCTCGCGAGAAATGAAACGACTCACCGAGATGGGGCTTTTTACGGTCTCCGAAAAAGGGCGTCTCAAGCTCTTCACCCTGAATCAGAAACACCCCCTCTTCAAGGAGATCCGGGGGCTTATTTTAAAAACAGAAGGGGCGCCTGTTCTGCTTCGGAAAGCGTTTCAGGATATTTCGGAAGTAGAAAAGGCATTTATCTACGGTTCCTTTGCTGGCGGGAGGCCGGATGCCCAAAGCGATATTGATTTGATGGTTGTCGGAACCATCCGCACTATCGATCTGGTCAGGCTCATTCGTCCTTTGGAGAAGAAGTTAGGACGTGAGATCCATTATCGGATTTTTAATCGTAAAGAGTTTGAAAATCGGCTCAAGAAGAAGGATTTTTTTTTAGCCAACGTGATGAGTGGGCGTAAAATACCCATCAAAGGTCCCGAATGAAAGAAGACCGGCGATTTAAAGATCATTCCTATCGACCCGAGGAGATCAAAGGGCATCTCGAAGGAGCTCGTAAAAAGTTAAAGGCTGCCTATAAAATTGCCGATCTGGACGAAGAATCCTCCTACGAGTTGTCCTATGAGGCGATGTTGAAGGCTTCTTTGGCCCTGATCCTGCGGCATGGTAAGCGTCCCCGCAGCCAGGTCGGACATCATATTGCCATCATTGAAATGGCCAGTTTTTTATTGGGAGGCGAGTCTGCTGACTTGATTCGGTCCTTTGATGAAATGAGAAGAAATCGGAACATCTTCCTTTACGGGGGAGATTTCTTTGCGAGCGATCATGAAGTCAAAGATGCTTTACAAGTCGCGAAGCAATATCTTGAGTTGGTCGAAGGGAAATTGAAAGAGGATCGACCGCACAGTCATAATAAGGTAGAATAACAAAACTAAGGAGGTTTCATGGGAGGAGGCGGAGGAGTAAAAAAAGCCCACCATGACGGCCATGCGCATCATAAACCCCATGCGCATACTGTTCATGACGAAAAGGGGACTGTTTTAGGAACGATCGATCATAAGGACGCCGGTGCCCACAAGCCTGGGGCCTCTTTTGTCCGCGATGAGGGTGGAAAATTAGGAAAGCCTCATTATGATCGCCATCAGGGCAGGGGACTTGATGAGTGGAAGGGGCGCAATCTCAGTCTGATTGAGGCAAAAATCAGGGCCTCCGAATTGGCCCCGAAGGAGGCTTCTCAACAGGAACCGTCTGCCGGAAAGACCAGCACCCTTATTACAGAACGAATCGCTCTCTCCGGGAAAAAGGGAGAGGAGTTTCAAGAGGTCAAGACAATCCTTCAAAAAGGACTGCTGTCTCCTTCTATTGCAACGTCATCATCGAAGATACCTCCCGTAGTGGAAAAGGCGCTCGTTGCGTTTCTAAAGGTTTTTTATTCCTGGTTTGCGAAGGGGGAAGGGGAGGCGAAGAAGCAGGAGTTTGCCCTCCCGCCCGGTCAGGAGCGTTATGCGAAGAAGGAAGAAAAGGCCTGGGTTGATTTCGGAAAAAGGTTTCTCCCGTTTGTCATGGGAAAGAAGACCGATTGGAAAAATGTCGAGAAGGCTGTTTATCGCGGGATGGTTCAAAATCCACCTGAGTTCCTTGTCTCCAGATCAAGCCAGAGGGAGAGGGCCGAGAAGGTGCTCGCGATTTTGTTTTCGGATCTCAAATTTATGAACGGTAAATCAGAAAAATTCGCCCAACTTTTGGTGACGAATCCGCTCCAGTATTCCCAGATGTTGCAGAGGCTTTCTTCCCTGCAACCCGGTGACCCTCTGGCGAAGGCTGTTTTGGCAGAATGGTTTGGCGGTTCCGAGCTTAGCTTTCTCGTCCTCTCACACAGGGTCGTGCAGCCCGATCTTGCGAAGGCATTCAAGAGCGCCCTGACAGAATCGGTGGAGGCGAGATCGGTCGAGGGACTCTACCAGCCCGAGGTGACGAAAGGGATCGCCCTTTCGGCGCGGACCGAAGAGATTGTCGCTCGGGAGCTTGACCTCAAGCTGAGGCCTACCGCTCAGGAGGGGGTGACTGATGAGGGGAGAGGGGTTTTGGGTTCCGGTCAAACACCGTCTGTGGGGGAAGAGGCAGCCAAGACGATCTTCGGTTTTAGAAAAAAGAGGAAGAGGGGTGGAATGGGGGGGGCGGATATCGATGAGATCCTGATCCCCGGTTTTGTCCCCTGGTATGAATTGGTTTTCAAACCGCGCAAGTGGAAGGGAAGGCCTCGCTGGTGGGTCCCCCTGCTTTATCTGATTGCCGCGTCGACGATCGGGTTGGGATCGGTCTACGTCTTTAAATTTCTTTTACAAAGATAGTTCTTCCTGATTCATCGCCCGCAAGACACTTTTTTCGATCTCGTCGAGACCAAACGGTTTTGTGAGAAAGTCACGCACCCCGAGGCGCGTTGCCTCTGCGAGGGCCTCAGAGTCTCCAAACCCGGTGATCACAATAGCGCGGACTTTGGGGGAGTGTTCCTTGATTTTTTCCAATGCGGCCAAACCATTCATGCGGGGCATCCGGAGGTCGAGGACGACCACCTCGACATGGTTATCCTTGCAGAGGGAGAGCAGTTCCTCTCCATCGAAGGCGATTGAGACGTCATATCCTTTTTTTCGAAAGAATCGCTGAAGCCCTATCGTTAGGCTTCGATTGTCATCGGCAATGATCAGTTTTCCCATTTAGGCATCCTCTGAAGAAGGTTTATGAGCTGGGATCATCAGTGTGACCCAAGTCCCTCCGTTTGGTTGATTGCCAATCGCCATTTTACCGCCATGTTGATGGAGAATACTTAACGCCATCGTAAGCCCGATCCCCAGTTTCCCCTCACCGGAACCGGAACTTGTTGTGAAGAACGGCTCGCAAATTTTCGTCATGATTTCTGTGGGGATTCCAGGTCCATCATCTGAAATGATCAGTTTATGCCAGGAGTCGGAGGATTGAATCTGGAGTTGAATGGTGCCCCCTCCCTGAGGGAGCAAGGAGTCATGTGCATTCGAAAGAAGATTCAGGATCGCCTGATGCAGGAGATTAAAGTTCCCCTGAAACCACAAGGGGTGATCGGGGAGTGATGTTTTGAGTTGAATCGTCGGATTTTTGAGAGAGGCAAACTCTTCTAAAGTATTCTTCGTCACTGCAGTGAGGTCGAGGAGCTGGAATTCCGGCTTTTGATTGCCGGCAAGGGATCGGACTTGATGAAGCAGATTGCCGATCTCTTCCACTGAGTTCAGAACAGGCTTGAGTGACTCATTCCCTTCTTGCAGCGCCATTTCCACATGGCAGCGGATTGCGGCGAGGGGACTGGAAATTTCATGGGCAACTCCGGCAGCCATCTGATTCAAGGTTTTTATTTTTTCTGATTGAATCATGAGGGTTTCATTTTCTTTCATCGTACGATTTTTCTCCCGGACCTCTTCCATAAGCCTTGAGTTGATAATGGCCAGAGAGGCCTCGTCAGCAAAGGCTTGCAGGAGGGGGAAGACCCCTTGATAAGAAGTATTCTTTCGAGAATCGGCATAAATGATCCCCAAGGTTTCTCCGTTCGCATTCATGGGCAAACAGAGGATCGATTTAAGTCCCAAATTAGCGACACTCTCGATGACAGGGTTGAGTTCTTGGGCATCTTCAATGAAAGAGGGGAGCCCGGATTGAAGGACATTGTGTATGATGGTCGATGAGATTCGACGACCGATTTCCTGGGCGATATTCCCCTCCAGATTTTGGGAGGCGCTGACCTGAAAGCTCTCACCACTTTTGAGGATTAAAATTCCTCGGTCGGTTTGGGAGAGTTCCAGAACGCTTTTGAGGATTGAGCTGACCACTTCAGATGTCGGCCGGGCAGCGGCGATCATGGCATGGACGACATGGAGTCGATCGAAAAGGGTGACAAGATCTCCTCCCCTTTCTTTGAATAGCGCCTGATTCCTTGCCGAAGAGAGACCGGCGCGTCCCAGCTTTGCCGCCACCCATTCGAGGGTGATGAAATCATGCCTCTTCTTGCTGATTCGCTCGAGGATCGGAAAAAGGTTTCGGGGGAGCTCTTGTTGCAGGATTTGCGTCAGATCATCGCTCTTCAATTCATTTCGGGCATAGTGTGCGAGGAGTTGGAGGCCTTGAAAATCCTGTTTAAGGGAGTGTCTTGAATCAGGGGTGAGGGAGGATTCAATGAAATTTCTTTCCTGATCGAAGGTTTTCCAATCCTCTTTTTCAAGTGCGACCCGGAGGAGTCCAATTTTAGCAAGGGATTCCTCTTCTCTGGTGCCGAGCGTCGTAAAACGCTTCAGGGCCTCCGCATAACTCAATTCTGCTTCGGACAGTTTTCCATCAGAGGCGTAGATATCTCCACGGATAAGGAGGCCATATCCCTCGAGATAGGGGAGCTTCTTGGCCTGTGTGAGATGGAGTGACTCTCGTATCAACTCCTTGGCCCGAAGGAGATTTCCCATCTGGAGATGAGTATTGGCGAGATTGTTCAGGACCCGTGGAATCTCGAGTGTGTAATTGATCCTTTGGAAACGGATAAGACTTTCGTAATACCGTTCGAGTGCCTTGGCATAATCCTGACGCTGCTGATACAGGGCGCCCAGGTTCATCAGATAGGAGCCTTCTCCCATCAGGTCATAAATCTCCCGCGCTCCCTTCAGCGCCTTGAGATACTGTTTTTCCGCCTCTTCTTCCCGGTTGGTTCTAAGCATCAGGTTGGCGAGACTATTATCGGCTGCCGCGACATGGAGTTTATCGCCGATTTTGAGATAATATTTTCGTGCCTCTTGAAAACAATCTTCTGATTTTTGTGAATGGCTACGATAAAAGTTCAGCATTCCACGATTGTTCATCAGATTTGCCAGCTCCGGCTGAGTCAGTGAGTCTGGGTCTGTCGTCTGAAGGATCTCTTCCGCTTTGTTGAGATCTCCTTTTTTAATCCAGGCCTTTGATAACAGGAGTTGCCTGGCAAAGGTTGCCTGAGGACTGTTTTCCAGGATGGAGATGGTTTTATCCAGGTCCCCTTTTTCGTAATAAAGTTCCGCCAGGGTGTCCCGATGGGATTCGTCTCCTTGTTGCAGCCTCCCTTCGTAGAAGAGGATCGTTCGCTCCAGCGATCTCGAATAGTCATTTTTTTCTTTCTGTCGAAATCCATGGAGAGAGTCTTTTTCATAGAGATCGAAGAGATCTGTCTGGGCAAGCTGGGCGGAGATTGGTTCAAAGGGAATCAGTGAGTCTTCGTAAAGTTTGTCGACAAGGGAGATAATTCTGGAGGGAAACCCTTCTGTCAGGAGGAAAACTTCTTTGGCGAAGGTCGTCGGAATGTCGCCATCGAATGTGTTTTCAAGGAGTCTCGTCGTTTGATCTTCTGTTAGATACGGGAGCTCCAGTCTTTGATACGTTTCCTGGGGAAGCGGAAGGAGTGGCCATTCCGTAACAGTGGCGATGACCTTTCCTCCCCCTTTTTGATTTTTGCTGACGAGACCCATTTGTTCATGAAGAGAGAGCGAATCGAAATTGTCGATCCATTGAATCGTTTCACAGGGGGCATCATTTTCTTCACAAATTCTTTTAACCTCCTTGAGGAATCGTGTCTTCCCAGCCCCCGGCTGGCCTCGAATGAGAATCAGCGTTGTGTTTTGATCTTTGAGTGACCGGGAAAGGGTTTTGAAGGTCATTTCATGACCCACAAACGGGAGGGAGGAGAGCCGTTTTTGACGCGAAGGGATTGTTTCTGTCGGAAATTTTGTGCCGAAGGTCAGATTGATTTCACGGATCAATTCCGCAGCCTCTGCAGGCCGATCCTGCGGATCTTTGTTGAGGAGACGCAGAATGAATTCCCCCCAGGCAGGTGGCAGGGAAGGGAGAAGCCGGCTTGGGTGATCCGGTGTGTCCAGATGATGGGCCTTCAGGGCTGTTGGGAAGTCAGCGATCTGGAAGGGGAGACGGCCTGTGGTGAGTTCGAAAAGAAGAATTCCGAGACTATAGATGTCCGATCGGGGAGAGGGGTCTCCGCCGGAGAGGATTTCTGGTGCGAGATAGGCAAGTGTCCCTCCGATCGGTCGGTCGTCTTTGGATTTTTTCATTTCCCGAGCGAGTCCAAAATCAACCAGCTTTATCTGACCGGATTCGAGAAGGATATTGGAGGGTTTTAGATCGCCGTGGGCAATCCCACGCTCGTGGAGGTGGGCCAATGCCTGACAGATTTGTACCGTAACTTCCAGAATCTTGGGGAAGGGGAGTCGACCGATATGATTTTGGAGGGACTCTCCCGGAATATATTCTTCTGTAAAATAGAAACGCTGACTCTCCTTGTCATAACCGAAATCGTAAATCTGGACGATATTGGGGTGACTCAGATGCGTGAGACAACTGTATTCTGCCCTCAGGTATTGCAGGTCTCTCCCCTCGACAGGACGAGAGATCATCTTCAGGGCGACCCTTTTCCCCCCATTGGTTCTATCCAGTGCAATATGGAGATCTCCCATCCCTCCTTTTCCGATTTCTCCGCAAATCTGATAACGATCTCCAACTGAAAGACTCATTCGCCTACCTCATTTCTTTTTCCCCTTATTTTCCTTCTGCTGATTGTCGTTTCCTTGATCCGAGTTTCCCTTTTTGTCCTGTTTGTCATCGTCTTTGTCTTTTCCCGAATCATCTTTCTTGTTTTCGTTTTCATTACTGTTTTTGTTCTTCTCATCGTTGTTGTCGTTCTGCTGATTGCGGTTTTCCTCACGATCTGAGTTTCGATTTCCTTCTTCTTGTCTCGGACTGTTTCCCCTGTGATCAGCGGTCTCGCTCTCACTCGATGAGTTATTTTGTTCTTCTCCGTCTTCTTCTATTTCATCTTGTTTTTCATTGGCCTCTTCCTTCTCTTTTGCAGGCTTTGTCTTTTTGGTTACTTTCGTGCTGGCCGCTTCTTCAAAATGACTTCGAATTGACTCTCGTACCGATTGTGACATCGGATCATCCGAGTCTTCGGAGATCCGGATCGTTTCATTGGGTGAGAGATTGTAGAGAGAGACAGCCTCTTGGAGTTCCACAACAACCTCCTGATAGGTTTCCAGAGTTGGCAATGTGATATTGAGGTCGAATTCGAGTGATTTAGAAAAGGCCAAGGCCTGGAGATTTGGACTTGCTGCGAAGGTCAGGATCTCTTCTGGAATCGCGGCGACAGTTTCTATCGGTTCTGTTGAGTTGACCTCGAAGGTGTAGGTTTGTCCATTGGTTGTGAAGGAACCTTCGATCGTAATGGAGCTGAATGTCAGCGTGACCTCTTCGTAGGGGGAGTCCTGGAGGAGTCTTGTTGAGGCAATTTCGGCCGGTTCGTCTGTTGTGAGGTCAAGCTGGAGGTTCTCGTCCGCCAGTAATGATAATTCATCCCCAGAGTTTGAGGAGAGGGTAGCGTCATCCAACGTCAGTGCGAAGGTCTCCAGATTTCCTTCTGGGAGGTCTGCAGTCAGATGATTCGCTGAGGCGACAATCCGGATATCCCTGAAGATAGGAGTCGGGGGAGAATAGGCGGTCCCCTCACTGTTTTCATTCAAAAGGAATTTCCCGTTTGTTGCTTGATCACTCCCGAGACAGCCGAAGAGGGTCATGAAAAAGAGGAATACAAAATACCTGCGGAGAAAACCCACCATACGGAGCGATCTCCTTAAATTAAAATAACTTATTGATATAATAGCTCTTTACTATATGTTTGTAAACTTTTTTTCAATTTGAAAAGATAAATGATGTCAATATGTTACAGGAAGAGAGGCGGGGTATTTAGGACTTTAGCTTTGCCTGTTTTTTCGGGTACAATCGGACGTTCGATCGCAAGGGGGGAGATGATGATGGATCAAGAAATGCGGATCCTCTATCTGGAGGATAATCCCGGTGACAGGGAGCTTGTTGCCCTTCAGCTTCGGGAGTTTAATCCTCTCTTTTCCCTGAAAGGGGTTGAGACAAAAGAGGAGTTTTTGGAGGCGCTCGATCTTTTCAAGCCGGACCTGGTTATTGTTGATTATAATCTTGCAGGATTTGATGTCCTCACGGTCCTTCCGCTCCTGAAAGAAAGGGTTCCCGGGACTCCGGTGATTGTTGTTTCCGGGACTGTTGGGGAGGAGGTTGCCGTTGAGACCCTTCGGCAAGGGGCGGTTGATTATCTTTTGAAAGATCGACTGTCACGTCTGGGGCCTGCGATAGAGAGGGCGATTAGCGAGGCAAGGGAAAAGGAGAGGATGCGCGAGCTTGAGAAGTTAAGGGACGAATTTATCTCGATGATTTCCCATGAACTTCGGACACCCCTTTCGCATCTCAAAGGTGTTGCCTCGAATCTCCAGAATAGGGTTGGGGGTGAGCTGACAGAAAAGCAGAGAGAACTTGTGGAGGTTATTACCCGGAATTTGAGCCGTCTTGAAGGACTCGTTCTCCACCTTCTTGATTTCTCGCGCTTCGAATCAAAACAGTCGAAATTCAAACCCCTGAAATTTGATTTAAAGACAGTACTCCGTGAAATTATGGAAAACTTCCAGATAGTCACAAAGGATCGGGATATTAAACTTCAGCTCAAGTTTGAATCAGAAACAGAATCAACCAGCCCTATCTTTGTACAGGCTGATGATTATCTTGTTCGACAAATTTTCAGACATCTTCTCGACAATGCGAGCCGGTATGTGCGGCGAGAAATCAGGATTTGTGTTCAAAAACAGAAGGGTTTTGTTGAGGTTGTGATAATCGATGATGGACCTGGAATTCCTCTGGAGAAGATGGGGAGTCTCTTTGGCAAATTCAGTCAACTGGAAAGGCCTGAAGGGGGAGCTGGTTACCAAGGGATCGGTTTGGGTCTCGCGATATGCAAGAAAATTGTGGATCAACATGGTGGAAAGATCTGGGCGGAAAATCAATCAACAGGTGGCGCTTCTTTTCACTTTACGTTGCCTGTTGTGGAATCTCCACAAATGAGCGGTGGGGGGAAAAAGATTTTGGTGGTTGATGATGAGCCGGATCAGGTCCTGGCGATCCGTGATCTGTTGGAGATGGAGGGGTATGAGGTGATTGAGGCTGCGGAGGGGGTTCGGGCGATAGAGTTGGCGCACAAGGCAAGACCGAATCTGATCCTCCTCGATCTTCGACTCCCGGGGGGGAGCGGCAGGACGGTCCTCGAGGCACTTCGTTCAAAAGAGGAAACGAAAAGAATTCCTGTTGTTGTTCAGACAGCGCTCTCAGAACCGGGTCTTTCGGAACGGGTTATCGCTGATGGGGCGCAGGATTTTTTGAGAAAGCCGTTTAGTTCAGAGATGCTTCTTGCCAAGATTCAGGCCTTAATTTGAAAATTTTTTATCCTGGCGGCCAATGAAAAGGGCGTCCACCGAGAAGGTGGAGGTGTAGGTGCCAGACCGACTGACCAGCGGCAGCGCCATTATTCAAAACAAGCCGAAAATCGGTTAACTTCAATTGTTGTGCGATCTCCTTCGCAACCCAATGAAGATGTCCGACCAACTCTTTATCTTGAGGGTCGAGCTGGGCCACTTTTTCAATATGTTTACGCGTGACAACAAGAATATGCGTGGGGGCCTGAGGGGAGATGTCATGAAAGGCGATACAGGATTCATCTTCGTGGATCATTTTGGATGGGATCTCTTTTTTGATAATTTTACAGAAAAGACATGTACTCATTTTTTGTAAATCTCTTTTGGTTCAAAAATCTTTTCCGCGATGATCTCTATCTTTCCCTTCTCAATTTTTCTAAAAAAGTCGCTTCGATACCCCTCATGACAGGTGGCGACCTTCTGATCTACTTTGATCAAAAGGGTATCCGCATCACAATCGATGAAGACCTCCTTCACTTCCTGCGTATGGCCTGATTCCTCCCCCTTGACCCACAATTTTTTTCGGGATCGCGACCAGAACGTGACATAGGGGCCTTTGAGAGTTTTTTCAACCGCCTCACGGTTCATATGGGCGACCATCAGGACTTCATTATTGTTGTAATCCTGAATGACGGCGGTGATGAGGCCGTTTTCGTCAAATTTCAGTTGGTCAATCACTGAGTTCATCATAACTTATCTCCAGTGAATCCCAAGTATTCTTTCGGAAGGTCCGAGAACCTGTTTGAGACCCACCTTTGAAAGTGAGCGATTTCGCGGCGGGAAGCCTTGGACCAGAGCGAAATCGCGGAACAATGCCGGGCGAGTTTCGCAGGACCTGGAGAGAGAACACTTGGGGTTCACTGTCTTATTAAAGTCGGACTGGGACATCATGTTGCCACAAAAATTCCTTTACCTCTTCAATGCGATAATTTCGAAAATGAAAAATGGAGGCGACGATAACGGCATTCGCCTCTCCCTTTGTCAAGGCCTCGAGGATATGACCCGGATTTCCGGCCCCTCCGGAGGCGACGACGGGGATACTCACCGCCTCAGAGACGGCTCGTGTGAGCTCGATATCATAACCTTCTCTTGTTCCATCACGATCCATGCTTGTCAGGAGGATCTCGCCGGCACCCAGCTTTTCCACTCGCTTGGCCCACTGAACCGCATCGAGCTTCGTCTCCTTCCGTCCTCCATGTGTGTAAACGCGCCATTTTTTTGTTTTGGGCACGACCCGTTTTGCATCGATAGCGACAACAATGCACTGACTGCCAAATTTCTCGGCCGCCTGCTGGATGAAAGAGGGGTTTTCGACCGCTTTTGTATTGACGGAAATCTTGTCGGCGCCAGCCAGCAAGAGTTCACGAATCTCTTGAAGGTTTTTAATCCCCCCTCCAACAGTCAGGGGCATGAAAATTCGATCTGCAGTCCGTTCGACGACATCGATTAAGATTTTTCTCTTTTCTGAAGAGGCTGTAATATCGAGAAAGGTGACTTCATCCGCCCCTTCTTCATTGTATTGGCTGGCCACAAGGGCCGGATCTCCGGCGTCCCGGAGATTAACGAACTTGGTTCCTTTCACAACACGGCCGTCTTTCACGTCAAGGCAAGGAATAATTCTTTTGGTCAGCATAAAAAGCAATAAATGTCGTTATACGGCGTCGCTCTCACTCGGTACTCCCTGCGACGTACCACACAAGTACGTCTCGGTCGACCTCGCTCGTGCTCCTTGTCTAACGCCATTTCTTGCTTTTTAAGAAACTGTTTGGAGTGCATCGAGCAAATTAATTTTTCCCTCATAAAGGGCTTTTCCCAAAATAGCACCAGTGACACCGATTTCCTTTAATTTTTTAAGATCGTCAAGGGAAGAGATGCCTCCCGAGGCGATGAGAGGGGTTGAGAGTCCATTCACCATTTTTTGAATCGCCTCAAAATTGGGTCCCGTCAGCATTCCATCACGCGAGATGTCCGTATAGATAATGCAGGCTGGTGAGTTAGATTCTAATTCTTGAGCGAATTTGAGTGCCTCTTGTGAGGTGATCTCTTTCCATCCTTTGACAGCGACTAGTCCATCCTTCGCATCGATACCCAGGGCGACCCGATTTTCGAATTTGGTACAAAGAATTTGCAACAGATCAGGATCCTCAATCACAGCGCTCCCAATGACGATCCGACCCGCTCCAAGGGTTAAAAAGATTTCAGCGGTTTCCTCATTTCGGATCCCACCGCCGATCTGGACGGGAACATCGACAGAGGTCATGATCTCTTCGATCGCCTTCACGTTGATGGGGTGTCCTTCAACAGCGGCATTGAGGTCGACGACGTGCAACCACTGCGCCCCCTCGTCCACCCATTTCTTTGCGGCATCGACAGGATTTTCAAAATAGACCTTCGCCTGGTTGAAGTCACCTTGTGCCAGACGGACGCACTTTCCTTGATAAATATCAATGGCCGGATACAGGATCATAATATCGGGGGGCGACTGCGTCGACTTCCCCCCCGAGCCCCCCACAAAGGTCGCTCGCGCGGAATGAATCCGACGCTCGCTCTATTCATGTGTTTCACATTGTATTTTTAAAGGGATTCGATAAGTGTTGCAACTAGTTTGATATTGCCACGGTAGCTCAGTGGTAGAGCAATCGCTTCGTAAGCGATAGGTCGTCGGTTCAATCCCGACCCGTGGCTTATTGACAATTTATTTTTTCGAGGGTTTCTTTTCTTCTTCTTCCCGAGTCTCACTAAATCCGATGAGGCTGGCGGCAATTTCTCGAAGGGCGGTGACGATTTCTTTGTTTTTGCAAGGATAAAGAGGTTCAACCCCTTTATAGAGTTCGCGGGCCCTCTTTGCAGCGATATGGACGAGCGCGAATCGGTTTTCGCAATTTTCGAGACAATCTTCGACAGTTATTCTTGCCATGGAGCGCAGTACCTTATGGGAGATAACGGTTAAAAGTCAAGTAATTAAACCGCTTGCCCGATCCTAAAAATGTGATATAATTATGCATAAATTAGCTTAATTTATAACGTCGGGAGGCTGGGGGCCTGTGGTTATCATTCTCAAAAGATACAGTTGGTGTCTGCACTTCGTTACCATTGCGATTTCCTGTTTTTTAGTCGCGCAAGCGATCTCAACTTTTGTCTCCTCTCTTTTAGGCTCCAATCTTCTCACCCCTGCTGTGGAGACAACCCCTGCTGAGGAGAAGATTACTGAAGATGAAAAGGGAGCGCCCACCGTAGAGGATTATTCAGTTATTGCTGAAAGGAATATCTTTAACTCGCAAGCTTCTGGTCTGGAAGAAGTTTCCACGGAAGATATGGCGGGAGAGATCTTGAATGAAGGCGGTCCTGCCGTGAAGACCTCACTCGATGTTCGAGTCTTGGGAACTCTTGTCGTTGGTGAAGGGATTGATCGACGCTCCTCGGTCACGGTGGGAGGTGGAAAAGGAAAGGGGGGCAAGGATGACGTCTATTATGTCGGAGATGAAAAATCTTTTTCAGCGAATGTCCGATTGACGAAGGTGATGAAAGATCGGATAGAGTTTATCAATAATGGCCGGCTTGAATATGCCGAGCTTTCCCTTGACAGTGGCAAGAAATCGATTTTTGAATCGGCTGAAAAAGTTCATGGAGAGAAAAAAGCGGCAGGGAGTTCTGGTCCTTCCGAGGAAAAGGTGGTAGAGACGGTTGGCAAGGAAGGGAATGTTACGGTGATAGATCAATCGGCAATTGATGATGCCTTGGCCAATCTTGATCGTTTCTATACGGAGGTCCGGATCGTGCCTCATTTCAAAGATGGAAGGGTTGCCGGCATGAAAGTTCTTTCCGTGAAGCCAGGAAGTATTATAAGTAAATTGGGAATCAAACGGGGCGATGTCTTGGAAAAAATTAATGGGCAGGAGCTTGATGTTAAACGGGGCATGGCACTCTTCAGTGAACTGAAGGATCAAAAGACCTTTAGCATTGATGTGCTGCGGGGGGATAAACATACCACACTCGAATACGAAATTAGGTAGAAAAAGACTCATTAGCTGTGTCTTGGTCATTACTTTTTTTGTGACTCAACTCAGTTGGGCGGCCGATGTCGCGCCGAATCCCCCCGTCACCTTACCAACTCCAAAGATGACCGCACCGGCACCATCACCTCCGACGACATTGCCCCCGGCGGTCAGTCTTGAACCTGTCTCACCGACTCAACCCCCTGTTTTGGAGCCAGCTGCCCCGTCACCAAGTCAAGTCGGCCCGCCGGTCATTGGATTGCCGCCGGCGATGACGGTTCCTCCAGCGGAGATACCACCGGCGGTCCCTGCCCCGAGTGATCTTGCAGCGCCGACCACTCCTCCAACACCAGCGGCAGAAGTTCCCCCCCCGGTAGAGACGGCAGTTCCTACGGTCTCCCAGCCGATTGGCCCGGCCCCAGCAACAGAAACAGAGAAAATTCTGGAAGAGGAGGGGATGTATTTTAATGTGGCCGATGAGGATATCACCGAGGTGATCAAGCAGATCAGTCGCGCCCTCTCCAAAAATTTTATTCTCGATGACAAGGCCTGCAAGGGGAAGATCACTATTATCAGTGAAAGAAAGATGACGAAGGATGAAGTTTGGGAGACGTTCCTTTCTGCGCTGGAGGCGAACAAGTGTACCATTCGTCAGGGACCGGCCGGTCTGTATCGACTTGTCCCGACGAGGGAGGCGATTAGCAATCCGATCGATTTTTATACCTCCGATAGTCCCTACACAGATCGCTTCATTACCCGTCTTATTACCATGAAGAATATCAGTGCGATTGATATGTCGAATGTGATCAAGAGTCTCGTCTCAAAAGAGGGGAACCTTTTTGCCTACCCGGTTACGAATACCCTGATCATTACCGATACCGGAACCAATATTGATCGTCTGCTTCGTCTCATCAAAGAGCTCGATACCGAAGGTCCTCAGGAGATTATGGAGATCATCCAGATTGTCTATGCCGATGCGAAAGATATCGCGTCGAAAATCACGCAGATTTTTGAAGAAGAAAAAGGGGGGGACAAGGCACGTCCGCGACGAAAAGGAGCAGAGGGGGAAGGTGGTGATGAGACGCCACTTCTTCGCAAGGTGATCCCTGATGAGAGGACAAACTCAGTGATCGTGTTGGCCTCCAAGAGGGCGCTCAAAGATGTCCGGGATCTGATCAAGAAATTGGATAGTCCACTCCAGGGGGCGGTGGGCGAGATCCATGTTCATTATCTGAGACACGCCGCCGCCAAGGATATCGCCTCTGTTTTAACCTCGTTGTCAGGGGCCCTTTCAAAAGACAAGGGACCTCCGGGGGCCCCAAGGCCTCCTGGACCAGGCGGTCCTGAGATGCTCAGTGGTGTTGCATTGGGGGGCAAATGGTCGGTAACGGCAGATGAAACGACAAACTCGCTTGTGATTACCTCGAGCGCGAAGGACTACCAGATCCTTGTCGATCAGGTGATCTCGAAACTCGATATCCCGAGAAAGCAGGTCTATGTGGAGGCGGTTATTGTCGAGCTTTCAATCTCTGAAGATCAGCAGTTAGGATTCGGGGCGATTGGAGGGAAGGCCTTTAATGTGGGTGGGACTCAGGTTGCCGCCTTTGGGAGCACCTTTGGTTTCCTCGACCCTTCACGTCTCTTGGGCGGAAGTGCAGGGGCTGTCAATACGGGGGATACAATTACCATCAATACACCCGGGGCCCCGGGCGGGACAGGAACGACCCAGTTGAGTGTCCCTGCCTTTTTTACAGCGCTTCAGTTGGCCAAAGGGACAACGGATGTGAACATCCTTTCGACACCGAATATCTTGACCCTCGATAATCAGGAGGCGGAGATCAAGGTCGGTCAAAAGGTCCCATTTCCCACGGCGGCAGCAACGACTATTGGAGGAAGTCTGCAGACAACCTTTACTCGGGAAGATGTCGCATTGACGTTGAAGATCAAACCACAGATTTCGGCGGCCGATACGGTCCGTCTTGAGGTGAGTCAGGAGGATCGCGAGGTCTTGCCTCAACAGGAACAGCCGAGTATTGCGACTCAGGCGGGTCCCTCGACGACGGAGCGATCGATCAAGACCGCGATTGTTGCCCAGAACGGGCAGACGATTGTGCTTGGGGGATTGATCAAGGATAAATATACGACCGTCATCAGCAAGGTCCCTCTCTTGGGGGATATCCCGATTTTAGGTTGGCTCTTCAAGACCCGGCGCAAGTCAAAACAAAAGGTCAATCTTGTGGTTTTCCTGACCCCTAACATTATTCGGGAACCGAGGGATTTTCTGGCGATCCTGCAGAGAAAGATCGAAGAAAAGAATGCCTTTATTGATGAGAATTACAGCAAGGCCCAAAGGAAGCAGATTCGTCAGTCAATGGCAACTCATTCCCGTCATCTCCTGGAATATACACCTTCTACGGAAGAGGCCCCTTTTGAAGAACCTCAAAAGGCGCCAACTCCTGAAAAGGCCCCGACTCCTGCTCCCACGCTGGAGCCAAAAAAAGAGTCACCCAAAAAAGAGTCGGGGGCTCCCTCGAGTCCTGATGAGGAAGTGGACCTGGCACTTTAATGGTGTTAAACTTGCTTTCTATCTTATGGAAGATCGATCATTAGGGGCGATCTTATTAGAGAACACCTCCCTCACCCAACAGCAGTTGGAGGAGGCTCTCGCCTATCAACGGGAAAAAAGTGTTAAGTTGGGGGATGCCCTCGTTCAACTCAAATATTTAAGGAACGAGGATATCTTGAAGGCGCTCTCGATCCAATTGGGAATCCCCTATCTGACGCGCATCGAACCTGAGTCTATTTCGCCGGAACTTATGAGCGTCGTCCCGCTCAACTACGCGAAGAAAAATGAGGTGATTCCGATCAAAAAGGAAGACAGGACCATGATCGTCGCGATGTCGGATCCCCTGAATCATTATATTGTGGATGATCTACGTGTTCTTTACGGGGCACCGATTCGGACTGTTATTGCCAGCTCCTATGAGATCGTTTCTGCAATTAATTCTGTGTATAACCGCATGAGCGACATGGGGGCGAAGGGGGCTGGACAGCTCGAGGAGGAGAATCTGGATACGATTGGCCAGGAATTGGAGGAGGTTCAGGATTTGCTGGATTCCGCGGATGAGGCCCCGATTATCCGCCTTGTGAACTCTCTGATCTTTCGTGCGGTGAAACAGAAGGCCTCTGATATTCATATCGAACCGTTTGAGAAGGATCTGATTGTGAGGTTCCGTGTCGATGGGACCCTGTATGATATTATGCATCCTCCGAAGAAGGCCCAGGCGGCGATTACCTCCAGAATCAAGGTCATGGCCAACTTAAATATTGCAGAAAAACGTCTTCCCCAGGATGGCCGCATTCGTCTGAAAATTGCCGGAAAAGATATCGATCTTCGTGTGTCGACAGTCCCGACGGCGGTCGGTGAATCGATCGTCCTTCGTCTGCTCGATAGGAGCAGCGTCGTTCTGGACATCGAAAAATTGGGGATCAATCCCCAGATACAAAAGAGGATCAATGAACTGCTCGACATGAGTCATGGAATTGTCCTTGTGACGGGGCCGACCGGAAGCGGCAAGACGACGACGCTCTATGGGTGTCTGACCAAGATTAATAAACCGGACCTCAAGATTATTACGGTGGAAGATCCGGTGGAATACCAGATCGAAGGGATCAATCAGATTCCGGTCAATCCCAAGATTAACCTGACCTTCGCCTCCGGCCTGCGGGCGATCCTTCGTCAGGATCCCGATGTGGTGCTGGTGGGAGAGATTCGTGATAAGGAAACCGCCGAGATTGCTGTCCAGGCGGCGCTGACAGGTCACCTCGTCTTCTCAACTTTGCATACCAATGACTCCGTTTCTTCGATTACGCGTCTTCTCGATATGGGGGTGGAACCTTTTCTGGTCTCCTCCTCCGTCATTGCCATCCTGGCCCAAAGACTGATGCGGACTGTTTGTCGGGATTGCGCCAAGAAATACAACCCTGACGAAGAGGAGCTCCGACGTCTGAATTTAAGACGCGAGGATCTGAAAGGACGCCAGCTCTATCGAGCGGTCGGTTGTCCCAACTGCATGCAGACCGGTTATTCAGGTCGTAGCGGTATTCATGAGCTTCTCCTGATCGATGAAGAGCTTCGTTCCCTTGTGATGAAGAATTGTGATGCGACCACGCTGAAGAGGGCTGCGATGAGGAAGGGAATGGTCACCCTGAGAGAGGATGCGCTTCAGAGGGCGATGAAGGGACAGACCACCCTCGAAGAGGTTTTGCTTGTGACGCAGGAAGATGTCTTGCGAGAGCGGCTGGAGCAGCCTCTTGAGCCATCTGCCGAACAAAATGTTTCCGAGTCACCGGTGAGCTGAGATAATGCCTGTTTATGCATACAAGGGGTTAAACACTCAGGGCAAGGCGGCTTCAGGCGTTATGGATGCCGAGTCCGAGAAGGCAGCACGACTGAAGCTCAGAAAGATCGGTGTTTATCCCACTCATATTGGATTGGAGGGGGCTCGCTCTTCAAAAGGTTTAAGCCTGGGTGGGGATGTCGATTTCGCAAAGTATTTTCAGAGAATCAAACTTCAGGATCTCGCGGCCCTGACCCGGCAGCTGTCAACCCTCGTCTCGGCGCATATCCCTTTGGTGGATGCCCTGGCCGCCTTGTCAGAACAGACGGCGAATCTGAAGCTCCGGGGAATCATGGGGTCGGTCAAGGAGGCAGTGGTTCAGGGCTCCAGACTCTCTGAGGCGTTAGGTCAACACCCGAAAGTTTTTTCCGGTCTTTTTATCCATATGATTGCGGCGGGTGAGGCCTCCGGGGCGCTTGAGGTTGTGCTGGAGAGGCTGGCCGATCTGATGGAGAGTCAGGCAAAATTGCGGGCGAAGATCCTTGGGGCCCTCATGTATCCTCTGATTATGGCGCTTGTTGGGACAGGACTCATGGCGTTCCTCATTGTTTATGTTGTCCCGAAGGTCACGAAGATCTTTGAGGATGTGAATGCAACGCTTCCCCTCCCGACACGCCTGTTGATCGGTCTCTCCCATCTGATCGGAAATTATTGGTACCTCCTGCTGATCCTGGCTGGCGGGATTTTCTACGGCTTGCGGCGTTTTCTCCGAACCCCGAAAGGCAAGGACCTGTACGATCGTCTTGTCTTGAAGCTGCCGATTTTCGGAAAACTGTTTCGGATGGTTGAGATCTCACGTTTCACGCGAACCCTGGCGACTCTTATGAGCAGTGGGGTAAATCTTCTGAATGGACTGGATATTGTGAAAAAAATTGTGCAAAATACGCTCCTTGTTCAAGCGATCGAGGAGACGCGGATTGCGGTCAGAGAGGGGGAACCGGTGGCAGAACCTCTGCGTCGAAGTGGTCAATTCCCCCCCATCGTGATTCACATGATCGCTGTTGGAGAAAAAACAGGGGAGCTTGAGGCGATGCTGAACCGCATCGCTCAAAATTTTGATCAACAGATTGATAATTTGGTCGGGACACTCACGACACTGCTGGAGCCTCTGATGATCCTGATTATGGGAGGAGCGGTGTCGTTTATTGTGATGTCGATATTGTTGCCGATTTTGCAATTGAATCAATTGGGAGCTTGAGTGGAGTCAAACAAAAAGGGGGAATCATGAAGAAAAAGATGCTGAGCGAGAAAGGGATGACCTTGATTGAAATCATGGTTGTCGTGACCATTCTGGGCATGATCGCGACAATCGTGACCGTCAACGTCTTGGGACGATTGGATCAGGCGAAGGTGACCGCGGCAAAGACGCAGATGAAAAGTCTCGAGACGGGACTTGATGAATTTCGTCGTGACAATGGATTTTACCCCTCAACAGAGCAGGGGATGAAGGCGCTTATTGAAAAACCGTCTGTCGGGAGGATCCCCAACTCTTATCCGCGTGATGGTTACCTGAAGGGGAACGCGGTTCCAAAGGATCCCTGGGGTTGTGATTTTATCTACTATAGTCCCGGTCTCCATGGAAACCGTTATGAAATGACTTCTCTGGGTGCTGACTGCCAGGAAGGGGGAGAGGATACGGATGAGGATATTAATTCCTGGGAGATTGGCGTCACTAAGGAAAAATAGCGGGATTACCCTGATCGAGCTTCTGGTGGCGCTCGCGATCGTCGGGGTGATCGTGGCGCTCGCGACCTCGGGCCTTCGGACTGCCCTGAATGTCGAACTCAAAAGCTCTGCACGTGAGCTCGGTTCCTTGATTCGCTACGTTCGATCCAAGGCGATTACCGAACATAAGTATCTGCGTCTTGCCCTCGATTTTGGTGAGTCGGAGTATTGGGTGGAGGTCAGTGCCGATCCTTTTGTGATCTCCAGTGAAGAAGACGATAGTAAGGAAAGTAAAGAGAAGAAGGGGAAGGGGAAGGGGAAAGAGGCAGAAGCGGTTCCGGAAGAAAACCCTGAAGAAGGGGTCCCTGAGGAGAAAAAAAAGTTCGAAGAGATCGAGGATGACACGCTCCTTCGTCGTCGGAAATTAGGGAGCGGTGTTTTTTTTAAGGATGTGACCGTCGGGTATTTGCCTGAAAAAAAGACAGAAGGGGTTCTCTATCTCTATTTTTTCCCTGACGGCTATGCGACGGAGGGGATGATCAATCTGCGTGACGAGGGGGACGAGGACCATTTTTCGGTGGAGGTGATGTCTCTGTCAGGGGGGGTCAATATTCAGGGGGAATATCGTGATCTCGAAAAAAAGGAATAAAGGTTTCACACTTCTGGAGGTGATGGTCTCCGTAGCGATACTCGCTGTTTCCCTGCTCGCCCTCATGAATCTCCAGAGCCAATCGATCCTCGCCTCCGCGAGGGCTGAAAGACTTCTGATTGCGACTCTTCTCGCGAAACAAAAGATGTCCGAGGTCCTTTTAGAAATCGAAAAGGGGATCCCGAAGGGGGAATTTCCTGACGAAAAAGAGGAGAAAGGGGTTTTTGAGGAGGAGAAGTATCCTGATTTTTTTTGGAAGTTGGCGGTCAAGAAGGTCGAGCTACCGACCCCTTCCCTTCCTGAGGGAGGAGAGACGGAGGTTTTAGGTCAGGCGATGCAGATGCTTTCGGAGGAACTCTCCAAGTCATCGAGGGAGATTCGAGTCGAGGTTGGTTGGATGGAATTTGAAGAGGAGGAGCCTGGGCTGACACTCATCACTCATGTCGTGAATCCCTTGGGGGCGAGATGAACCAACGAGGCTTTACTTTAATAGAAGTTTTAATTGCGATTACCTTGTTGGCAATTATTTCCTTGTTAGTCTGGCAGGCTGCCGGGACAACATTTGCCTCTAAAGAAAGATTCGACACCCGCTACGAAATCTTCCAGTCGGCGGGACTGAGTCTTCAGCAGATGACGAAAGAGCTCGAGTCCGCCTACCTTTATTCGACACCCGATTTTCTGGGCCGTTCCGGGGCAGGGGAACAGAGGGTCAAGACTGTCTTTATCGGATCTGATGAAGGGGATCAGGATAGCCTTACCTTCACAACGCTCACCCATGTCCGTTACCTGAAGGATTCGAAGGAGTCAGACCAGGCGGAGGTGAGTTATTTCCTGGAGCCGGACGAGGAGAGTGAGCAGGAGCTTTGGGTGTTGAAGAAAAGGGAGCAATCTCCTCCCGATGCCGATTCAAAAGAGGGAGGGAGGACCTCGATTCTTTTTAAAGGGATCTCCGAACTTAATTTTCGCTATTTTGATTCGGTGAAAGGGGAATTTGTCGAGAGCTGGGATTCGTCCAGTCTGGACAATATTAACAAGCTTCCGAGGGCGGTGGAGATCCTTCTGATTGTTCAGGATCCGATGGATGAAGAGGTCACGCATCGATTTTTAACAACGGCGTTCCTGGGAATGGCTCCGGGACCGAATGATTTCTGAAAGCCAGGACCCGCCCAATTGGGAGAAATTGAGTATGGGAAAATGGAAATCAGAATCCGGCGTTGCCTTGATGATTGTCTTGGCCTCTCTTTTGATTGTCTCGACTGTCGTCGTTGAATTCGCCTACAACGCCCATGTTGCCTATAGTGTCGCGACGACACTTCGCAATCGCATGAAGGCCTACTATCTCGCGCAATCAGCGATGAATCTAACCCGCCTCCAATTGTCGAAGGAACGCCAGATGCGTCAGCAGTTTGCGAGTCTTTTAAGCGAGATGTCAGGGACGGGAGTCAGCAACGATCCCTTCTGTAAAATGTTTCCCCTCTCCACGCAGATGATTCAGGGGATTGCGAGTGGCTCTGTCTCTCTGGGTGAGGAAGGGTTGACCCAAGGGGGCGAGGAAGAGACAGGGGGTGGAGAGCAGGAGGGGGGAGATCTTTTTAATCTGGGAGGGGATTTTGAAGGGAAGTGTGATACCGAAGAAGGGAAGATTAACCTCAATGCCTTCCGACCTTCTGCGAGGGGAGTTGGTGGAGTAGGCGTCTTACCCGGCGCCTTCGAAAACGAAGAAGGGGCTGTCAATCCCGCGGCCAGTCGTACGTATGAAAATCAAAAAAGCCTCCTCGTTTCGCTTCTGACCCAACCAGAATTTGAAAAGACCTCCGGGGGGAGTGTTGACAGTATGCGGAAGATCGCAACGGCGATTGCCGATTGGGTAGACTTGGATGACCGGATTAACGAAGCGGCCGGTCTTCAAGGGGGTTATGAAGATGCCGATTATTCAGATCTTCCCTACAAACCGAAAAATGGAAAATTTGCGACAAAGGCAGAGCTTCTTTTGATTCCCAATCTAGGGGATGAGCTCTTCCAGTTGATGGAGCCGAGTGTGACGGTGTACGGAGACGATAAAATTAATATCTGTCAATCCAGTGATGAGACGATTCGAGCCTTTTTACAAAACTATAGTCAGACGACACCCGGTGCCTTTCCGTTCAATCCCAACGACGAAACCCGTGTTGCCTCTTTGATCGATGCGATCCGTGAGGCCTGCTCACAACCAAATCCAAGGCCAGCACAGATCGCCCAGGTGATTACCTCTGCCCTTGGAGGCCAGGCAGGTACTGAACAGGCAGGTACTGGAGAAGAGGGAGGGGAGGTTACCGAAGGGAGGGCCAAGGGGCGACGTCCCAAGGGAGGGGGATCTGGGTTGGCCTCACAGATTCGGACGGAGAATCGCTTCTATTCTCTGGAGGCGACAGGAACCGTGGGGGAGATCGAGGTTCGGATTCGGTCGGTCCTGGATACGAACGGGACTAATCCTAACTTATGGAAAATACTTTATTATCGGGTCGAATAAAGGTAGTATAAAAACAATGTCACAGCGAATATTGGGCGTCGATGTTGGCAGCTACTCGATCAAGGTGGTCGAGATCCAGCGTTCCCTTCGTGAATTTGAGGTGGTTGGATTTTATGAGCAGCCGGTAACCTCTTCGACAGAGGGGGCAGAGGCTCAGGCGATCCAGCGTCTTTTCGAGGAGTACAATCTGAGCGGGGAGTTTATTTATTCAGCCCTCCCCGGCCATTTTACCGCCTTTCGATCAATTGACCTCCCCTTCAGCAATTTCAAGAAAATTGATTCGACGATTGAGTTTGAAATGGAGAACTATCTTCCGATTCCCTTGGAAGAGGCGGTTGTTGATTATAAGATCCTTTCCTCCGAAAAGACCCACTCCCGCGTGCTTGTCGCCTACTCGAGGAAGGGAGAGTTCATTAAATTTTTAAATCGGTTTGGTGGGGCAGAGCTCGATCCTCGGTTTGTCGGATCCGAGTTGGTCGAAATGACGAACCTTGTCAAACTCGGGGTCGCTGTGCCCGAAGGGGCTTATGCCATTGTGGATCTCGGACATCTGAAAACCAATATTTGTATCTTTCTGGGGGGTGAATTGCGTTCGGCACGGACGATTATGACAGGAGGACGTGACCTGACCCACACGATTGCCCAGAGCCTCAAGATTTCGGAGGCAGAGGCTGAAAAGATCAAGGTCGAAATGGGACAGGTTGGAGAGAGCGCCGAAATTGTCGATCCGATGGTCCAACAGGTTGCTGAAGCGATCAAGAAACCGTTGAGCGAGCTTCTTGTTCAGCTTCGACAGACCTTTGTCGGGTTTCAGGAAGAAACAGGGGAGGTGGTTTCAGCGCTTCTGCTGACCGGTGGCACCTCTCGGCTGAACGGAATTGATCAATTTGTCTCAAAAACTCTGAGGAAAAATGTCAGTTTTCTGGACTGTCTGGAAATCCCCGCCAACCGCTTGCATGATTCTGCCTGGGCGCGACCGATTATCGCACCTGCCTTGTCACTCGCTTATCGCGGGGTGATCGGAGGGGGAACGAGGGATCTGCAGTTTCGTCGCGGTGAATTTGCCTATCGGGGCGAGATTCGTGATTTGGTCGGATTGGTCAGGAGTGTTGCGATCCAGATTGGAATTATCAGCTTTTTTGTCTTGGGGACTTTTCTGATCAGTTATTTCAGTCTTCGGGATCGTCTCAAGGATCAGCAAGAACAACTCGCCTCCATGGCGGCCGAAACGCTTCCGGAACTTCCCAAAAAAAGTCTCTCCCAGCCAAAGAATGTCCTTTCCATCTTGAGTGGTCGTATCGGTGAATCTACGGAGAAGAGGCGGAAGCTTCAGGAAGAGACCGCCCTTTCTGTTCTGGAAATTCTGAAGGGGGTTTCGAAGGCACTCCCAAATCGCGAGACGATTCAGATCGATGTGGATCAATTTACCCTTACCGCAGGAAAAATTCGACTTACGGGTCAAACCAATTCCTTCGAGGCGGTGGATCAGATCAAGACAGCCTTGGCGAGTTCACCACAATTTCAAAATGTCGCGACGACTAATGTTCGAAAGGGTGTTGGAGATCAGGTCAAATTCGACATCTCATTTGATGTGAAACTGGGTGAGGGAGGAGAGGCGGAGGTGGTGAAAGGAGGGGACGAAGGTGGCGCTTAAAATGAAAGATTCCCCCTTCCAGAGGTTTTCTGTTGAGAACCTCTATCATGCCTTTAGTGGGCTTGCCCCTCGGGAAAAATGGATCGCCCTCGGTGCGATGGCCCTTGTGGTTGTTTTGTTGCTTTTTCTGCCGATGTCTCTTGTTTCAGGAAAACTTCGGTCGATGCAGCATAACATTGCTGAAGCCCAGAAGGGATTTTTGGAGGTTCAGAAAAAAATTCAAGAGTATCAGTTATCCCAAAAAGAGATTCAAACGATAGAGAAAGGTTTGGGGCAGGGGGGTTCAGTCACCGGTCGGGTCGAAAATGCCGCGAACAAGGTCGGCATTTCGGTCAAGCAGCTGACGGAAAAACCGCCTCAAGACACTGATTTTCTCGAGATTCACTCGGTGGAGGTTCAATTGGTCGGCACAACACTGAAACAGCTGATGGATTTTCTTTTTGAGATTGAACGCGATCCGAATCAGATCATGCGAGTGCGGCGTATCCAAATCAAGACAAAGTATGCGAATCGACAACTGCTCGATGCCTCTTGTGAGATCGCGACATTTTCCATGAGGAAGGAGACTTGAGAGAAATGTCACTCACGATTCGACTGGTTCTTTATCCGATCTTTGCGTTGTTTTGCCTCATCATTTTTTCCTTCCTGCTATTTCCTTTTGAGGCGTTAACCGGTCGGATTCAGAGTGAGATCGGGAAGACTTTTGGAGATAAATATGACGTCGCGATTGAGAAGGTTTCTCCTGCCCTTTTCACCGGCCTTGTCTTGAAAAAAGTGAAACTTCAGGAAAGAGGCAAGGAGAAGAGTGTTTTGCTGGATCGTGCGAAGGTTAAAATCGGTCTCTTCCCTCTCCTCTGGGGAACGAAGTCTCTTACGGTCGATCTTCGGGCAGGCAAAGGACGTGTAGAGGGCTCGGTCAAGCTCGATCAGGAATTGACGCGTCTTGATCTGGAGGTGGATGAGTGGGACGTTTCTCTCAGTCGGCTTTTCTTGCCGGAGACAGTTCCTTTTGTGGGGAGTCTCAATGGAGAGATTATTTTAGATTTGTATTCAGCCGATCCACTTCGAAACTCCGGTCATATTGAACTCGAGGTGCAGGAGTTGGGTCTTGCCGAAGGGGCAGGGGCTGCCGGATTGGCATTACCTGCCCTGAATCTTGCCAAACAGGGTGGAGAGAATTCTCGTATCGATATTGATGTTGTTCGCGGGAATTGGGAGCTCAAGACCCTCAAACTGATCGGGAGTGACATCAATTTCGAGGCGACCGGCAAGGTCTACGCCGCGAAGCAGGTCAAAAATTACCGTTTGAACCTTCAGGGAAATTTCGTGCCACAGACAGGGAGCGAAGAGAAAATGCCGTTCTTGGGCCTCATTGAGGCCCAAAAGCAGGAGGGGAAGTTCCCGTTTGCGATCAGTGGCCGTCTCACAAAACCATCCATCCGGATCGGGACTTTCAAGTTGCCGATTTAACCCGTCTGATTTTCGGACGGACCGTCCGAAAATCGGACGCTAGAGAATATTCATACTCAATTTATCTTGCCATCATGTTGGCACGCTTCTTGTATGGTGTGGATCTATATATGTTCTCATCTAAGAGAAAAGAGGCCCTCGGCAAGTTTCTGAATAATTTTGTCTTACTGTATCTTGGCGCTGGAGTTGCGTCTAAATTTTTTTCTGGTGAAAATCTGAATATCCGGAGACTGGTTTTCACTTTACTTATTGCCTTTGTCTTCCTTACAATGGGGGTGTTTTTGCATCCCAAGGAGTGAAAAATGATGTATGCTCTTGGAATATTTGGCCTTGTTGTTTGCATAGGGGCATTAATTTTAATAAAACTTGATTCTCGAAAGTCTCAAAAGAAGGTCTAATTTTTTCTTGTAAGAATCTTTTATGCCCGAACTTATTTTTTATCGAGATCATCAGGAGGTCATCCGCTACCCATTTAACAGCCTCATCAAGCTGGGGAGACATCCTGATAATGATCTGAATCTTCCCCACGAGTCTGTCTCGCGTTTTCATTGTACCCTTGAACCGAAGGAGGGTGGTTTTCATCTGAATGACCTCAGTCGAAACGGGACATTTCTGAACGGGCGTCGAGTCAAAAATGCCGCACTGAAAGATCGTGACGAAATGGAGATCGGTCCCTGGCGGATCCGTTTTTTGCTTCAGGAGGAATGGGCGGATCGGGAGACCGCCGTTGAAAAGAGAGGCAACCTTCCCGAAACCTTTTGTGGATTAGTCGGAAAGAGTCAGAAGATGAAAGAGGTTTATGAATGGCTCCGAAAGGCGGCCCCCCTTTCGGCGCCGGTGCTTATTTCGGGGGAGACCGGGACGGGAAAGGAACTTGTTGCGCACGCCTTACATGAGCTTTCGGAACGGGTTCGTGGACCTTTTGTCGCCCTGAATTGCGGTGCGATCTCTCCTCAACTGATTGAGAGTGAACTTTTCGGGCATGAGGCAGGTGCCTTTACGGGGGCCTCTGGTCGTCATGCCGGCGCCTTCGAACAGGCGGCAAGGGGGACACTTTTTTTGGATGAAGTCGGGGAGTTTCCACTTGATCTCCAACCAAAACTTTTGCGCGTGCTCGAGGATCAGAGATTTCGAAGGATTGGTGGCAGAGAGGAGTTCAAGACCGATGCGCGTATTATTGCCGCGACCAACCGTAATCTACAAGAGGAGGTCAGGAAAGGGAAATTTCGCGAGGATCTCTTTTATCGTCTCTTTGGATTACCGGTCATGATTCCCCCTCTTCGTGAAAGAAGAGAGGATATTCCCCAACTCGTTTCCTATTTTCTTTATCAATGTCGCTCCCCACAGAAAAAATCGGTGACTGCGGAGGCAATGGAGCTTCTGCAAGGACATTCTTGGCGGGGGAATATTCGGGAATTGAAAAATACGATCATGCGCGCGTTGTTTCTTTCAGCAGATTCTTTGATTCATCCAAAGGATATTCAATTTGCAACCTCTGAAGGAGCTGAAGCAAAAGGGGAGGAAGGGCCAAGATCTCTGGCAACGCAGGAAAAAGAGTCGATCTTGCTGGCGCTCGAGAAGCATCGCTGGAATAAAGAAAGAACGGCCAAGTCTCTTGGAATCGCGAAGTCAACCCTCTACGACAAGATCAAACAGTACAGTTTGGAGAAGAAAGTTTGATTTAAGCCTGGACAGAAGAGGCGGCGTCCTTTTCGACGTTTGTTGCCTGAGGTCCACGGGCTCCCTGAATAACATCAAAAACGACCTCCTGCCCCTCTCTTAAGGATTTGTAACCCTCACCCTGAATCGCTGAATAATGCACGAAGACATCCTGACCATTTTCCTGTTCGATGAATCCGTACCCTTTTGAGTCATTGAACCATTTAACGCGGCCACGTCCTTTTTGATCTGAACTCATTGAATACCTCCTCGTGGTTTGAGATTTTCGGCCTATTATACGCAAGGTAAATCTGTCAAGGAGAATTGCCGGGGATTTCCAAAAGGGTTTCCCCTTCTCGGAGATACCCCCATTGCTCGCGGATCAGGCGTTCGAGGTAATCAGCCTCCTGGAGATTTTCGATTTCTTTGATCAGCGATTCATTTTCTTTCTGGAGAAGATGGTTTTCGTTTTTCATTTTTTGAGCGATTTTTTTGAGTTGATAGAGCCGGTACGCCCCCCGTTCACCAATGACAGTCAGGGCAATGAGAAAACAGGCGAGAAGGACCAGTTTCCAACGCATCAGAATTTAAGCGCTCCTTGGAGGTTCTTGCCGGGATGCGGGCGCCCCAGGTGTTCGTAAGCCAGCGGTGTCGCGACACGACCCCGTGGAGTTCTGTTGAGATACCCACTCTGGATCAGAAAAGGCTCGTAGACATCCTCGATCGTTTCTCTCTCTTCACTGATCGCCGAAGAGAGTGTCTCTACACCGACCGGCCCCCCATCAAATTTATCGATCAATGTCGTCAGGATCTTTCTGTCCATCGTATCGAACCCCTTTTCATCCACTTCAAAAAGTTCGAGCGCCTCCTGAGCCGACTTCAATGTGATCTCCCCGCTACCCCGGACCTCGGCATAATCACGAATTCTTCGCAAAAGTCTGTTGGTAATGCGCGGTGTCCCCCGTGAACGCCCCGCAATTTCCGTTGAGGCTGGAGGATGAAGGGTAACTTTTAGAATTTTAGCGGAACGGATGCAGATTTTGGCAAGCTGTTCGGGGTTATAGAAATCAAGACGGCAGGTGATGCCAAATCGGTCACGCAAAGGAGAGGTCAGAAGACCGGCCCGCGTCGTGGCGCCAATCAGTGTAAATTTAGGGAGATCGAGTTTGATTATTTTTGCAGAGGGTCCCTGCCCAACAAGGATATCCAGCTTGTAATCCTCCATGGCGGGGTAGAGGATCTCCTCCACGACATTATTCAATCGATGGATTTCGTCGATAAACAGGACATCGTGGGCCTCGAGATTGGTGAGGATCGCTGCGAGGTCTCCCGGTCGTTCGATAACAGGTCCCGAGGTCGCCTTGATATTAACCCCTAACTCTTTTGCGATGACATGGGCGAGTGATGTCTTGCCGAGACCTGGCGGACCATAGAAGAGTGAATGATCCATCGCCTCTTTTCTTTTTAGGGCTGCCTCGATGAAGATCGAGAGATTCTCCTTGATCTTGTCTTGACCAATATATTCGGAAAGGCTTTGAGGTCGGAGGGTTTCCTCGAGTTGCTTTTCTCCCTCCAGAAGGGTTGGTGTGAGTCCTCTATCGGTCGTCATAAATGTTTTTCACTGAGTAGCTTCAATGCCGCCTTGACATTTTGTTGTAAAGAAATCCCCTCCGCCAACGTTATCCTGGAAACCGCCTGTTCCGCATGGAAGCGATTATAACCGAGATTCATCAATGCCGATAAAATATCATCATACATCTGCCGTTTGCCATCTTTTTTCCTCTCGGTCGCCAGGAGAGCCCCACCGATCTCGGTCAGTTTGTCTTTGAGTTCGACAATCATCCTTTCCGCTGTCTTCTTCCCGATCCCTGGAATTGAGGTCAGTCTCACGAGATCTTCGGAGTGGAGGGCAGAGGTGAGATCTTGGGTCGAAATTCCGGAGAGAATTGTGAGAGCGAGCTTGGGTCCGATCCCTGAAACAGAGATCAATTTCTGAAAAAAAACTTTTTCAAGCTCTTTTGCAAAGCCGTAGAGGGAAATCTCATCTTCACGAACATGGGTATAGATCGGGAGAGAGACCTCCTGACCGGCAAGAGGGAGTTGAGAAAATGTTTCTTTCGAGACAAAGACGCGATAGCCGACCCCGCCGACATCAATAATGATTTCAGAGAGATTTTTTTGCTTTAACCGGCCTGTCAGGGAAGCGATCATACCTTTTCGAGCAACTCCTTCATTTTTGAAGACTGCAGATGACAGAGCGCGACCGCCAGGGCATCGGAGGCATCTTCTGTGGCAACCTCTGGCAGATTTAAAAGTTGACGAACCATCTTCTGAATCTGGTCTTTGGTCGCCTGACCATATCCGGTGATCGCCTGTTTCACCTCGCGTGTCGAGTATTCATAGACCTTGAGTTCATGTTCCGCTGCGGCGAGCAGCGCGACGCCACGGCTTTCGCCCAGTTTCAGGGCGCTCATCGGATTTTTGGCGAAGAAAACCTCTTCAATCGCCATCACGTCTGGTTTCAGCTCTCGAATAATCTGTCGTATCCTGGAAAAAATATCCTGCAATCGCTTTGCGAATGGGGAAGAAGGAGAGACCCTGACAAGCCCATTATCAACATGCCGAAACCGCGCCCCATCTTTCTCAACGATTCCATATCCTGTGATAGTTGACCCCGGATCGATTCCCAAGACTCTCATATTTTAGGCGACCAGCCGACTAATTCTCTCCATCTCTTCCTTTGGAATATCGAAGTTCGAGTAGACGTTCTGGACATCGTCATGGTCCTCGAGCGCCTCGACCAGGTGGAGCATCTTTTCCGCATTGCTTCCTGTAAGTTGAACGGTATTTTCCGGGACCATCGTAATCTCGGCGTTGGTAAACTTGAGTCCTTTCGAGAGGAGGCCCTTCTTGACCTCTTCAAAATTTTCGGCAGCAGTCAAGACATCCCACACATCCTCTTCATCTTTTATATCTTCCGCCCCGGCATCGAGGGCGATCTCCATGAGTTGGTCTTCTTGAACGGACCCCTTGTCGCACTGGATGACCCCCTTTTTCTTGAAAATCCACCCGACACACCCGGCCTCACCCAAATTTCCGCCGTTCTTACTCAGGATGTTGCGGATCTCTGAAATCGTTCGGTTTCGATTGTCCGTCATGATCTCCAGAATAATCGCGGCGCCACCGGGGCCGTACCCTTCATAGACATGCTCTTCAATAGCGGCCCCTTCCAGTTCACCGGTTCCTTTTTTAATAGCGCGTGCGATGTTGTCCTGGGGCATGTTCGCCTGCTTGGCCTTGTCGATGACGGTTCGGAGGCGAGGGTTACCGCTGGGATCTCCACCCCCCTGACGGGCCGCAACGGTGATTTCACGAATGAACTTAGTGAAAACCTTGCCGCGCTTCGCATCTTCCGCGCCCTTTTTCCTCTTAATTGTTGCCCACTTGGAGTGACCTGACATATTGATTCATTGGTAACATACGTTTTTTTGGAAAGCAATAAACGAATCCCACATTATTCTGTCGGATTAATGATTTTCAAATTTCCAAAATAGTTTCGATAAAATCCACGATCTCGGGTCAGCAAGGTATCGGCTTGATATTGGGCGTGAGCCCCCACGAGAAAATCGGCAAGGACTCGTCCTGAACTTCCTTTCCTCTTTTTACGATAGCTGGACCAGATATGTCCTGCTTCAAAAAGTGTTTTAGGGGAAGAGGGGACAAGACGAACTTTCATGGTTTCAAGTGTATCTTCCAGGAATGACTGAAGGCCAAAGTAGGCGGCGAGTTCCGCATAGACGATCTCGGAGATGATGAGGGATCCTTGGGTGAATTGGTTTTCTAAGGCTTGTTTAGAGTTGAGACCAAATTCTGGATCCGGCAGAAAAATATCAAAAAGTATATTGGAGTCTACGGCGGTGATCATCGACCTCTGAGCTCCTCCACAACATCATCGGATCTTTCTTTTGATTTGAGAATACCATAAACCTTATCGATAGGAGAGGAGGTGCCTTTCTTGATCAGCTTAACGATTCCCTCCTCGTCGATAAAATCAACCTCCACTCCCTCGTCGAGTCCGTATTTATCCCGAATCTCTTTGGGGATCGTGACCTGGCCTTTTGTCGTAATATTCATAGTAATACCTATTATGTAATACAGTAATACTTTTTAAGGTATCCGTCAAGGGCCTTACTCAATACACCTCAAACTGCGCGGATCGGGTAGCTTTGGTTTTCGCAAACCGATCTCGAATCGTGATCTCGAGTTCGTAGCGTCCGGGCAATGATTCGGCATGAAGTGCAAAGCGACTCACGAGGTTCGCATAGTTTTTGCCACGGAGTTGGAGGCTGCTGTTGATGACATTGGGCCGATCCAGAACGATGTGACGCTTGGGATCTCGCACCTTGAGATCCGCCTGGACCCAGATCCGGTCACTCTGAATGAAAAAGCCCGAGGCCCGTATCTGGACGAAGATCATAGCTCCACGACCAAAACGCCCTTCTTGATTTGGACGCACCTCATCAAATCCGAAATGAAGTTCTTCGATATGGACCGAGTCGTAGAAGTATCTTTGCAGAGGTTTTGGGATCGGTTCGATCAGATAATTTCCGAACTCAAGTCGCAGATCTTCTTTCAGAAAATTGTGGGGTTGCAGAAAATCGAGAGTGCCGATCGCTACTGACAAGAGGATCATGTAGGGAAGAACGAGCCACGAGCGGAGCGTTCGTTTGGCCCGGATGATCCGTGTTCCGGAGGCGATATCGCCGGGTCGCTGTTTGCGTGAGGAAAGCAGGGCGCAGAGATAACCGACAGGGTTCGTATCCGTGATCCGAAAGAGGTTACGCACAACGACCATCGCAAATGAGGGGCGAGAGCCATCTTCATGGATCACCTTCAGTCCAAAGATTGTTTTTCCCACCGTGGAGTGAAAAAGGCCTTCGGCGAGAGAGAGATAAAGGAGCAGGATCAAAGGAGTCAGGTTCAAGAGGACAACTGAGAGGAATGGATGATTGATCGGGATGAGCAAGAGATATCCATAGTAAAAGGCGATTAAAAAAATCAGATCGATCAAAAAGGCGATCGTTCGAACCGTCGCCCCTCCGGAGGTGATCTCATCCATTCGGAGATTCTCCTGGGATGGAAATTTTCTGAGGACGACTGTTCTTCCGACAACATCCCCCAACCGCCGACATTTCTTGCTAAACTCCATCATGCCGACGCCGGTCAGGAAAAACAGCGGGTAGTCAACAAACCGAAAGAGGTTTCGGAGGAAGATCCCCAGTAGCGAAGGGAGGCCTCCTCCTTTTTTATGGACAATCAATCCCCCCAAAAATTTGCCCGGAGTCGCAGTGAAAGCCCCTTCAAAAAAAAGATGATAGAGAAAATAGAGGGCGAGGGAGCTTGTGATAAAGAGGGTTCGGTAATTTCCCTCAAAATGAAAAGGGGGCTCTTTGAGCAGATAACTGAAGAGAAACCCCCAGCCACCGATCAAGTAGAGATTGATGATCAGATCGACACAAAAACTGGCGAAGCGTTCCTGGAGTGTCGCGATACGGTAAAGCCGGTGAGAAGGTTCCTCGACCTTTGCTTGAGATGTATCAAGAACTGTCTCGCTGACTTCCATGGGTTAATAATAAATCCGGTTTGTCGGTGAAAATCCCATCAACCCCCCATCTTACGAACTCCATCATAGCATGTAAGTCATTGACATTCCAAGAAAAAATCTTCTGGCCTTTTTGATGGGCCTTTTTAACGAACTCTTCGGTGATCATAGGGGTCGATGGGTTTAAGGAGAACGGTTTGATGAATGAGGAAATCAGGGGTCGATATCGTGTTTGAAAATATTTCTCACAGACGAGGTAGCCTCGTTTCAAGGTTGGGGCGATCTTTTTCAATCGGATGAGGGGGAGGGGATGGAAAGAGGAGATCAGGATGCTCTCGTGTAACTGGAATCTTTGGAGCTCATCGAGCAATTTAAGTTCAACGGTTTTTGAAAGCAGACGGACCGTCTTGATCTCGAGGTTCAAAAGAATTTTATCTCCAACCAGGTCCAGCAACTCAGAGAGCGTCGGGATCTTGTATCTTCCTTTGAGTCGGACGCCCCTTATTTCTGAAAGGGGCATTTTCTCAATTTGCTGAGGCATTTCAGCGAGGCGGAGCAGGTCGGCATCGTGATAAACAACGAGCTCTTCATCGGCAGTAAGGCGCAGGTCGACCTCGACACCATCCGCATGGAGTCGGATCGCCTCATCGACCGCCTCGAGTGTGTTTTCGAGGTGATTCTTCGTGAATCCCCGATGCGCGAGGATCAGAGGTCTTTTAGATATTTCCCAGTTCATGTTGGATCAGTGTTAAAGCCGCGACCGCGGCGGTTTCAGCGCGAAGGGTTAATGAACCGAGCGAGGCGATCTCACACCCTGCCTGTCTTGCCAGTTCTATTTCCTTCTCTGAGAAACCCCCTTCGGGACCGATGAAACAGAACACCTTGGGCTGTTGATTTTGGTCCAGATTGGGCGGGTCCTGTCTCGGGTTCCGCCCACCCGTCCTCACCCGTTGCGGGCGGGCGGGCGCCCGACCCTCGCCACCCGCCTCAGACAAACCAAAATCAACAGTCTCTTGGTGAAACAGGATTTTAATCGGGTTCTCTTCCGATCGATTCATTAATTCAGAAAAACGTACAGCGGAAGAAATCATCATCGGCGTCACCCGTCCACACTGCTTCACCGCCTCATCGGCAATTTTTTGCCATCTCAAAAGAACCGCCTCGTTTTTTCCGGTCGGGATCGTTCGTTCGGAGTAGAAGGGGATAAAATGTGCCGCGCCGAGTTCCGTCGCCTTCTGGATCACCCATTCCATCTTGTCCTTCTTCAGCATCGCCTGACAGAGGGTGACTTCGCCTTTGATAACGGGAGAAGAAATCTCTTCAAGAAGATGGACAGTCACCCTGTTTTTTTTCGCTGAGACGATCTCTCCGGCAAACCGTTTTTTACCGTCAAAAAGGCTTAGCTTTTCACCTCTCACCATCCGGAGGACGGTTGAGAGATGTTTTGAGTCATCGGGATCCAACGTGACGATCTCTCCGACCTTTTTCCCTGATGGGATCGGGAATTGGGGCATTGATCTATCAATATAAATTGTATCGATTTTTAGCAACCATTGTCATGATTCGGCGAACTGAAGGGCACATTTAGGAGGGGAGCATATGTCAACAGCAAAAGCGGTTTTGGCGGCAGGGATGGGGATCAGTGTGGTTCACCTGATCGAGTCGGCCTATGATCTTGGGGCGTCGAAATCTCCCGCCGATAAACCGGCTGTTTCGATTGATGCGGGGTTGGGGGCAACTGCCTCCGTTTTCTCGATCATTCAGACCTCAGCGATTTTTTACGGGAAATTTCGTGTTGCCCAAACCGTTTCAGTATTTTCTCTTTTTTTCGCGGCGAGTCAGCTCCTGATCGGCGGGATCGCCTACTCCGAAAAAGAGCCGGGTCATAACGGAACGGACCTCCTGCTTGCCGGTCTCCAGGTCGCCGTTGCTGTCTCCGGTTTCTCGTACGCCCGTTTTTCACTCCCCGCCTTGGTGGCGATGGCCAAAGGAGGTGACGATCAGGCGCTGACGAAGCTCTACATGAGATGGTATGGGAAGAAAGATCAGAAGGCAGCGGAGGCGCTCTCCCGAATCGCCGTTGCGAACCCCTATCGTTTTGCGGCGAACCATTCGGCTGTCCTTTTTTCTAACACGGTTGATAACGGCTCGGCCCGGATTGTCCTTAATAAGCTTCTTAATAGTCATCCCGGACAGCATATTATTTCTGCCCCTCTGCTCGGAGTTGCGATTGAAAGCCGTCCAGCCCTCTTTAATGCCTCGGATATCCCCAACCTTCTGGGCCAACTCAGGAGGTCCGACAGAGGCCCCGAATTTCTCGACAGACTGATCACGAGTCGTCCTGACCTTGGAAGAGAAGTTTTGAATAAGTCAGGATTGGTTTTTAGGAGGGATGATTGGGAAAAATTTGGAGACTCCCTCCGGAGGATTTGGGTGAGAAACCTTGAAGAGGAAAACCGAAGAACGCTTCTTGTTTCATGGAAAGATCGACTGTTAAATCAGGCATCTAATCAATGTATAGATCCAGTGCTCCTTGTACCGGTGTATCATGTTAATTCACGTTCCGCCCGAGAGATCTGGAAGGTCGTTGACCGTGGGGGTTACGACCGTTTTCTCGATGAGTTTATTCGGACGAAGGATTATTATAGTGAGAAAGTCGCTGAGACGCCGCTTCTGGAAGATGTGGTGCTCTATTTTCAATCAGTGCCGGGTGGGTTCGGGGGGGTACAAAGGATTGGATTGAAGGTTTGTGACCGTTCGGATGTCGATATCTCTGTCTTTGACTTCCTTTGGTCTAATCCTGACCAGAAGGGCTTACGCGAGCGTGTCTTGAAACTATTCGCCGATCGGGCGAGCGAACCGCATATCATGCAGGCTGAGGCGCCTATTATGAGTGTTACGGTCGGTGAAGTGCGGCAGATGTTTGGAACTCAGGTCTTGCGCGGCTGGTTTGATTCAGGAGACGTTTTGATTCAGCAGAATCTCCCCGCCTTGATGGCTGTCTTAAAAGAACCGGGATATGCCGGAAACCCGGTTTTGAGGGCGATTGCCAGACTTCATCGTCTTGGAGTTTCGTAAAAAAGGAGAAATAAAATGGGCACTACAGCATCTGTTTCACCTAATGTTTGTCCCCCGCTTTGTAACACACCAACTCGCGGGATATCCATGGTTGGTGCCGTAGCGGCAATAGGCGGTGCCGTCGTTACGTGTGCGGCCGGCCTGACTTGTGGTTCAATAACTTCTCGACTTGCTCGAGAGGCCCGCCAGACAAGAGGTTCCCTGCGCAGAGGTCCTTTAGGTACAAAGGCGGCCTATTTTGCCGCAATTCGCCAAAACGAGAAAGGCTGGAATCGGGTAGCCTTTGTTGGCTTGGGTCTTATCGCAGTCGGGGCGCTTCTCTTCTTCAGAGGGATTAGCCAGGACTATCAAAATCTTATCCGAGAGACCGGCTGCCAGTTGCCGGAACGGCAGCCACTGTAGGCCAACATAAAAGTCGACAGTCGATTTTCAGGCAAAAGTTGACAGTCGACTTTATTGCGGATGTTTGAGTTTTTATCCACCTCCCCAATTCCTGTACCCTGCCAGCGTACGAAAAGATGATCTTCACCAGTCCTTTTTCGCAACAATAGTCACGAAGTCGGCGAATTTAAAGCCACGTAAAAGTCGACTGTCGACTTTAACAAGGACACAAAAAGAAGGAGTTCAAAATGACATCGGTAGCAAAGGCACAGTTTCAGTCCATTATAGAGCGTTGTTTGGCAGAGCATCCCCCAACAGACAGGACACCACAGATGGATCATCCTGATTTCATCAATTGTCTCAATGAAGGGGTTAGCTCAGAGTTTAAATCAGCTCCTAGCCCGTCGTGGCTGTACTATGGCGGTGCTGCATTCGTCTCGGCCGGTCTTTTTGCTATTTCTACTGGATATTCGGAATGTCTGGTATCCACCCCTCTTTCTGTAAAGTTACTGACAGCCGCTTTTTATCTTCCTTTGCAAGGGGCCCTGACTTACTTTCTTTGGAATCAGCCCGATAACAAGGGATATTTTTTTACGAGCTCCGCTATTGCTGCTCTTCTGGTAGGGCTCTTCACACACGTTGTTGAGGACTTGGGCCCTCTCAATATCCTTGCTGGTGTCATCGTGGCATTCTATGGAATTGTGGCGATACATAACACAGTGACGGACAAATTTGGTATGCGCCCCTCTGACTGGAGGCGCTGAAGATGGCCCTGTAGCAAAAGTCGACTTTATTATGGGCAAAAGTTGACAGTCGACTTTGTTTATTGCAATCGCTGAATTAGCCCTTGAAGTTAAACCAAATTTAACTATAATTAAATAGGTTAAACTATGGCGAAGCAGCTGATTAGAATCGGTAACTCCCTAGGTCTTACCCTCCCGACGAATGAGGTGAAGCGCCTCAATCTAAAGCCAGGAGATAAGGTGGAAATCTACTCCGATGGGAAGTCTCTCAAGATTGTGCCGGCGATCAAGATCAAGCCGACAAAGCTTGCTGGTCTCTGGAAGGGGATCAAAATTACCGAGGAGGATATCAGCGAGGTGAGGCGTGAGATGTGGGGGGTGAGGTTTAAGTGAAGTCTCTCTTTGAAATGGAACAGTATCTGGCGGATACCCATTCGCTGATCTGGTACCTCACCTCGGATACCAGGCTTTCCACAGAGGCGCGGCGACGTTTTGAAATCTCCGAAAAAGGTGAGGGGATCATTTTCGTTTCCGTCATGACGATTATCGAGATGATTTATTTGCAGGAAAAGGGAAAGATTCCAAAACAACTCCTCGAGCTATTCAAGAGATCGTTTATTCAGGAGACAAATGCCAGCTTTCAAGTGGTCAGTCTTGACTATGAACTTGCCCTGTCACTTTCTAATATCCCGAGGGAAGCGGTCCCGGAAATGCCCGATCGGATCATTGCGGCGACCGCTTGCTCGTTAGGGATTCCGCTCATTACCAAAGATGAACGATTGCACCAGTGGGAAGGGGTTGTCACAATTTGGTAAATGCGATAAGACCCTCCTGTGAACCACGCCATCGCCGTTGATCTCGGCGGAACGAATCTCCGCGTTGGGCTTGTCTCTCCAGAAGGGGAGATCCTTTTTCAAGACAAGGTCCCGTCTCCTTCAAAATTAAAAACCCAGGAGAGTCTAGAAGAGATCGCTTCGGTTATTCAAAAAGTTATCGAAGCGGGTGGCCGGAAAAAGATCGCCGGGATTGCGCTCGGGATTCCGGGGATTGTCGACATCAAGAAAGGGGTGATTTATCAGGCGCCCCATTTTCCGAACTGGAAAAATTTAGAGATCCGTTCTTTTTTCGGAAAGAGATTTTCAACCAAAGTGGTTGTCGACAACGACTGCCACATGATCGCGCGCGGTGAGGCGTGGAAAGGGGCTGGAAAAGGACTCGAGAGTTTTATGTTGTTGACGCTGGGGACCGGGATCGGTGGTGGGATCTATTGGAAGGGGGAGATCCTTTCCGGGGATAGCGGATTTGGTGGAGAGGTGGGGCATATCGTGATCGAGACAGAGGGGAGACGGTGTGATTGCGGGAGTCGGGGTTGCCTCGAGATGTATGCCTCTGCCACAGGAATTCTTCATGAGATTGAAAAGGATACCGATGGGGGAGAGAATCGCCGGCGTTTTCTTGAGAAGATTGGGGGGATTTCCAAGGTAACTGTGGAGAAGATCTATCACGCCGCTCAGGAAGGGGATATCTACGCGCATTCCCTTTTTCAGAAGCTGGGGAAATATTTAGGGATTGGGATTGCGTCCTTAGTGAATGCGATCGGGATCGAGACGGTGATTTTGGGGGGTGGTGTGAGTGGGGCGTTTGATTTCTTCGTTGATCCCTTGAAAGAAGAGTTAGCCAGGAGGACCTACAAGGAAACCGCGAGGCGAGTGAAGATCTTGCGCGCTGCGCTAGGAGATGAGGCCGGGCTTCTCGGTGGCGCGAGGTCGATCTTGACAGCGACGCGATGACGACCCATATTCCTCGCTATGAATTATCTTAAAACGGCCATCCTTCTCGCCTCACTGACCGCCCTGATGCTGGTTGTCGGTCGTGCCCTTGGGGGTCGGGGTGGGATGTATTACGCCTTGATCTTCGCGGCGATTTTTAATGTCGGCAGCTATTGGTTTTCCGACAAGATTGTCCTCAAAATGTATCGTGCAAAGCCGATCACCGAGGCGGAGTCGCCTGCTCTTTACAGCACCGTGGCACAGCTCGCGCAGAAGGCACGAATCCCGATGCCGAGACTTTATTTGATCCCGTCACCGGCGTTGAATGCCTTTGCGACCGGTCGATCTCCTCAGCATGCGGTCGTAGCGGTGACCGATGGTCTCCTGCGTCATCTGAATCGTGACGAACTAGAAGGGGTCCTCGGCCATGAACTCTCGCATGTGATCCATCGTGATATGCTGATCAGTACGATTGCAGCGACGGCCGCTGGTGCGATCTCGATGCTCGCCTCGATGGCCCGATGGGCGCTGATCTTTGGTGGTGGTCGATCCTCAAACGATCGGAATGGGCACAATCCTTTTGCCAGTATCGTCATGCTGATCGTTGCCCCTATCGCTGCGATGTTGATCCAGATGGCGGTCTCTCGTTCTCGTGAGTATGCCGCCGATCTTGGTGGGGTCAAACTTTGTGGAAATCCCCGTTCGCTCGCGAACGCCTTGAGAAAACTTCAAGCCGGTGCCGAACAGATTCCTCTGACAGCCAGTCCTGCAACAGCTCACCTCTTCATCATGAATCCACTCTCCGGTCGTGGCCTCATGCACCTCTTCTCGACGCATCCGCCGATTGAGGAGAGAATCAAACGTCTCGAATCGATGAGATGAAAATCCCCCTCCCGGCCTCCCCCTTTTTCAAAGTGGGAGGGGCGTTCATGGAACCCCACTTTAACAAAGGGGGGTTGAGGAATCCTCTGACTATAATCTGAGGGGGGATTTTATTTCCCGCAATTTCAGAATGAGTGGCAAAAACACCAACGTCGACAGCAGACAGGTCCCAACACCAATCACAGCGAGCAGGCCGATTGAATAAAGTCCCTTATGGATTGAAAAAAGCAGTCCCGCAAAACCACCGGCATTTGTCAGTGAAGCGAGGAGGCAGGTAAGCCCTGTTGTCGAAATCACTTTTTTGAGAGACCCTTTTCCCATCTCGTCATAGCGGTGCATGAGGTGGATCGCGTTATCAATACTCATTCCCATGACCGACGGGATGATGATCATGTTGTAAAAATTGAATCGGATATCAAAAATATTCATGACCCCCATCAGCCAAAAAACCCCCATCAAAATAGATGAGATCACGAGCAGACTTTTTCGGAACGATCGAAAGTCGAGCATGACAAAGGCGAAGACCGAGAGGAGGGAGAGGATCAGGACACGTGGGATATCCTTGAACATCGTTTCGAGGACTATTCCAAAGAGACTTGCGTCGCTCGAAGGATGCCGAAGCCCGGTAGAGGTTTCGATTGTACGGATCTCCTTGGCAAATCGCATCGCATTCCGGCCGTCATCCAGTTCGAGCTTCGGTTGGGCGTTGATGAAGAAAAGGGTTCCCGGCGGTTCCGGATTTCCCATAAAAAATTCCTTGAGCTCCGTCGGGATATCCTTTTCGGCAAATGGCTTTGCCTCCTGGAGGATCTCCTTGAACCGGTCCAGATCCTTTTTTTGTTCTCCCTTGACCAGACGTATTGTGGGATCGGAGAGCATCTCACGCATCTCGCCGATCACCTTCATCTTCTCTGGTTGATCGATCGGGAAGAGATCGTAATACGATCGTGTCGTGTCGATCGTTGAGTTCGCGGATTCCTCCTTCTTCTTTTTGAAATAGGATTTAATCTGATCGGCTTCGTTACGATCCTGAACAATCAATACAGCCGGGTTGTTGACCCTGGAGAGGGTTGAGCGCTGCTTCTCTTTTGCGATCCGGACCTCCGGGATATCGGCGCGGATTTTTTTGGAGTCGTATTCGAAATTAATCAGGAAGGGGGAGAGGAGGGAATAGAGGCTGAAGCAACCAAAAAGTGATAGTACTACCCACGTATGGCGGGTGGGTCCTGTCTTGGGTTCCGCCCACCCGTGCTCACCCGTTGCGCGCGGGCGGGCGCCCGACCCAAGCCACCCACCCACCACATCTTTTTTCCCAGGAACTTTAGTTGCTCTCAGTAGATTGATTTTCTCCAATAAAACAAGCAACGCTGGGAAAAAAGAAAAATAGAGTAGAAAAATAACGCCAAGACCGATGCCGGCAATCAATCCGAACTCCGAAAATCCGCGAAAGTCATTCACGATCAGGAGCAAAAAGGTGACCGCTACGGAGAGAACCGAGGTCAGGATCGCCGGTGCCAGGTGTCCATAAATCTCTCTCAGCCTCTCTTCCAGAGAAAGTCCGTTTTTTCTTGCCTCGTGGTAACGACTATAGATGTGGATACCGTTTTCAATGCCGAGTCCGCCCAGTATGGCGAACAAAAAGGATGTCGTGACAGAGAGCTTCGAGATGAAGAGCGAGCCGATCGTGAAGGTGACCGGGATACCGATCAAGAGAGGGGTGAAGATCAGGAACACAACAAAAGGATTTCGGAACCGGATCAAGAGAGGGATAAAAATACAGATGCCGGAAATAAGACCGGCAAGCTTGAGATCTCGCAGGAGGGCGCGGTATTCGAGAACCTTTGAGGGGCCGGAGATGTAGAGCTTTAGCGTCGGTTCGAAGTCCGACGGTTTTTCAAGTCGGACGAACGCCTCCAATTCATCATAAAACCTTGAGGCCGATTTAAGCGAAGAATCTCGGTCGAGCGACTCCACGTAGAGGCTGAAGGTCTTTCCATCCTGACTCACATAATATTCGCTGCGTGACGCCTCAGAGTATTCGACCCGGTATTTTTCCTCCAGATCCTTGAAGCTGAATTCATCTTCCCCTTCGAGGTCGAACAAAAACCCCTTCAACTTTTCCTTCTGGATCCTTCGATCGATCCGGTCGCGAATCTCCTGCAGATCGCCAAGCTCAAGAAAGAGCAGTTTGTATTGATCGAAAAAATGATGCCCCGGTTTTGTGAGACTGACCTTCCCGACAAATGGAGTTGCCTTAAGCCGAGAGGCAAGATCCTTCAGGTAGGAGATTGTCCTGTCGGGATTTTCTGATTCGAGGATCAGCGGGATCCGCGTTCGATTTTCAACCTTCTTGCGGATCTGGGTCAATGTCTGGACGTTCGGATGATCGTTCGGGAGCAGATCGACAGGATCTGTGCTGATCTGGCGATAGAGTCGTATGGTTCGAGGGATGGAAAAGGCTCCGATAGCGAGGCTAACAATCAGAATGAGAGGCCAGATTTTAAGCGCCCAGCGGGCCAGCATTTTTCCCTCCTCTCATTTTTTTTCTCGATTGACAACATATTGAATTCCCCTGAGAAATGTTGGTGTGAAGACCAACATAACTTCTTTTGAGGAGTTCAGGTCCAGTGGAGGAAGACGACCGATCGTTGCCGAAACCCCTTGTGACTTCGAGACACCGGTCACCCTTTTTTCCAGATGGCAGAAGGAAAAATATGCGTTTCTGCTCGAAAGTGTCGAAGGGGGGGAGCGGTGGGGACGTTACAGTTTTATCGGTCTCTTTCCTTTTTTGATTTTTAAGAGTCGTGGGGAGACGATCGAGATCGTCGAAGATGGGAAGCGGCGCTTTGAGAGGCAAAAAGATCCGCTTGATACCCTTCGTCAACTTGTGAAGAGGTTTGCGGTAGCAGGCTCCGAGACGCGATTTTCGGGGGGAGCGGTCGGTTTTGTCTCCTATGATGCTGTTCGCCTCTTCGAAAAAATTCCGGTTTTGACAAAAGACGATGGAAACTTCCCCGATCTTTTCTTTGTTTTTCCCCGTCTGATTCTTGTCCTCGATAATCTGAAGCAATCATTGCAAATCCTCTGGATTCCAAAATCGGGAGAGGCCTCCAGAAAGGAATATGAACGGGGCAAGGCGATGATTGGACGGGTCCGGAAATCTTTGGGAGGTGGTTCGAAGAATTTGAAGAAGCAGAAAAAAGCGCGACCCTTGTCGTGGAAGAAAAACCTTACCGAGAATACTTTTTGTGAAAAGGTCTCACGGATCAAGGATTACATCATGGCGGGGGATGTGACCCAGACTGTTTTTTCACTGCGATTCGAGACAGCGGGGCGTCGGGATCCTTTGCAAGTTTATCGAACACTCAGGCAGCTGAATCCCTCTCCTTATCTTTATTATCTGAAGCTTGGGGAGACGATCGTCGTCGGGGGGTCGCCGGAAACAATGGTTCACCTCGAAGGAGATCAAGCGGTGCTTCGCCCGATCGCTGGTACCAGGAGACGAGGGAAGAGTGAGGAGGAAGATCTTGCTTTGGAGCACGAACTTATTGCCGATCCAAAAGAGAGGGCCGAGCATGTGATGCTTGTTGATCTCGGCCGGAACGACCTTGGTCGAGTGGCGAAGCCGGGGACTGTCGTCGTCGATCGGCTTATGACGATTGAGCGGTATTCCCATGTCATGCATATTGTTTCCAACGTGAAGGCAACGCTTCAGGGGGGGAAAGATGCCTTTGATCTCCTGCGTGCCACCTTTCCGGCTGGCACGCTGACCGGTTCGCCAAAGATTCGTGCGATGGAGATTATTGAGGAGCTGGAGCTTTTACGGAGGGGGCCGTATGGGGGATGTGTCGGCTATTTTTCTTATAATGGGAATATGGATATGGCGATTACGATCCGATCGGCGATCTTTCACAAGGGAAGAATCTATGTCCAGGCGGGGGCGGGGATTGTCGCTGATTCGGAGCCGAAGTTGGAGTATCAGGAGTGTTTGAATAAGGCGAAGGGGATGATGATGGCGGTGGAGGGGGTGTAATGTTACTGGTCATCGACAATTACGATTCCTTCACTTACAATCTGGTCCAATATTTTTTGGAACTTGGTGAAGAGGTTCGTGTCTTTCGGAACGACGAAATCACGGTCGATGAGATTGGGAGATTGAGACCGGCGAAGATCGTCATCTCCCCAGGCCCTTGCACGCCGAGCGAGGCTGGGATTTCGGTCCCGACCATTCAGAAATTTTCAGGAAAGATCCCGATCCTGGGTGTCTGTCTCGGCCATCAATCGATCGGGCAGGCATTTGGCGGCAAAATTATTCGGGCCAAGAGCGTCATGCATGGCAAGACCTCGATGATCCATCATGATGGAAAGACGGTCTTTAAGGACCTGCCGAATCCCTTCGAGGCAACCCGGTATCATTCCTTGGTGATTGAAAGAGAATCTCTGCCTGATTGTCTGGAGATCACCGCCTGGACGGATGATCAAGAAATCATGGGGGTGCGACACAAATCGTTATTCATTGAAGGCGTCCAATTCCATCCCGAGTCAATCCTGACGAAGGAGGGGAAGAGGCTTCTTAAAAACTTCCTCGATCTCGTATGATCTCTTTACCTTTAGAAAAACTATCGGCTGGTTCCTCCCTGACAGAAGATGAAATGGCCTCTGCCATGAAGGAGATCATGGGGGGCAAGGTTCCCGAAGGAGAAATCATCGAGTTTTTGGCACTCCTCCGGCAGAAGGGGGAGGTTGAGTCAGAAATCCTGGCGGCGGCGAAAGTCCTCAGAGAATTTTCTCTTAAAGTCTCTGTGAATACTGAAAATCTCGTCGATACCTGTGGAACGGGGGGGGACTCGAAGGGGACTTTTAATATCTCTACTGCAGCGGCTTTTGTCGTGGCCGGGGCCGGTGTGCGGGTGGCCAAACATGGAAACCGTGCCGTAAGCTCGCAAGCCGGGAGTGCGGATGTCCTGGAGGCCTTGGGGGTGAAGATCGATGTCGAGCCGATTGTGGTTCGACGCTCACTGAGTGAGGCAGGGATCGGTTTTTTCTTTGCCCCTCGCTATCACCCGGCGATGAAAAATGTCGCGGCTGCTCGAAAAAAAGTGGGGAAAACGATCTTTAATCTTTTGGGACCCTTGATCAATCCGGCAACCCCGTTGAGCCAGGTGGTCGGCATCTATGATCCGAAGAAGATGGTTTCCTATGCGCGTGTCCTGAAGGCGCTCGGATCGCGGCATGTCTGGGTTGTTCATGGCGACGATGGACTCGATGAAATTACCCTCACGGGAAAAACGAAGATAGTTGAGCTAAAGGGGGGAGAGATTCACGAATTCCAAATAGATCCCAAAGATTATGAGATCAACTACTGTCGTCCCCAGGATCTTCAGGGAAAGGAGGCCTCTCACAATGCCACACTGCTTCGTGGTTTTTTGGAAGGGTATGTTTCACCACTCCGTGATGTGGTGGTTCTGAACGCCGCTGCGGCACTGGTTGTTTCCGGGCGATCTAAAGATTTTGAGGAGGGGGTTATGTTGGCGAATCATTCATTGGACCAAGGGAAGGGGTATGAGTGTTTGAAAAAACTGATAGAAGTGACGAATGCTTGAGAAGATTCTCAAATACAAGAAAGAAGAACTCGAATCGACGATGCGACGGGTCCGTTTGCCTGATGTGAAGGCGAAGGCGGAGGATGCGGAGCCGGCGAGGGATTTTCATGGAGACCTTGAGTCACTCGCTCAGCAAATAAAAATCATCGCCGAGATCAAAAAGGCCTCTCCTTCAGGTGGTGTGATTTTACAAAAATATGACCCAGTTGGCATTGCGATGCAGTATGAGGAGAATGGGGCGGCGGCGATCTCGGTCTTGACCGATGAGCATTTTTTTCAGGGAAGTTTGAAACATCTGAGTAATGTTCATGAGGCGGTAAAACTCCCTCTGCTTCGGAAGGACTTCACATTTCACGAATACCAGATTTATGAGGCCCGAGGGGCCTTGGCCGATGCGATCTTGCTCATTGCGCGGATTCTTGATGATTTTCAATTGAAGGATTATCTGCAGCTGGCAGGCGATTTGGGGATGGCAGCGCTTGTGGAGGTTCATGATGAAAAAGACCTCGAACGGGCGTTGAAGGCAAAGGCGGCGGTTATAGGAATCAATAATCGTGACTTGGAGACCCTGAAAACCGATCTTGCGGTAACCGAGAGATTGGCGCCGAAAGTAGGGGCGTATCGCGATACGCCCCTACTTGTTATTTCTGAGAGTGGGATTTCAGAGAGAAAGGATATTGAGCGATTGAATAAGGTCGGGGTTCGTGTTTTTCTGATCGGAGAGGCGTTGCTTCGTGAGAAAAATCCGGGAGAGAAGTTAAGAGAACTTTTATGATCCTCGTCAAAATTTGCGGTATTACAAATATCGAAGATGCCATGGCGGCAGTGGAGTTCGGCGCTGACCTTCTCGGGTTTAATTTTTGGCCGGAGTCTCCCCGTTTTGTTCCGTTCGAAAAAGCCAAGAAAATTATCGATGAAATTCCACCGTCAGTGATGCGTGTGGGGGTTTTTGTTAATGAGCATTATGAAAATGTGAAAGACATTTCGATTGATCTTGGACTTGATTATCTTCAGTTTCATGGAGATGAACTGCCTGGGTATTGTGATCAATTTGCGACACCTTACTGGAAGGCCTTTCGTCTCCAGAGCGAAAGAGATATCGATCTGATGAAAAAATATCATTGTGATTATTATCTCGTCGATGCCTATGTAGAGAGTCAGCGAGGAGGAACAGGGCTGACAGGAAATTGGGAACTGGCACGGCAGGCAAAAGAAGTTGGGAAGGTGATTCTCGCCGGCGGATTGACACCGCAGAATGTGGAAATGGCGATTCAGGTGGTAGGGCCGGATGGGGTTGATGTCGCTAGCGGAGTCGAAGAGAAGCTTGGGAAGAAAGATCACGAAAAGATGGAGGAATTTATTGTGAGGGCGAAGGGGCATATCCAATGAGTCATTTGCCAGACAGGGGCGGTCTTTTCGGGGAGTTTGGCGGCCAATATGTCGCTGAGACCTTGATGCCGGCGCTCAAGGAACTGGAAGAGGCGTATCGTCGGATTGCGCGATCAAAAAAATTTAAGGAAGAATTCAATCAACTGGCCCGAGATTATATCGGAAGGCCGACACCGCTTTATTTCGCGAAAAGGTTGTCGGAAGAAATCGGTGGGGCGAAGATTTATCTCAAGCGTGAGGATCTTTGTCACACCGGCGCTCACAAGATCAACAATACCTTGGGCCAATGTTTGCTGGCCCAACGGATGGGGAAGAAGAGGATCATCGCCGAGACCGGTGCAGGACAGCATGGCGTCGCGACCGCGACGATGGCGGCCCTCCTCGGGATTCCTTGCGAGGTCTACATGGGGGAAGAGGATATCGAGCGGCAATCTCTGAATGTTTTTCGGATGAAACTCCTCGGTGCGAAGGTGAAACCGGTTAGTTCAGGAAGTCGGACTCTCAAGGATGCCTTGAACGAGGCGCTTCGGGATTGGATCACGAATATCCGGACGACCTATTATGTGATCGGCTCTGTCGCGGGGCCGCATCCGTATCCGATGATCGTCAGGGATTTTCAGTCGATCATTGGAAGAGAGGTCCAATATCAATTCCGTAGGCCGGATTGCCTGATCGCCTGTGTCGGCGGCGGTTCCAACGCGATTGGCCTTTTTCATCCGTTCTTAAAGGATCGTTCGGTTCGGATGATCGGTGTCGAGGCGGCCGGTGCAGCGACATTGGCGAAGGGCAGGGTAGGAGTTTTACATGGATCCAAATCGTATCTCTTGCAGGATCGGGAGGGACAGGTGCGGACGACACACTCGATCTCAGCCGGGCTTGATTATCCCGGTGTCGGGCCGGAGCATAGCTATCTAAAAGAAGCGAAGAGAGTTCAATACGTGACGGTGAATGATCGAGAGGCGCTTCAAGGTTTAAAACTCCTCTCCGAGACAGAGGGGATCATCCCGGCGCTCGAATCAGCCCACGCGATCTATTTCGGTACCCGGTACGCACGGAAGCTGCCGAAAAATAAGGTGATTGTTATTAATCTCTCCGGACGAGGAGATAAAGATATGGGGACGATTGCGAAGTATGTCGCGAATCTCAAATAAATTTAAAATTCTCCGCCAGAAAAAACGAAAAGCGCTCATTACCTTCATCACCGCCGGGGATCCGAACATCCCAACAACGAAAAAACTGATCTTTGCCTTGGAGAAGGGAGGGGCCGACATCATCGAGCTCGGGGTCCCGTTCTCCGACCCGATGGCGGATGGGCCGGTTATCCAAAAGGCCTCCGAGAGGGCGCTTAACAAAGGGGTGACGCTTTCAAAAATTCTCCGACTCGTTCGGGAGGTTCGCAAGACGACCGAGATCCCGATTCTATTGATGGGGTATTACAATCCGATCTTGGCCTACGGCCTGAAGCGGTTCGCCACCGATGCGGCGAGATCTGGGATCGATGCGGCCCTTGTCGTCGATCTCCCGCCGGAAGTGGCGGGTTCTTTGAAGAGGGAGCTCAAGAGAAAGAAGATCGATCTGATCTTCCTGCTTGCCCCGACATCGACTCCTGAGAGGATCCAGAAGGTCTGTCGCAAAGGGAGCGGGTTTATCTATTTTGTCTCGGTGACCGGAATTACAGGGGCACGGTTGAAGGGGCCGAATGAGATCCAGAAAAAGATTCGAGAGATTCGTCGTAAGACCGATTTACCGATCGCGATCGGATTTGGGATTCGTACCCCCTCTGATGCCCGTAAGATCAGCCGTCTGGCCGATGGGGTTGTGATCGGGAGTGAGATTGTCCGTCGGATCGCCACCTCGAAACAGCCGGCTCAGGTAGTCCAGCGGTTTGTTCATTCCATCAGGAAGGTCATTTGATGACCTCCTGTGTCATAGCCCAACCACAACTTGCTGAATTCTAAGCCGATAACCAAGCTGTGAATGTTAATCGATCGACCGCCTTTTCAGTCTTGGCAACGATCCTTGAACATCTCCATCAGGGGATCTGGACGATGAATACCTCCAAAGGAGCAAGCCCGGTTCGTCCTCTCCTCTCTCATGGTACGCGCATTCGCGGGATTCGCCAGCAGGCGATCGCGATGCAACTTCGAACCGCCTATCTGGAATTGATGCATCTGGCAGGGCAGGTTGAGAGGAATCCAGGACTCCGTTTGGCTGACGGCCCCTTAAAAGGGGTACCTATCTGTCGTCGAAAGGATGTTGTCCGTTTGTGTCACGAATTGGCAGGAAGGGTTGATCGGTTAAAGCCGGTGGTTCCTCCTCGGGGAAGGAAGCCTCAAGTTGTAACACTGGGGGGTTTACATCGAAACCGGGATTTCAAAGAAGGGGTTGAGGCCCCTTTCCTGTGGGCCGATGTTTATTTTCGAACCTGGAGCTTGCAGAGGCATGTCAGGCTTGGCAAACCAACAGAAATTTCAGTCGAGAGTACCCAACGGAGAGGACTAGCAACCCTTCTGAAGGTTTGTCGATGAGCCTCTTGAGTCTATGACGACCGCCTCCTATTTAACCCAACCGGTAGACCTCTTTAGGGAGCTTCTCGCTGTTTTTCAAAGGGTAGATGATGTGATGCTTTATGCAGCGGATGAAGCAGTTATTCCTGACTCGAGCCCTTGGGGAGCGGTCGCCCCGTCAGTTTCGAGAACTTGTGAGCAAGAAATGGGACGTGTTCAACGCCTGTGGGACTCGCTCGATGCGGGGGAAGGAATGGTCCGGTTCCCTCAAGAAGATTTTCATGTGGGAATCGATCAAGCGGAATTAGATAGGAGACTTGCAGTGAGGGAGGTGACGAGGGGGAGCGTGGTTCAGCCTATTGATTGGAAAAAAGGGGGTAGAAAAGGTGGCCCTTTGGAAATCGCTCCACCAATGAGTTCACTGGAGAGGGCAAAGGCGATGCTGGCGACAACTTACCAAAAACTGCAAAGGCTTCAAAAAGAGGCCGATGCCCCGATCGGGACAACCATTGGGGCGATGAGAAATCGAAGTAGTCATCGGGCCTTTTGGGGGAATGGACTCAGTGCGCTCCAGGCACAGGTTCGAGAGACCTCTTGGCGTGCGACATTCGGTCAACTCAGTCTTGTTTTTGGAGTCCTTAGTTCGATAGCGTTGGTAGTGGGTCTTTTCGAAGTTTTGTCTTCTGATCCTGCCTGATTTTTTCTTAGGTCCCAAAACAGTTGCGAAATCGGTCCATTTCGTTACAAAACCACCCCATGGAGCGTTTTTACAATCCTAAAGAGATAGAACCCAAATGGCAGAGACTTTGGGCTGAAAAGCAGGTTTTCAAGGTTCGCGAGGATTCCTCGAAGAAAAAATACTACTGCCTCGAGATGTTCCCGTACCCCTCCGGTCGGATCCATATGGGGCATGTCCGGAACTATTCGATCGGGGATGTCATTGCCCGTTATAAGAAGATGAAAGGGTTTAATGTCCTGCATCCGATCGGTTGGGATGCGTTCGGGATGCCGGCGGAGAATGCAGCGATCGCCAACAAGACACATCCCCACACCTGGACGATCCAGAATATCCAGAACATGAAGTTGCAGTTTCAGAAGATGGGGTTCTCCTATGACTGGGATCGAGAGGTGACGACCTGCCTTCCAGAATATTACCGATGGGAACAGCGTCTCTTTCTCCAGATGCTCAAGAAGGGACTCGTCTACAAAAAGAAATCTTATGTGAACTGGTGCGATCAGTGTCAAACAGTTCTGGCCAATGAACAGGTGGAGGGAGGGGCCTGTTGGCGGTGCGACCAACCGGTTCGGATGAAGCCCCTCGAACAGTGGTTCTTCAAGATCACCGATTATGCGAAGGAGCTTCTTGAGGAGACTCGGAACCTGAAAGGATGGCCGGAGCGGGTCCTGACGATGCAACGCGAATGGATCGGCGAGAGTGAAGGGGCGACTGTTCGATTTGAGCTAGAGGGGAAGGGAGAGGGCTTCATTGAAATTTTTACAACCCGGCCGGATACACTGTATGGCGCTACTTTTATGTCGCTTGCCGCGGAGCATCCCTTGGTTTTGAGTCTTGCGAGAGGGAAGCCACAAGAGGTCGAGGTGAAACGATTCGTTGAAAAAGTTTCCAAGATCGAAAGAGAGAAGAGACTCGCTGGAGATTATGAGAAGGAGGGGGTCTTTACTGGGGCGTATTGTTTGAATCCGTTGAATGGCCGTCGCCTGCCGATCTATGCTGCCAATTTTGTCTTCATGGATTACGGCACCGGCGCGGTGATGGCGGTGCCGGCGCATGACCAGAGGGATTTTGAATTCGCAAAAAAATACAATCTCCCGGTCGTTGTTGTTATTCAACCGTCACCCAAAGAACCTCTCGATCCTTTGACGATGAAAGAGGCGTATCTGGAAGCGGGAGTGATGGTGAACTCAGGTGCTTTGGATGGAACGCCATCAGAACGTGCGAAAGAAGAGATCGTCAAACTGTTGGGTCCGGCCGGTCGTAAAACAACGATGGTGAAGCTCCGCGACTGGGGGATCAGCCGTCAGCGCTACTGGGGGACGCCGATTCCGGTCCTCTACTGTCCCAACTGCGGGATGGTCCCTATCCCTGAAAAAGATCTGCCGGTCGTCTTGCCGACCGATGTTCCCTTGACCGGAGAGGGAGGATCGCCACTCTCCAAGGCGAAGTCCTTTTTGGAGGTTCGGTGTCCCCAATGCCCCGCGACGGCCCGTCGTGAGACCGATACGATGGATACGTTTGTTGAGTCGTCGTGGTACTTTTTACGCTACTGTTCTCCCCGCAATGATTCCAAGATGTTTGATCCCAAGGCGGCTGCCTACTGGATGCCGGTTGATCAATATATCGGCGGGATCGAGCATGCCGTCCTGCATCTCCTCTATGCCCGGTTTTTTACGAAGGTCTTGAGAGATCTCGGATATTTTGGAGATCATTCTTTATCCGAACCATTTGCAAACCTCTTAACCCAAGGGATGGTGATCAAAGATGGCTCGAAGATGAGCAAGTCGAAGGGGAATACCGTTGACCCGGATGAGTTGATTGAAAAATATGGCGCGGATACCGTTCGGATCTTCTGTCTCTTCGCGGCGCCACCGGAGAAGGATCTCGACTGGAGCGATACGGGGGTTGAGGGAGGATTCCGTTTTCTGAAGCGGGTTTGGGCGCTTGTTTACGAGTCACTTCAAGAGGGATCGCTTGTTGATGAAGGGGATCAGAAAGAGAAACAGTGGCTTCATCGCACGATCAAGAGAGTGACGGAGGATCTTGAAAGATTTCATTTTAATACGGCGATCGCGGCGCTGATGGAATTTTATAATTTTCTCCATGATCGGAAAGAGAAGCCGTCACGTGCCTCTCTGAACGGACTGGTGCAACTTCTCTCCCCATTCGCGCCGCATTTGGCGGAGGAGCTTTGGCAGACCCTGGGGCATCATGAAAACGTGAGTGAATCGACTTGGCCACGGTATGAGGAGTCGCTTGTGCAGACCGACCAGGTGACATTGATTATCCAGGTGAATGGGGTTTTGCGAGGGCGGCTGCAAGTTTCCTCGGGTATTTCGGAGGATGAGGTGAAAAAATTGGCGCTGGCCGAGGCGGCTGTGCAGAAATTCGCGGTGAATAAGAAGCTGGTGAAGACAATTTATGTGAAGGATCGGTTGATTAATCTGGTGCTTCAATGATCCACATCTTTACAGGCGAAGAGTATCAGGTCGAATCAGCTTACAAAAAGCTGATCGAGGAGAAACTCTCCTCACAACGTGACTTCAATCTCGATATTTTAGAGGGAAAAGAGATCTCGCTCCCACTCCTCTCAGAACGGTGTCGGAGCCTGCCACTCCTCGCCCCGACACGTGTCGTTGTTGTGCGGGATGCCGACAAGATTTCCAAGAAGGTGTTGGAGGATCTTTTGGAGACGATCGGTGAGGTCCATCGTTCTGTCATCCTGATTTTTGTTGCCCCCAAGTTCGATCAGCGACTCAAATTCTGGCAGAGGGTCAAGGAGATCGGCCAATGGAGGGAATTTCGTCCCTTGACCGCTCGAGACCTTCCCTCATGGATTCAGGCGGAGTGCCGTGCGCGCCAGATCCGGATCGAACCGTCGGCGATTTTGTGGTTGATCGAACGGGTCGGATCGGAACAGCGACTTATTTTGTCTTCTCTGGAAAAAGTTTCGCTGCTCGTTGGGCGCGATCGGCCGATCCTGGCGGAGGATTTCGAAAAGGGGGTCGATAGTTTCTCATGGAAGAGTCTCTTTGATCTGACCGATGCTGTTGGGAGGGGGGAGAGGGCGCGGGTTTACTCCCTGCTCGATCGCATGATGATAGCCGGTGAGAGTCCTGTCGGGATGCTGGCGTTGATCGCGCGGCACTTTCGGATCCTCTGGAAGGTGAAAGAGACTGGGGAGGGGGCCCCACCTTATTTTCTCAAAAATTACCAGGAACAGGCGAATCGTTTCAGCCTCGAAAAACTTGGAAAAGCGGTCGAAAGAATTTTTGAGACCGACTGGCAGCTCAAGAGTTCACCGATTCCGCAAAAGATTTTGATGGAGAGGTTGGTGTGGGAGTTGTGTCGGTAGGGGAGTTATAACCCTTGAACGAGAGAGGACAGTCGCGCAATATGCCTCGAGGCATGGCGGGCATGCACGACCCCTTTTCCGGCGGCCTTGGAGTAGAGAGACATCGCCTCTTTTAAAAACTGCTTCGCCTTCTCCTGACTCTTCTGCCGAACCGCATCTCTGACCTTCCGGGCGATTGTTTTGAGTGCGGAACTGACCGATTGATTTTGGAGCGCCCGCTTCAGATTTTGACGCTGTCTCTTGATCGTGGAACGATGGCGTCCCTTCGGGAGTCGTCTTTTGGCTGCTTGGCCAGCTTTCTTTGGTGCCTCTGCCATGGTGGCGTCTCAGTAGTAGGAAAGGGTTGCAAAGTCAAGTTGTTAGAGCTAGGCGGGCTTTATGGAGGTTGTCGACGGACTCTTCAGGTCGGCAGTACCGGAACTCGATATAGATGTTCTTTTTGCCCGCTTCGCACCTCGAGACGATTCTCCTCAATCTTTCTCCATTGGAAATTGGACCAGTCATGTCGGTCGCGGATTCGTGAACGAAGGCGTCGAGTCGTTTCGAGGGCTTTTCTCGGTCGGGGGAGCGGCGCTTGCGATCGGGATCGGCATGATTGCACGACAGTACGAGGGACTCCTTAAGGGTTTGGTTATTCTGGGAGTTGGAGGGGGGGCGTTCAATATCTTCAGGGGGCTTGTGATGACCTTTAGAGGTGACGAAGCCGGTCAGGGGAAGGGGGCGGAGCAGATCGGTCGAGGACTTTTTTACTGTCTGCCACTAACCAATGTTCTGAAGCGGAGGGTGACACGATCGCATCTAAGGCGAGAGGCTTATCGGAATATTCAGTCACGAGGAGAGGTTGTCAAAGATCAGCGGGAATTTATTAGGCTGTCGGAGACGCTTGATCGACGTCTCGATAAAATGTTGGAGCCTTATGAGGAACCGATTGTCCAAGTCATCAGGGAGGCCCACGGCGAACCGGTTTTTAATAGTGAGTACGAAATTGGGGTTGCTGCCGCCTCTTTCCCCAATACCATTCATGTGGCCGATCGATATAATCAATTTCTTTCCCCTCGCATGAGGGATTTTTTCAAAGTCGTTCTCTCCCTCGATAAACTTCACGAGTCGAGACATCTCACTAAATTCCATGACGATTTTCCGATGCTTTGGGATTATTGCATTGAGAATGAGGTGGAAGGGACTGTCGAGATCCTGGAGGTCATCAAAAACTGTTTTCGATTAAGGGCTCGGCATGAGTCGCGGCTTCGAGATGTCTTTACAGCTGTTTGGAAAAAGGATCGGCAACTGATTCGAGAGGCGGTCAAGTATCGCGTCTATGAGTGGACGAGGCGTGATGAGATCCCGTCATTTCAGGAAGAATATTGGGCGGTGCGGGAGACGTTAGGGGGGATTGATTGGGAACGGACTTTTACACGTCTTTATCAAAGATTTGAAAAGAGGGAGATGCGGAATTGGTGGGAACGTTTCAAGGAATGGTTTCAGTTGAGAGAAATGCGGCAAACAGTCCGATCGAACCTCGTGATTCCCTTTGGCCTGACAGAATCCCAATATGTTTATTATCGGACGAGGGGCTACGATCTTTTTAAATACTTCGGTGAATCAGATCACCTCTTTTATCGAAGCGCCTATCTCTTCTTCTACGCCCATGATGCCGGGATCCGGCTTGTTCGAATGCGGGGTGAAAATTGATGATTTCATCTGGCCTATCTTCGATTGCTCAAACAATTTTAGCAGGGGGCAGAACTGAACCCGGAGTAGATCCGGTAGCCGATGTTGCCCCTTTACCTCATCCAGCATCTTCATTTTCTTATATTAGCTGGGGGAAGAATGTTGGGTTGGGATTTGTGGAGGAGGGGATTTCTTCTTTCAAGGCGCTCTTTTCTCTTAATGGGCTTATCTTTGGTACGGCAACAGCGATAGCTGGCGCTATCCCCAGTCGACTTCCTTGGGCGGGATGGATTTTCGTCATTATGACAAAAATTGGTTTGGCTTGGGGAGGATTGAATCTACTTACGGGTCTCTACTTTTCGATCCAAGAGGGTCAAGAAGAGGCAGGGAAGAGAATTGGCAGTGGATTCTTCTATCTGATTCCATTCGGTGGTTTTTTACTGAGAACCGTCAGAGCACGACAAGTACGAATGCTGAAGCAGGCGGCCAAAAAACAAACAGAAGAAGGAGCCATTTTAACAGAAGTGGAAGACTTGAGGAAATCTGTTGAGAAACTTAAGAGGCAATTGGATCGGGATCTGAAAGGATTGCCGGGTGATGTTGCCAGTAAAATAAGGCACTCCGTAGAGAACCCCGAGCCCACAAATTTTGGCAATTTGCGTGTCGTTGCAGCGGCTTCGTTTCCGGATCGCATATTGATTGCTTCACATTACGTAGAGGAAGTACCTCCGCTCTTGGGGGAACTGTTTAATGTCTATACCTGGGCTCTTCGGATTCATGAGGCGAGGCACTTACGGCAATATTACGAGTCGGCTCCAAGGCTTTGGTGGGCGTGTGTGAATCGGGGGGGGATTGATCATCGTCCAACCCCTCGAGAAACCTACAAGCTCTTTGGCGGCAAAGATCTCAAACTTCTTTGGGAATCGATCAAAATTTGGTTAGTCAAGCCGAAACAAAAATGGGAGAGAGAAGGTCAACTTGCGAATTACCAGGCAGTTCGTGAATCCTTGGCTGGAATTAATTGGCAAAAAACTTGTGCAGGAGTCATTGAGAAGAGTGGTTCTGAATGGGAATTTAAAGAAGCAGGCGCGCTAGCCGATGAAATTTTAGAATGTCTTGCCTATCCCTTCCGAATGTCTGCTCCTGAGTTTTTTTCATGTCGGATTGTACCCTATATTGATGATTATCCTCGTATGAGTTTCTTTAATGATCGGGATCGTTTTGTTTCTGAAGTCTTTTTCTTCGGTGGTCTTTATTCATACCTTGTTGGTAATGATGTTTTCCGAACATCGGTCCGCACGGCAAAAAGAGTATCCGACAAATCAATTGATATCGACATCGAGGTTCATTTTCATTAATTCATAACTCCCCCTTAAATAACTAAAAAGTAGTCATCTTCCCCCTCTTAAGATAAGAGGGGGCTCAATGAGCCATTCTCAAATCACCAAGCGTGTTGGGGTCGTCAGTTTCTTTACGATCTTGAGCCGGATTACCGGACTTTTTCGCGACATGGCGATCGCGTATGGTTTTGGGACGAAAATGGTCGCCGATGCCTTTTTCGTTGCGTTTCGGCTGCCGAATCTGCTTCGCCGCCTTTTTGCCGAAGGGGCGTTGACTGTTGCATTTGTCCCGATCTTTTCCGAGTCGCTCCGGCGTTCTCCCGATGAGGCGAGGCAAGTTTCGAATGCGACCTGGAGTCTGATGACGGCGATCCTCTGTGTCGTTTCCGGACTTGGGATTCTGCTCTCGCCGCTGCTTGTTCGATTGACTGCCTGGGGGTTTACGGCCGATCCGGAAAAATTTCAGCTCACCATCTTTCTGACGCGCGTGATGTTTCCGTATATCCTGCTCGTTTCGCTCGCGGCGCTGGCGATGGGGGTCTTAAATTCGCTCAAGCATTTCGCCGTCCCCGCCTCTTCTTCGATCTTCATGAATCTGGGTGTGATTGTTGGGGCCCTAGGGATCGTTCATCTTTTTGATCCACCGGTTACGGGACTTGCTGTTGGGGTCCTCCTGGGAGGGGTTTTACAACTTGTCGTGCATTTTCCGGTGATGAGACGTTTCGGTTTTTTGCCACGCCTCTCCTGGAACCCCCACCACCCCGGTGTCATGAAGATTGTCCGGATGATGGGACCTGCATCTTTCGGGGCGGCAGTCTATCAATTCAATGTTATTATCACAACGCTGTTGGCTTCGTTTCTGCCTGAGGGGAGCGTTTCGTATCTCTGGTATGCCGATCGGATCATGGAATTTCCATTGGGGATCTGGGGGGTCGCCCTCGCAACAGTCCTTCTTCCATCGCTCTCCGATCATGCGGCCGATCGCGATGATCGTGCACTCAAGGATACCTTTCAGTATGGACTTCGGATGGTTTTTTTTCTGACCCTTCCTGCAGCGGGTGGATTGCTCGTTCTGGGGAGGCCGATTGTCCAACTTCTGTTTGAACATGGGACATTTACCGCGACCTCGACGCTTCATACGACGCAGGCGCTCACCTTCTTTGCGATCGGACTCCCGTTTATTTCAGCCGTTCGCGTGACGACGAATGCCTTCTATTCCCTGCAGGACGCCAGGACGCCGGTCAGGATTGCGATAGCCTCCATGGCGATTAACCTCATTCTCTCACTTATCTTAATGGGGCCGCTACGCCACAATGGCCTCGCGCTGGCGATCAGCCTTTCGTCAGTTTTTAATTTTTCACTTCAGCTCTGGTATTTCCGAAAAAAGGTGGGACCACTTGGGTTACGAAAGATAATCAGAGGCCTTCTTAAAACGAGTGCTTCGACCGCCATCATGATGCTGATCCTTTTTATTCTTTATTTAGAAATTGTTCCGTTTGTTCTCGATCTTTCCGCAATGTTTCTCGTCTTTGGCCTCATTGTTTTAGGGGTTGTCTTGTTTTTTGGTATTGAGTGGTTGTTAGGGGGGGAGGAGATACGGGAGATTTTGCAGGTGGTCAGGCGCCGAAGGGGGTAGTTGAAACCACGGAGATCCGTCGTCCATTCTTTGGGTGATCAAATTCCAGTTGGCTCGCATGAAGATAAAGTCGATCGGCCGGTGGACCTTTATATAAGGTATCTCCCACGATCGGGTGACCAATCACTGCCAGATGCGCTCGAATCTGGTGACGACGGCCCGTCTTTATTTTAACGCACAATAATGTTGATGGGACGGGTGGCTGGGGGTCGGGTGCCTGACCCCCAGCCACCCGTTTCATAATAAATGGTTTATAGCTAGTAAGTGCCTCCTGCGCCTTATTCCGCCGCGCCTCTTTGAGGTTTTTGTAAACCTTCACCCTCTTCGCCGACTTCGGATCCGGACCGATCGGCCAGTCAATTTTCCCCTCTTTTGCGATAATTCCCTGAATGAGGGCATGATATTCCTTCTCGACTTTATTTTTAGAAAATGCCTCGCGCATTTTTTGATACGTCTCTTCATTACGAGCGAAGACCAGAAGCCCCGACGTGCCGACATCGAGCCGGTGACAGGCGCCTCGGTCCTTGCCACCCACCTTCAATAATTCCGGAAATTGTTTTGTGAGTTCGGATGCCGGATCGGCCAAGCCCGGTGGTTTGTCGATGATGATGAGGTCGGGGTCGGTGTAGAGAATTTTCATTACCGGTATGCACTCGAAATCCACGCCACCAAGAGATTACTCACCGTATGAAAAAGGACTGATGCTGTCACCGTTCCCGTTTTTTCCTTCAGCCATCCAAAGACGCATCCTGGGAAGAAGATTGCGAAGTGCCACCACTGCATCGCGATCACGCTATGGGAAAAGGCGAAGATAAAGGAGGTGAGTGCAATAGTTTTGAACGGCGGCAAGTGCTTTCGAATCAAGGGTTGTAGCCAGCCGCGAAAAAAAACCTCCTCCGGAAGGGCGATCAACGCAACCTGTAAAAGGAGGAGAGAGCTGAGCCGTTCCGGAAGGCTGGGGTTAAAAGAATGACCCCAGATAACCGTTTGGTAAAGATGGTTTCCGATCAGAAAAAGCGGGAAGATCAGGAGTGAGGTGAAGAAAAAGATCTTCAGTGAAGCTGTCAGATGTCTCAGATTCGATTCAAAAAAATGGAGCGAGAGTCTTCGGAAGCGGTTGTGGATGATCGGGATGTAAAAGAGCAGAAGGGCGGCGATCCATGAGAGGTTGTTCGAGAGCCAGGGGATTCCGCGGAAACGATACAGCAGGCTCAAAGATCCGATGACAAGGATGAAAATGAGAGAGGCCTCACGTCGCATGTTTTTTGGAGAGGTAACGATAGAGAAAGGCGAAAAGGATAATTGTCAGGATCCCCATGATCTGTCCGGTCGAGATGACACCGAAGTAAACGCCTCGATCGGTATCGGCCCTTAGGAATTCGATCAAGGCACGCGGAATTGCCCAGCCAAAAGCAAGTAGGCAGGCGGTCTGACCATTGAAACTTTTTTTCTTCAGGTAAAACCAGTTGATGAAAATGAAGAGCAGGACTGCATGGATCATTGAATAGATCTGGACAGGGTGCAACGGGATCGCACCGATAAAATAATAGGCGGTCGAATCAGGATTCGTGAAGGTGATCGCCCAGGGGAGACTTGTCGGTTTTCCGTAACAGCAACCAGCGAGCAGACAGGCGAGTCGTATAAAGAATTTGATGATCGGCGCAGCGACCGCCAGGATGTCGAGGTAAGGCCAAACAGGGACCTGCCGCCAGCGAAAATAGACCAGGAAACAGAGCGGGATCGCGATGAAGGCGCCCCAGGAGACGAATCCACCTCGCCAGAACTCAAAGACCCGGAGCGGTTTTTCCCAATAATAAAGGGGGGCCTCGACGAGGATATGGAAGATCCTTGTTCCGAGGATACCGGAGATCATTCCGATGATCCCCATATCCAAAGCTACATCAATTCGAAGCCCTTTTTTCTTTCCGATCCAGCAGAGGTAAAATGTTGCCGCAAGGGCTCCAATAACGATGAAAAAGAAAAACGAAGGGACCGGGGTCGAGCCGATGGAAAAGATAAATGGTTTCATGCCTTCTTTTTAAACATTAAAATCATCATCCAGATCGCGGCGACAGAGATCGCCATGTCGGCGATATTGAATGCCGGCCACTCCAGCAGGATTCTCCTTTGCCACGACCCGAGGTGAAGATTCAGCCATTGATCATACCAGTGAAAGGAGACGAAGTCGACCACCTCACCACGAAAGATCCGGTCGGTGATATTGCCGATCGCCCCTCCGAGAATAAGGGAGAGACAAACGAACATCGACTTTTGATCCTCTTGGGTTCGGAAAAAATAGATCAGAAGGACGATCAGTGCGATCGCTGAGGTGAGAAAAAAGAAGGGGAGCCGGACAGAATCAGAGAGACCTGAGAAACTGCCAAAGGCAGCCCCCGGATTTCGCACATGCACAATATCGAAAAGACCTGGGATTATAGAAATTTTCCCACCGATCTCAAGCCCGAGGACAATAAGGAATTTTGTCAGCTGATCAAACAGAACGACGAGGGGGCAGAGGAGCGCGAGAATTTTTAGTCTGGCTTTCATGAGATTTTACTGATCACCGGATGGCATCGTTCACAGAGGTTAGGATGATCGGTGAATTGTCCAACAGCGACTGACCAGTTCCAGCACCTCTCGCATCGTTTCCCATCCGCCTTTTGAACAAAGACAAAAAGGTTTTGAATCGTCTTGCTCTGGTACGCTTTTTCATCGATATCAATTCCCCATTCGACCTGAGAGACGATAAAAAAGGAACGAAGGAAGTCTCCGAGAGATTCTAATGTCTTTCTGGCATCTCCCTCTGCAGTAAGGATCAGCTTCGCCTCGAGGGAACTCCCGATCACCTTTTCAACCCGCGCGTTTTCGAGCGCCTTCATCACCTCGTCCCGGATCTCGCGGAGTACTTCCCATTTTCTTCCCAAGGTCTCATCGATCCATTGAGTCTCAGGTTCCGGAAGATTGGAGAGATGCACCGAAGGTGATTTGTTGGAGAAGGGGGGCAGATAGGTCCAGATCTCATCGGCGGTAAAAGAAAGGATCGGGGCCATCAGGCGGGCCAGGGTGGAGGCGATATTGAAAAGGACCCACTGGGCTGTCTTGCGAGCAGGATCGTTGGGCCGGGCGGTGTAGAGACGATCTTTGAGAATATCCAGATAGAAGGCGGAGAGATCCATCGTGCAGAAACGATTCATTTCATGAAAGATGATATGGAAGTCGTATGATTCATAGGCCTGCTTGACCCGGATTATAAGTTTCTGAAGAGTATGAAGTGCCCACCTGTCGATTTCCAATGCGTCAGTCAGACGGGCGGGTCCTGTCTCGGGTTCCGCCCACCCGTGCTCACCCGTTGCGCGCGGGCGGGCGCCCGACCCGAGCCACCCGCCCGTAAAACCTGTTTGGTCAGGGTTAAAGTCATAGAGATTGCCGAGGAGGAAACGGCAGGTGTTTCGAATCTTGCGATAGGCATCGACGAGACGGGTCAGGATTTCGGGGGAGACTCGAATGTCACTTCGATATTCCTCTGCAGAAACCCAGAGTCTCAAGATTTCCGCCCCGTTTTTTTGGATAATCTGATCGGGGGGGGTGTAATTTTTGGCTGACTTCGAATATTTTCGCCCTTCGCCGTCGACCACAAACCCATGTGTGAGGACCGCTTCATAAGGGGCTCGTCCGCGTGTGCCGATCGATGTGAGTAAGGAGGAATGAAACCAGCCGCGGTGCTGATCACTTCCTTCCAGATAGAGGTCGGCCGGAAATTTGAGGTCCCGATCTTTTTCAAGGACAGCGGCGAAGCTGACCCCGGAATCAAACCAGACGTCGAGGATGTCTTCTTCCTTCGTCCATTCGCTCGGACCGGCAGAGCCGGATCCTCGCTTTAATCGTGGGGAGATACCGCTCTCCCCCCGATTGCCCCCCATCTGATTTTTTATACAATTGGGACAGATCGTATTAGCTGGAAGAAGTTTTTCAGCTGGCTCGTCAAACCAGATATCAGAGCCTTCTTTTTCCATGCGTGATGAAATCTGTTCGATCAGGCCGGCATCGATCAGGAGATAGTTACATTTCGAACATCGGAAGGCGATGACAGGGACCCCCCAGCTTCGCTGTCTGGAGAGACACCAATCAGGCCGGTTTTGAATCATCCCCTGGATCCGGTCTCGTCCCCACTTCGGGATCCATTGGGTCCGGCGAATAGCATCCAGCGCCTTGCTTCGGAGGTCATTCGTCTCGAGAGAGAGAAACCACTGCTCGGTCGCCCGAAAGACCACAGGATTTTTGCATCGCCAGCAGTGAGGGTAGCTGTGCTGTATTTTTGACTCGTTCAGAAGATGACCGGACTGCTTCAGCTTTTCCGTTACCTTGCCGTTGGCCTCGAAGACCTTGAGACCAACCCATTCCGGAACCCCGCACTCTTCTGTAAATCGTCCTGCTGAATCGACAGGGGTCAGTGTTTCCAGACCATAGTGTTTTCCAACGACAAAATCTTCTTCACCATGTCCGGGGGCGGTATGGACACAACCGGTTCCCGTATCGATCGTGACGTGGTCGGAAAGGACCAGAAGGGATTTTCGAGGGAGGAAGGGGTGGTCGCAGGTCAATTTTTCAAGTTTTTTCCCTGAGAATCTTTCGAGAGGTTCTGGGACCTTTTCCCCAAAAATCTGAAAAAAAGGTTCAAGAAGGTTTTTGGCAATAATAACGACATCCCCCTTGAACGGGACCGCAACGTAATCGTAACCGGGATGAAGCGCGATAGCGAGGTTGGCCGGCAGTGTCCAGGGGGTCGTGGTCCAGATCACGACGGAAGGGCGCAAGCCTTTCAGTTTTGGAATCTGCTGATCGAGAGGTTCTGACAAGGGGAATTTGACATAGATGGATGGCGACTCACGATTTTCATACTCGATCTCTGCCTCGGCAAGCGCGGTCCGGCAGTGAGGGCACCAAAGCACCGGTTTTTTCCCGCGGTAGATATTTTTATTGGCAACAAAACGGCCAAACTCACGCGCGATGGTCCCCTCGTATTCCGGGTTCATCGTGAGGTAGGGGTGTTCCCATTCTCCCAGAACGCCAAGCCGGATGAATTCCTGTTTTTGAATCTCCACAAATTTTGCGGCATAACTCCGACACGCCTTTCGAATCTCCGACTTCGACAGTGTCTTTTTTTTGGCCCCGAGGTCTTTGTCGACCTGATGTTCAATGGGTAGGCCATGGCAATCCCAGCCGGGGACATAGGGGGCGAGAAAACCGCTCATGTTTCGGTATTTCACAATGATATCTTTGAGCACCTTGTTCAGGATATGGCCAAAGTGGATATTGCCGTTGGCGTAGGGAGGACCATCATGCAGGATAAATTTCGGTTTCCCGGCATTTTTTTTGAGAATTTGATGATACAGATCGGTCTCCTGCCATTTTTTGATCCACTGAGGCTCTTTCACCGGTAGGTCGGCCTTCATCGGAAAATCGGTTTTGGGGAGATTCAGAGTCTCTTTGTAGTCCATTACTCGCTCGCACCGATGTTGGTCAGATCGAACTGATCCTTACGCAGGAAATCAGCGAGTTTCTTTAAGAACTTTTTCTCTTCGCGGTAGGTGCTTTTCTGTTTGTGGACCAGGCTTCGCACAGGGGCCGAGACCGCAACGGAGGTTTTCTCCCCCTTTTCCTCAAGCGCTATTTCGAGCCGGTAATAAGTACCGACCACCCCATAATCCTTTTCGCCAAAGACATCGGTGTAATGAGAGGTCGCCTTTGTACTGATCCAGCGGGTTCGGATCGTCCCCCCCGAAGGGTTCGCTTCAGAAATCTCGTATCCCAGCGTGGCCAAGGTCTTTTGCGAGGCAGAAAAGGTCTCATCAAGCGATGCCGAGTAGGTGCGAGAGACGGAGGGATTTGGACGATCCTTTCCATGTACCACGACCTTGTTACAACCAACCCCAATCAGAAGAGTGATCAGTGGCCAGATAAAATGTTTCATGTTTTTATTCCTTTTGATTTTTGAACATAGGCGACAATGGCGACAAGCACAAGTCCCAGGCTGATCGCCTGAGAGACCGAGAACCAATGCGGAATCAGATAAGAACGCGCCAGGTCATTCCGAAAATATTCCAGAATGATCCGGGCGATTGAGTAGATGATAAGATACAAAAAGAGGATCTGCCCCTCAAATTTTTTCTTTCGACTTTGAAAAGCCAGAAACAGGAAGATCAGGAAGGCGGCCAGCGACTCCATGATTTGGGAAGGGAAGAGTGGAATGCCTGCTGGAGCCAGGGTCAGTGGGACGTTCGGAAAGGTGATCGAAAAAAAACTGTCTGTGGGACGGCCATGACAACACCCCGCCGCGAAACAACCGAGCCTTCCGATCGCATGACCGAGGGCAACCCCCGGCATAAAAAGATCTGCCAGCTTCAGAAACGGGATTCGCTTTTTTCTTGAATAATAAAGACTCATCGCAATCGCCCCCAGGAGGCCTCCGAAGAAGACGAGTCCTCCCTTCCAGATCTTCAGGATATCGAACGGGTTTGCGGAGTAGTCATCGAGATTCGTCAGGATATATAAGATGCGGGATCCGATCAGCGCTGAGAGGACAATATAAAAGGCGAGATCCATGATGATCTCTTTCGAGAGCCCTGCCTTTTTGGCCTCGTGTACCGTCCAATAAATACCGGCCAAAAATCCGATCGCGACAAGGACCCCATAGGTGTAGATCCGAATCCCACCGAAGATCGGTATTTCTAATAAAACCGGCCACATAAGATGTGAGATAGCGATTCACCCGGGTCTTGTAAAGAAAGTAAATAGCAACTTTAAATGACAGGACACTGAATCTGGAGCGTTTGTTAACCTTTGAAGGGAGGAGTCACCTATGGCAAGCGCTTCAGATGTAGCCCGATCGATTGGAAGTCACTCAGGATTTGAGCAGGCTGTTGCTTATCTCAGAAAAGAGGGGGTTTGGGACCCCGTGCTGGCGCGTGATCTCCGTCGCGTGGGGCAAAACTTGGAAACAGTCGAAAGAGATCTTTTCATTGCCTGCCGAGCAGAGGGAATGGTTCTGAGCCGAAGTGGTGGAGTGGTCCTTATGAATCCAGTTAGAGCTACCAGCCGCTTGGGAGCTTCTGGCATTCAAGCAATTACATTGGCGCATCAGGGGATGCAATATCTTCGGCAAATGCTTTTTGACCAGGTTGGCATAGTAGTTGCGGATTATGAGGCTACCAAGGGAAGGAATCTTGATCTTGCAAGAAGAGTGACGGCTAAATTGGGACAGGCAATCTTAAGGGCTGCTGATGCAGCGTACCTCTCAGTCGGATTAATGATTAAAGAAGGCATCCCTCAAATGACACTACCTTGTCTCGTATTGGGTGCTGTCACCTACTGTTTCGCCACCTCCATCGCCACCGACTGAAATCGGCGGCTCAATAATAATGACCTAGCTTCTCTGACTCAGGGGAGAAGTTTCTTGAACACCATTTTGTTTTTGGTAAGTATTATCCAATGGACGCCGACCAAATACATCGATGTCTCAAACGCCTCAAGTTTAGTGGCCATGCCTTGAAAGAGATGCTTGAGGAAGAGTTTGGGGAGGTCACCGAGGCTGAAATCAGGGAGGCGGTTACCAGTGGAGAGATTATTGAAAGTTATCCCAAAGACAGGCCAGTTCCAAGTTGCCTTATTTACGGCAATACTAAAAAAAGACGTCCTTTACACATTGTTTGTGCCCCATTGCTTGGTGAAGAGACTTTGGTTATTATAACAGTGTACGAGCCTGATCCGGACAAATGGATTAATTTTAAAAGGAGAAAAAAATGATTTGCATTCTTTGTAAAGGAAAAGTGGCAAAGAGGGTTGTTCAAGAAGATATTACCGTTGGGAATGACCATATCATGGTGAATCTAGAAGCAGAGGTTTGCGAAAATTGTCATGAAAGGTATTACCCGGAAGGAACAGTCGATTATCTCCAGAAATTGAAACAAGATTTAAAGAGCCACAGAGAGCAGTTTACGCCGGTGGGCCAAGTCTATCAGGCTGTTTGACCTTAAAAACCTAACAAAATTTTATAGCGAACGAGCATCAGCAAAATCGGATTTGCTCCGTTTTACTGAGCGGAGTGAGCGATGGTGCACAGGTTATCAGATGAGGGGCTTGGGGAGAGAGCAGCGACCGAATCCGGGTACCCGTGTTTACGGGTGGATGAGGAAGTCCCGTAGGCGACAGCCGGAGGGAGTATCTCCCCTTAAATCAAAAGGGTGCTCCCCCTCCCACTTTCGTGAGAGGGGAAGCTGCTTGGGGCATCCTGCCGGAGTCCGCCTCTGGCGGAGTGGCAGGGCTAGGGCACTTGGTTATTCCAACCGAAGGATCGAGCCGGTTAGGGTGGGGCTGCCGGTACTCTGAATCCACAGATCGGTTGGGGCGTCTTGAATCAGAAAAAACTGTGCTGCCGTCGCGTTCAGATTCGATGTCAACGGATAACTCTCCACTTCGACAATAGACGGTCCATTGAGAATCGTACCGCGGCCATCATTGGCGGTACAACGGAGACACAAGCCTGTTGGATTACCACTGGTGGCGTCGGTACCACGCGGTTCATAGTTAAATCTGGGATCGGTGGTCATGTTTGTGTCTGTGAGCGCCAGTGCAATTGACCAGTTATTCAGAAACTCTGGAAATTCGTCAAAGCTTGAGTCGCCACTTGCGAAAGAAGAGACGATGTTTGAAACACCGGTCGCTTTCCCTTCCAGAAGATTTTGGAGAAATTGCTGACCGTTACCGCTTTGTTCATAGAGGTAACGCAGGAAGGCATAACCGGCCCCGCGTTCAGCGAGAGTTGGTGAAGCAGCTGAGATGAGTGGAGTGGCGTTGGGACGACTGAGGAAAAGTTTGACACGGGAGTAATTTTCGAGGCCGAAACCATTCAGATCTTCTGCCAGATGGGAAAGCGCTTCGTTCAACCATGGCTCCTCCGTTTTTCCATTTCCCAAGAAGACGTGGCGATTGAAGCTGATCATATGTTGGTATTCATGGGCCAGGACACCGGGAAGGATATTGGTCAAGGCAAAATCCGAGGAGATCGGGATACCGCATCGTCCATTGGGATCGGGAAGCAGGGTATAGAAGATCTCCTGTTCGTTTGATGCCGGATTGACAGAGGAAGAGGCGTAAAGATCACCGGGGAAGAAAAAGCCTGTGACGATGCCCGAAGAGGCCATTCGATTTGTGACACAAGTCATGACAATAGAGATATGGCTGTCTCCGTTGATATCCGATTCGTTGCCGAAGAGGGATCTGTCGGTCGGGAGGATAGTATTCTGGAATTTATTGGCCAGGTCCTGGATCTCTTCGTCGCTGATATGGTCTGCAGAGTCATCCTCAACGAAGAAGAGGAGATCGTCTGTGACGACCCGAAGTGTTGCCTCTACCTGTTCATATCGGGAAAGCGAGGTCATCGATGACAGCACCTTGAACGTTTGTTTGTCACCCACCGCCATCGTTTTTGTCAGCGCAGAAAAGCTGGAACGCGATCCCAATTGCTGAAATTCCGGTGATTGGGCCATCTCCGCACCACTTTCATTCAGAAATTGGTGAAAAAGGGCGCTATCAGGATCTTCGAGCCCCTTCTCGACCTCGAGATGGGGGAGCTGGAGCAGGGGAGCCGATTCATCGGCCAATTGGAGCCCATAGTTTCCCGGAAGGGTATTCGCTGCATTCAGGATCAGGAGGTAGGAGGTGGTCCGATCGGCTATCTGGATTGAGGCGCGTCCGCTCGAAAAGGAGACCGGTGTGATCTCTTCGACAGAGAGATTTGTGAAGTCGACCTCTGAGGTTGTCGCCGCTTCGGTATTTGCAGAATAACCGTCTGTTGGATTTTCGCTCCCCTTCATGCAGGCTGTCAGAGAGATAATCATCATTATCAGCAGGAACATGCTGAACGGTCGGCTCTTCATTTTCCCCTCTTTCATTTGGGGAAAGCCAGATTGGACAACCCCACCCAACGATGATGCAGTGCAATGAATGTGCCATATTGATAATAATACTTATAAATTAATAAATACTTATTAATATTAAATAGTTATATTTAAATAATAAACTATATGTTTTTGAATACAGAGAGAAAAAGGGGTATTTATTAACCCTTTTTATGGGAAATTCGATTTTTTTTGATATCTTTCAAAGGGTTAAAGGATCGGCTTCCCGAGGATCAACTGAGTGGAGAGAGACCCATTTTTTGGGTCTCCAGCAGGCTTATGGAAGACAACAGCCCGATTTCGACCGCGCCCTTTCGCGAGGTAGAGCGCCTTGTCAGCCTCTTTCAGGAGTTCGGAGGGGCCCTTGTGAGAGGGGTGCAGGCTGCTGATTCCTATACTTGCCGAAAGTGGAAAGATCTTTTTCCCATCGAGAAAGGGATTACGACGAATCTCCTGGAGGATTCTATGAGAGATCTTCGTTGCGGCATTGAGATCTGTCTCCGGGAGCAGCACAATGAATTCATCCCCCCCGTATCGAGCAACAATATCGATATGCCTCACCGATTGTCCGAGCAGGTAGCCGATATTGGAGAGGATCTGGTCTCCTTTTTGGTGGCCGCAGTTGTCGTTGATCGCCTTAAAACCATCGAGATCGATGATCATCAGCGAAAGTGGCCGACCGTAACGCCGTGTCCTCAGGAATTCTCTTTCGAGCGCCTCAACAAGAAAATGGCGGTTATAAAGACCGGTCAAGCTGTCACGGTTCGCCTTTTCTTTCAGTTGCTGCCATGTCCGATGGGATTCGTTACGGTTCCTGTTTCTCTCAAGCGTCGAGCTAATGACATCTGCAAGCGAGATTGTTTGAAGTTCTTCTTTTAAGAGATAATCACTCGCCCCAAGCTTGAAGGTTTCCCTGATAACAGGGAGATGACTTTCACGTGTCAAGAGGACGACAGGAAGACAGATCTCCCGCTCACGTAATGTTTGCAAGAGCCGGATCGCGCTGACCTGCGGGGGGAGATGATCCGAAAAGACCAGATCGACTTCGGGTTTTTGCAGAGACTCGAGGGCCAGATCGGTTGAGTTAGAAATTTCGAGATCGATAGGAAGCCCGCACTGATCGAGTGTTTTTTTAATCGTGTTTTGATCCGATGGTTCTGGATCGATCAAAAGGATACGCAGGTTATTTTTTTCCAACCCCGATGCCCCCTTCAGGAGTTAGTTGATGCAACTTAAAAGAGATTATATCCTTTTAAAATGACTTTGACAAGATGTGTCATAGCTTTTTTCATTTTTTTCTCCACGAGTGTTGCTGCCAATACCCCGGTCAAGGAACAGATAGAGCTGACACGCAACGGAACCGAGATTCTCCTGAAGAGAAACTATCCTGAGGCCCGAAAATTTATCTACAAACTGCTCGAGAAAGAAGAGACACGACTCCTCGGCTATTTTGGGATCATGGCCTACACCCAGATTCGGAATCTCGAGAACTATGATTATCGCTTTGATTCTGAATATCTGGTGCTTGCTGAAGGGGGTCGGAAGAAAGCGCTTGATGTCTATAAGGATCCAAAATCGAGTGGATGGGACCTCCTCGTAGCGGGGGGGATTTTGGGTGTCTCCGGTTTTTACAAGGCCCATCATGGGAAATGGTTGGCGTCTCTTTGGGATGGACAGACGGCGCTTAGGGCGATGAAGATCGCCTATCAGCGGGATACCACCTTGACCGATGCCCTCCTCGGGATCGGTTTTTATCATTATTGGATGAGCCACTTTACCCGACGATTGAAGTTATTGCCCTTCGTGGCGGACCGAAGAAATTTGGGGAAGAGACAGATTCGAATGGCAGGAGAATTGGGGCAGGTCGTTGGTCCCTTGGCGGAAATTTCGCTCGGTTTTATTGATTATGTGGAAAAAGATTATCCCAAGGCGCTTGTTGTAACCAAAAAGATGCTCTCTTCCTATCCGGACAACATCGTGGTCCGGATGCTTCAAGGACAGACCTATTTTAAGATGAGAGATTACCAAAGGGCCCGTGAGGAGTTTAAAAGGATTCTCGCGATCGATTCGAGTCTGACGAAGGGATGGCTCTTTTTGGGGCTTATCGAGGCGTATGAAGGGAAGAATCCAAAAGAGGCGAGGCGGCTTTTGCAACTCTATCTCGATTTGGACAAGACCGCGACGACTCATTGGAAGAAACTGGCGGAGGAGGCGTTAGCGCGATTGAGGTCAGTGAAATAACACTTGGCAACGCGGTGCGTTGTGATAAGATTTTCTCATCTAATGGGCATAACCATAGTCCAGAAGAGCGATCTTAGCCGTAAAAAACTCCATTCAAAGACAGCCCTTGTCCTCGCGGGAGGGGCGGTTACAGGCGCCACATTCAAGGTAGGGGGACTCAAGGCCTTTAACGATTTCTTGATCAATAAAAAAGTCACGGACTTTGATATTTATGTCGGTGTTTCCGCCGGTTCGATGCTGGCAACCCCACTGGCAGGGGGGATTAGCCCTGAGGAACTTTTGAAAAGTCTTGATGGGTCTTCCGAAACATTTTCGCAAATTTCACCGTTTCATCTCTACTGGCCGAATCTTTGGGAGTTTATTGAGAGGCCTCTTTCGTTTCTCTACCGGCGTGCGACCTATATTCCCGGGATCTTCTATGACTCGCTCGTTTCCCTTCCAAAGATGTGGGGTCATCTACGCGAGGGGGTTACGAAGTTTATTCATGAACCGAATTATTCTAATTTTGAAGGGGCGCTTCGACCCCTGGCGAAGATCGTCTATTCGGAACGGACGCTTCCCTCTTTTTCGGAGGCCTTTCCGTCAGGGATTTTTGATAATCACAAGATGGAAAAGTATCTCCGGACCAATATGAAGAGAAATCGGCTTCCAAACAGCTTTCTTGCGCTGAAGAAGAAAAGAGGGAATTCGCTTTATATCACGGCGATGGATCTCGACAGTGGGGAACGGGTGATCTTTGGGCCGGACGAAAAACATGATGTCACAATTTCCGAGGCGGTGCAGGCCTCGACGGCGCTCCCTTTCTTTTACAAACCGGCACGGGTCAAGGGGGTTGATTATATTGATGGAGGGGTTCGTCGCACAACGAACATGGATGTGGCGGTCCGAAAGGGGGCCGAACTGGTGATTTGCTACAATCCTTTTGGTCCTTATTCGAATAACGTTGTCCTGGAGTATCTGCGTGAAGAGGACAAATATGTGACGAAGAATCGAAGAATTTCTTCCTATGGTGTGATGATGATCTTCAATCAGGTCTTCAGAACCGTCTTTCATACGCGTATCCGGTATTTTATCGATCACATGAAAGCTGATCCAAATTTCAAGGGGGATATCATCCTGATCGAACCGAAAGAAGACGATCAGACATTTTTTGAGATGAATCCATTCTCCTTCTGGAATCGCGCGCATGCGGCGGCGCTTGGGTTTGCATCGGTCCGTGAGGCGATCGAACAGAACTGGAAAGAGGTTTCGACGATTCTCGGCTCTTATGGAATCAAGATGACACGAGAATTGGCGGACCTCGATTACGAGAAGATTACCAAGCCAACCTCGGATGATGCGACGATCATGAATGTTTTGGAATACGATTCTTCTTTTCCTAAGAGTCATCTTCGTTTAGTCCATCGTGCGTGAAAATCTACACCGTTTCGGAACTGACAAAGGCGATCAAGGATCGACTGGAATCCGAATGGCCTGAGGTCTGGATCGAAGGCGAGGTCTCCAATTTCAAGCAGTCCCAGGCGGGGCATTCTTATTTTACATTGAAGGATGAGAGATCCCAGATTCGAGCGGTCCTCTTTCGTGGGAACAGTGGTGCCCTTCGTTTTTCATTGCAGGATGGCTTGTCAGTCCTCGCCTACGGTCACCTTTCGGTGTACGAGCTTCGTGGTGAGTATCAGATCATCGTCGATCATCTGGAGCCGAAAGGGTGGGGGGCTCTCCAGCTTGCCTTTGAGCAACTCAAGAAGAAATTGGAAGCGGAGGGTTTATTTGATCCCGCTCGCAAGAGGCCCCTTCCATTTCTTCCACAAAAAATAGGGATCGTGACCTCACCGACAGGGGCTGCGATTCGCGATATGCTCCAGATCCTGACGCGTCGTTATCCGACGCTGGAAATTCTTATCGCACCGGTGGCTGTGCAGGGACGTGAAGCGGCAGCCGAAATTGCTGCGGGGATAGAGGCGCTCAATCAGGAAGAGCTCGATCTGATTATTATCGGACGAGGGGGTGGATCGCTCGAGGATCTTTGGGCCTTCAACGAAGAGATCGTGGCGAGGGCGATCTATCATTCGCGCCTGCCGGTCATTTCGGCCGTCGGTCATGAGACCGATTTTACGATCGCCGATTTTGTTGCCGATCTTCGCGCGCCGACTCCTTCCGCGGCGGCTGAGTTGGCGGTTCCTGTCAAAGAGGAACTTCAACAAACGATTCTTCAGCTCCAGACCCGACTGAAGAGGGGGATTCAAGCAGTCCTGGAGGAGAAGCGCTTGAAGCTCAAACAATGGATCGGGTTTCTACGGGATCCGAGACGGAGGCTCGAAGAACTGCTTCTGAGGGTTGATTCCTACCAGGAGAGGATTCGGCTTGTCTTTGAGGGTCGCATGGAGGTTTATCGGGAGACAGTGCAAAGGCTTCAAGCGCATTTAAAATCATTGGGTCCCCTTGCGGTTCTCGAGAGGGGGTATGCGATTGCGATCGGTCCTAAAGGAAAGGCGCTTCGAGACTCACGGGATGTTGATATTGATGATCGAGTGAAAATCCAGCTGGCCCGTGGCAGCTTGGAGACCCTTGTCAAAAAAAGAGATCTCCTATAGAACCGCTTCCGATGCCAAAAGCTGAAAAATTTGAAATCTCTCTCGAAAAACTTGAAAAAATTGTCGAGCGTCTTGAATCCGGCGAGCTCTCTCTGGAGGAATCACTGAAGCAATTTGAAGAGGGGATGAAGCTGTCGAAGGGCTGTGAGGAGCGCCTGAATGAGGCGAAGAAAAAGATCGAGGTCTTGATGAAGGATGGGAAGAGGCAAAAAATTGAATTAGAGGAAGGGGAATGAAGATCGCTCTTTACCTGGAAGAGAAGAGGCAGAAAACAGACCGTTTTCTGGAATCGGTTGTTCGGGAAGAAGGTTCGTCCGACCGGCTCAAGGAGGCGATTCGCTATAGCCTTCTCGCGGGTGGAAAGAGGATCCGTCCGATTCTTTTGATGGCCGCTTCCGAGGCGTGTGGGGCAGGAAATGAAATTGAAGAGCTGACCCTGCCGGTCGGGGCTGCCCTGGAGATGATCCATACCTATTCGCTGATCCATGATGACCTCCCGGCGATGGACAATGATGACCTGCGTCGGGGACGACTGACCAATCACAAGGTCTATGGGGAGGCGATGGCAATTCTGGCGGGCGATTCTCTTCTGACGGAGGCCTTTAATCTTATTTCGTCGTTGAAGACCCAAAAGCCTCAAAGGATACTCGATGTGATCCGAGAGATTGCCTCTTCCGCAGGGGTTGAGGGGATGGCAGGTGGACAGGCACTCGACCTGAATGCCGAAGGGAGACGGATCTCGCCTGAGGAGCTCGAAAGACTCCATCGGATGAAGACAGGTCGCCTGATTTGTGCGGCGGTTGTTTCCGGGGCGATATTAGCGGAGGCTGCTGAGAAACAGCTTATGGCGATTCGAAACTACGGGTTCGCCATCGGGCTTGCCTTTCAGATTGCCGATGACATTTTGGACGTCGAAGGAGAGTCGAAGGTTTTGGGTAAGACAGCGCAGAGTGATGCAGCGCATGCGAAATCGACATATCCCTCTCTGCTGGGTCTTGAGAAATCCAAACGGCTTGCGCAGGAATCGACAGATAAGGCGATCAGCGCGCTTCAGATTTTTAATGGACAGGCAGAGCCGCTCCGGGAGATTGCACGCTATATTATTTCAAGGCAATTTTAAGGAATAATCGCAATCTTTAGAGGATTTTCGGAAACACCTTTTTGAAAGACCTGATTCAGGTCGGCCAGCCTTCTTTCACCGGCGATTAACGGCGAGACATCAATTTTCTTGGTTGCAATCAGAGAGAGGGACCTCGCAAAATGTGCCGGTGTGTGATGAAAGATCCCGGCAAGAGAGATTTCATCGTAATGAAGCCGATGGGTATCGAGCGTGACCTGAGTTCCCTTCGCACATCCTCCATAAAACCAGACCCGGCCGCCTTTGCGGACAAGACGCGTCGCCAACTCCCACGTTTCGGGGCGTCCAGCCGCTTCGACGACGATATCGGCCCCATGATTTTCAGGGGTCGATCCTTTGACCTTTTCGAGGAACCCTTCATAGTTGACACTGAAGATATGATCGGCACCGAGACGCCTTGCGACGGCGAGTTTTTCCTCTCCGCGTCCGAGAACGGTAACATTCGCCCCATAGAGTTTTCCTAATTGGACAAACAAAAGTCCACAGGGACCGGCACCAATAATACAAAGGGTCTCTCCTGACCTCGGAGAGATCCTCTCGATGCATTGAAGGGCGCAGGCGAGGGGTTCTGTCAGGGCCGCCTCACGAAACGGAACCCCTTCAGGAATCTTGTGGAGGTTTTTCTCAACAATGCGTGCGGGGATCCGGATATATTCCGCATAGGCACCGTTCAGGAACTCAAGATTTTCGCACAGGTTGAGTTGCCCTCGGTGACAGAAGAAGCAGTTGCCACAGGGGGCCGAATTAGCAGCAACAACCCGATCCCCTACCTGGAAATTTTTAACCTTCGATCCGATCTCCGCAACCGTCCCGGCAAGCTCATGACCGAAGGGAGAAGGGAGGTTTTTGACAAGAACGGCATGGCCTGTGCGGAAGAGCTTGAAGTCCGTCCCACATGTCAGGGCGACACCAACTTTTACCAAAACTTCATCAGGTCCAATTTCCGGGATATTGACTTCTTCGACTTTGACGTCTTCTGGCCCATACCAGAGGGCTGCTTGCATCTTCATTTTTTCACAAATCCTTCCATTGTTGACATTTGACTTTAAGAGATCGAAAAACATTCCCAATATCGTCCAAAATGTCAACGAGAATGTCAGGAATTAAAAAAGTTCGGGCGGATCTCTTGCTTGTGGAGCATGGATTGGCGGAATCACGTCACCAGGCAGCCGCCCTGATCCTTGCCGGGCGCGTCTGGACCTCTTCTGGGAGGGTTGAAAAGGCAGGTCAACTTCTGGACCCAGCGGTCCCCCTCACTTTTGAGGAAGGAGAACAGTTCGTGAGCCGGGGGGGATTAAAACTCAATTCAGCCCTTGACCATTTTCAGATAAACCCCAACGGATTTGTCTGTCTCGACTCGGGGGCCTCGACGGGTGGCTTTACTGATTGTCTCCTGCAACGCGGGACGAAAAAGATTTACGCCGTCGATGTCGGTCATGGACAGTTGCATCCCAAGCTCCGAGAGGATCCAAGGGTTGTCGTCTTGGAGAAGACGAACTTGAGGCATCTCACGGCGCTTCATGAAAAGATCGATCTTGCGGTGCTGGATCTTTCCTTTATTTCACTGACGAAGGTTTTGGAGAAAGTTTGCACCCTCCTAAAGGAGGGGGGGCATCTTCTGGCGCTTGTAAAACCGCAATTTGAACTGAGTCCAAAAGAAGTGAAGAAGGGGGTGGTTCGTGATGAGGCGTTGCGTGAAAAGGCGGTCCAAAGGGTTATGGATCATGCAAAAGGTTTGGGGATGACCGTGCGGGGGAGGGTTGATTCATCACTACCCGGTCCGAAGGGGAATCGTGAGATCTTCCTTTGGTTGAATAAATGACGCATTTGAGATACGATACTTCCGTGATCTGGTTTATTTTATTTTTTATTTTTTCAGGTTGTGCCGCGAACCGGATAGCGGTGCGTCCCCCGGAGAGACCGGTAGAACAGCAGCTCGCCTTTGACTATCTTGTTTTTCAAATGGAACTCTATCAATCCCACCCGGACGAGGCGCTTTCACGGCTGAACCGGATCCTCGAAAAGCAAACAGAGAGCCCCCACCTCTGGACAAAGCGCGCCCTCTTGAAGGCGGCCCTGAATGATCTGGAGGGGGCCAAGGCTGATATCCAAAAGGCGCTGGAGCTAAAACCAGACGATGTCGATACGCTGGTATTGTTCGGGCAGATTGAACAGGGGTTGGGAAAGATTTCCGAAGCGGAAGTGATTTATGAAAAGGCGTACAAACTCCGTCCCGACTATGAGGAGATTCTTCAACTCCTGGTTGGTGTTTATCTCAGTCAAAAAAATAACACGGCGGCGATTGCGCTTCTCGATGCCTGGAGTCGTGAGCATCCCGAAGAGCTCGAGCCTCTCTATTATCTCGCCTCTCTCTATCAAAACCGTCTGAAGGATTCGAAGAAGGCGATCGCAACCTATCGAAGGATTCTTCGCCAGTCCCCGAATGATATCCGAGCCCTTTCCAGCCTTGCGGCTGTTTATCTGGAATCGGATCGGGAAAAAGAGGCCTTTCAGATCTTCAAGACGATCCGGGAGGCAGCGCCGACCGATCTGAATGTCGCCCTGAAGATCGCCCTTATTTATTACGAAGCGAAGAAATATGAAGAGGCGATCAAGACTTTTCGGGAGGTCCTTGTCTTAAATCCCAATCTGGATCGTGTGATCTACTATCTCGGCGTCATTTTGGAGAATGTAAAACAGGATGAAGCGGCGATGGCTGAATTTTCGAAGATAACACCTGCCTCTTCGTTTTTTAAGGATTCCAGGATTCATATGGCTTACCTGCTCCAGCGGGCGAAAAAGGATCCTGAGGCGATTCAGCTTCTCAAAGAAGCGATCCCTTTGAAACCAGAGGAGTCGGCATTTTATGAATATCTTGCAGAGATTTATGGTCGTCAAAACCGATTCAAAGAGGCGGTCGCTATCCTGAAGGAAGGACTTCGTCGTGTCGAGAACAAGGAATCGATCCATTATAGTTTAGGACTTCTTTACGACCGTGCCGGAAAATATCAGGAAGGGATCAAGGCGATGCGGCAGGTGCTGAAACTGAATCCGAATAATGCGAATGCGATGAATTATATCGGCTATATCTATGCGGATCAGGATCTGAGAGATAAACTCGATGAGGCGCTGATTTTGATTCAAAAAGCCCTGCTCCTCAAACCGGATGATGGATTTATCACTGATAGTCTGGGTTGGGTCTATTATCGCAAGGGGGATCTGGATCAGGCGTACCTTTATATCCGGAAGGCGTATGACCTTTCTCCGAAGGAACCGACCATTACGGAGCATCTGGGTGATATTTTTTGGGCAAAGCAAGATCGGGAAAAGGCGCTTCAGTATTTTGAAGAATCTCTTGAGATTTTGGAAGAGAAGGTTAATGAATCTACAGGAACACAGAAAGATATTGAGAGGGTGAAGGGGAAGATTGAAAAGCTTAAAGGAACCTTTTCTAACAGTCGTTAAGATTATCCTTGTCTTTGTCCTTTTCTCGTCCTGCGCCACAGGGCCGAAGTATTCCCAGATTTCTCTTTCGAGTCTCAAAGGGCAGGTGGTTCGGTCCCTTCAAGATCGTGAGAAAATAGGAAAAAGTTTGAGAGGGAGCGCCTCTTTTCGGTGGAGCGGTCAGAAGCAAGCAGAGATCCTCCTTCTGGTCAAACGCCCGCTCGATTTTCGTTTCGACGTTGTTTCTGATTTTGGTTATTACCTCCAGCAGGCTGTTTCCCTCTCCGGTCTTTTTACCGTGATCTGGTATGAGGAAAATCGTTATTTCCGGGGTGTGGGGACGTCCGAACAGGTGGGGAGATATCTTTCTATCAAGCTGACCCCTCGTGAAGTGGTCAGTTTCCTGCTTGGCTCTCCTCCGATTGAGGAAGAGGAAAATTATGAACTCTTTCCTCTGCGGAAGAGGGATTATTTTATTTTGAGGGGGGAGAGGAGCGAGATAACCGTCCGGAAAATGGGGACCGAATATCTTCCTGTCAAATACCGTGCCCTCGATATCGGTGGAGAGGCGCTCTATTCGATCGAATATGATGACTATTCTGAAGATTCCCTTTTTCCTTATCGGATTCGAGGACGGTTTCGAGGGAAACGGATTGAAATTGCCTTCGAAGAGGTTGAATTGAATCCTTCCTTGCCTCGCGATCTGTTTGAAATTGAAATTCCCGAGGGAGCCGATCGTATCTACGATGATTAGGATTTTAGTATTCCTTTTTCTTTTTGTTGGGTGTTCGTATCAGGTTCCGAAGGATCCTGAGACACTGGTTTGGCAATTAGGGGCTGAGCCGGACACCTTGAATCCAATTACAGGGACCGATGTTTATACCTCTCGCATTGATGGTTTTGTCTTTGATTCCCTGATTGAGCGAGACAATGAAACGCTCGATTGGAAGCCGAAGATGGCGACCGCTTGGGAGATCTCGGCAGATCGGAAACGGCTCACGTTTACCTTGAGAGAAGGGATTCGGTGGCATGACGGGCATCCCTTTACGGTCGACGATATTCTCTATTCTTTTGATCGGGTCATGGATCCGAAGGTCGATACGCCTCACCTGCGCGTCTATTACCAGGATATTGAGAAGGTAGAGAAAGTTGATGAGCGTACCGTGAGGTTTACCATGAAGCGACCTTACTTCATGGCACTTACCTTCTGCGGAGGGATTCCGCTGGTGCCGAAACATTTATACGAGTCAGGTGACGATTTTAACAGTCATCCCTTGAATAGGGCACCCGTCGGCATAGGCCCGTACCGGTTTGTCAAATGGGAGACCGGTAAGCAGATTATTATCGAAAGGAATGAAGATTATTGGGGGAAAAAGCCGGAGATCAAAAGGATCCGGTTCGAATTTATCACAGATGATACCGTGGCGCTGCAGGTGTTGAAGAAAGGGGGGCTCGACTTTTCAGGGTTGAGACCGATTCAATGGGTGCGCCAGACAGGTTCTAAAAATTTCCTGGAGAGGTTTCAGAAGTACCAATTTTATACCCCCTCCTACAGTTATATCGGGTGGAATATGAGACGTCCCTTTTTTTCTGATGTTCGTGTTCGACGCGCGATGACAATGCTCGTCAATCGCGGGCAGATTCTCCAAAAACTTAATTTTGGACTGGGGACAGAAGTGACGGGGCCGTTTTATTTTCTTTCGAAGGATCATAATCCCGAGATCAAACCTCTTCCGTATAATAAGGAAGAGGCGAGGCGTCTTTTGAAAGAGGCAGGTTGGGAAGATCATGATGGAGACGGGGTGCTGGATCAAAACGGTCTCTCATTTCACTTCGAATTTCTTCTTCCATCGGGGGCCCGTTTTTCAGAAAGGCTTGCTGATATTCTAAAGGAGGATCTGAAGGAGGTCGGTATTGAAATGACGATCCGAAAACTGGAGTGGGCCCTTTTTACCCAATACCTCTCTGAACGGAATTTCGATGTGGTGATCCTCGGCTGGAGTCTCAGTCTGGAACAGGATCCGTATCAGCTCTGGCATTCGTCTCAAACAGAAAAAGGATCGAACATTGCCGGATTTTCAGATCCGGAGGCCGATCGGATCATTGAAGAGGGGAGAGGGGAGTTTGATCGTGAGAAGAGGGCTCTTTCTTATCGACGCCTTCATCAGATCATCTATGAGGCCCAACCGTATACCTTTCTCTACACGATGCCGAATCTTGTCGCCCTCCATCGACGGTTTGAGAATGTGAAAGTTTATCCCGGTGGGATGGATCCTCTCGAGTGGAAGGTTGTTAGGGAGATGATGCCTCAATGACATCCTATATTATTAAACGACTTTTTTTGATTCTCCCGACCTTTATCGGGATCACACTGATGACTTTTTTGATGATTCAGTTGGCTCCTGGGAACCCGATCTCACTCAAGATTCAGCAACTGGGGGGGGGCGTTCGAGCCGAATCGGTCTCGCCAGAGGTTATTGAGCAGACCAAAAAACTTTATGGGCTCGATCGGCCACTTCATATTCAATACCTTCTTTGGCTCAAGCGATTGGTCACCCTCGATTTTGGTACCTCCTACAAAGATCATCGTCCTGTCCTCAAAAAAATCTCCGAGGCACTCCCCGTGACGCTTCTTTTGAACATCATCTCCATTTTTCTGATCTATCTGATCTCGATCCCGATTGGGGTCTTCTCTGCTGTTGCCAGAAAAAGTTGGGTCGATCGATTCCTGACCCTCACCCTCTTTTTTCTTTACTCCCTCCCTTCCTTCTGGGTTGCGATGTTGCTCATTATTTATTTGGGGGGAGGGGAACATCTGAATATTTTCCCGATCGTCGGGATTATTTCCGCGGGATTTGGAGAACTCCCTTTCTGGGGAAAGATGGGAAACCTTCTCTGGCACCTTATTCTTCCGGTGACGGTGCTGACCTATGGGGGGTTTGCCTTTCTCTCGAGACTGTCGCGGGCCCAATTGCTTGAGGTGATTCGCCAGGACTTTATCCGGACGGCACGGGCCAAGGGGCTCTCTGAAAAGGTTGTTCTTTATAAACATGCCTTAAGAAATTCATTAATCCCTCTGATAACGTTGATGGGAACACTTTTGCCGGCGATGATTGGCGGGAGTGTCATTGTCGAACAGATTTTTTCGATCCCCGGCATGGGGAGACTCGGGTTTGAGGCGGTCTTGTCACGCGACTATCCGACCGTGATGGCGATAGCGACGATCGAGGCTGTGCTGACGCTGGTCGGGATGCTGATCTCGGATCTCTTGTATGTGATGGTCGATCCACGCATCAGCTTCGAGGGGATACGATGAGGGAATCCTACTGGCATCTCGTCTGGAGACAATTTCATCTGAACCGCTTGGCGATGTTCGGCCTTTTTTTCGTCCTGTTTCTCTTTGGCGTTGCCTTATTAGCCCCTTGGATCTCCCCTTATTCACCGACCGCTTACGATCTCGATGCGATATTGCTTCCCCCCTCCTGGGACCATCCTTTTGGGACCGATGAGGAGGGGAGGGATCTGCTTTCACGTTTGATTTTTGGCTCAAGAATCTCTCTTTCGGTCGGATTGATCGCGGTTGTCCTGTATGTCTCCATAGGGATCATCCTTGGGGCGATTGCTGGATACTACGGGGGCTTGATTGATTCCATCATCTCTCGCGCGATCGAGATCATGATCTGTTTCCCGACGTTTTTCCTGATCCTGGCGGTTTTGGCCTTTGTCGGACCTTCGCTTTACAATATTATGGTTGTGATCGGTCTCACGAGTTGGCCTGGCATTGCCCGATTGGTTCGCGGGGAGTTTCTCAAGTTACGATCCCAGGATTTTGTGACTTCCGGTCGGGTGATCGGGGCCTCTGTCCCGCGGCTAATTTTCCGGCACATTTTGCCGAACAGCCTCGCCCCCGTCCTCGTTTCAGCGACCTTTGGGGTGGCATCCGCTATTTTGGTCGAGTCGGGACTCTCTTTTTTGGGATTTGGTGTCCAGCCTCCAACCCCCTCGTGGGGGGAGGCGCTTTCACAATCTCGGGATTTTATGGACATTGCCTGGTGGTTGGCCTTATTCCCAGGGCTCGCCATTTTTTTGACGATCACGGCGTATAATTTGGTGGGAGAGGGGTTGCGTGATGCGATTGATCCGAGGATGAAGGTGTAATGTTATTATCAGTCGAAAATCTGAAAACCCATTTCTTTACCTCTCAAGGCATCATGAAGGCGGTCGATGGGGTTTCCTTTTCTCTGGAAGAGGGGGGACGATTGGGGATTGTGGGGGAGTCGGGTTCCGGGAAATCAGTCACAGCCCTCTCAATCTTGAGGCTTGTTTCGTCACCGGGAAAAATTGTCGGTGGCAAAATCGTTTTTGAGGGGCGGGACCTTTTGACAATGAGCGAGGAGGGGATACGAGAGGTCAGGGGAGGAAAGATCGCAATGGTCTTTCAGGAACCAAGCACCTCGCTGAATCCTGTTTTTACGATTGGGAATCAGATTGAGGAGGTGCTTCAACTCCATCAACCGGAGCTTTCCAGGCAAAAGAGGGGGGAAAAGGTTGTGGAGTCTCTCGATCTCGTGAAAATCGCCGATCCGAAACGGGTTGCGAAGAGTTATCCGCATGAGCTTTCCGGCGGGATGAAACAGCGGGCGATGATTGCGATGGCGCTTTCCTGTCGACCTCGTCTTTTGATTGCCGATGAGCCAACGACCGCCCTGGATGTGACGGTCCAGGCGCAGGTCTTGGAGCTCCTGAATGAGCTTCAATCCTCCCTCGGGATGGCGCTTATTTTGATTACTCATGATCTGGGGATTGTTGCTGAATCAGTGGATCAGGTTGTCGTGATGAAGGAAGGGGTTGTTGTTGAATCCGGAAAGACAGAGAGGATTGTCGGAAAACCGGAACACCCCTACACCAAACATCTCATGGAGATCTATGACCGATTTGATCGCTGCTGAAAATCTGATCAAGCGATTTCCGATTCGGAAAGGCTTTTTGGGACGTTCCCGAGACTTCGTTCAGGCGGTACGGGGCGTGAATCTCTACGTTAAAAAAGGAGAAACGCTTGGGCTTGTGGGAGAGTCGGGTTGCGGCAAGACGACGTTAGGACGAATATTGGTACGACTGATAGAGCCTGATGAGGGGAGGGTCTTGTTTGAAGAGACAGAGGTGACCCGTTGCCGAGGGGGCGCGTTGAAGTCGTTTCGTCAGCGGATTCAGATGATCTTTCAGGACCCCTATTCTTCGTTGAATCCACGGATGTCGGTCGGAGAAATTATTGCGGAGCCTCTGCTGATTCACCGTAAGATCAAAAGAAAAGAGAAGCAGGAGAAGGTCTCAGAGCTTTTGAAAAGCGTCGGTCTCTCTCCCGAGGCCTATCATCGGTATCCCCATGAGTTTTCAGGGGGGCAAAGACAGCGGGTCGGTATCGCGAGGGCGATCGCCCTTTTGCCGGATTTGATTGTCGCCGATGAGCCTGTCTCTTCTCTCGATATTTCCATTGCTGCCCAGATCCTCGATCTCTTGCGGGACCTCCAGAAGAAATTCAAGATGAGCTATCTTTTTATTGCGCATGACTTGAGAATGGTCAAATATATGAGCGATCGTATGGCGGTAATGTACTTGGGAAAGATTGTGGAAATGGCACCCAAAAGCGGGTTTGAGACACCTCTGCATCCTTATACGCAGGCCCTTGTTGAGGCGGTGCCTGTCTTGGATCCAAAATCGAGAAGGAAAAAAATCTTTCTCTCAGGAGAGGTTCCCTCTCCGATCAATCCGCCAACAGGATGCGCCTTTCATCCACGATGTCCTTATGCGGAGGATCGATGTCGGAGGGAAGAGCCGGAGCTTAAGGAATGGCGGCCCTCTCATTGGGCGGCGTGTCACTTTGTTGACAAAATTGGAGGTGCAGGATGTTGATAATGGCCCATCTGCTTCGTTGCTTGCTTCAGCCACTCCTTTTTCTTGTCTGTTTTCCACTGTTAATTGTGGGCTGTGCCGGAAAGAAACTGGAGACGATTGAAAGTCGCGCCGGGAATTTCATCCTGGGGCATGGGTTTTCGATCGATGCCCATTATGATAAAAAGCTCGATTCATTGGTCCCCAGTTATAAACTCCTGACCGTTGCGATACGCAATACGTCGCTTACCGTGATCCAGATGAACAATGAAAAGGATCAATGGGTTTTGATCGATAAAAGCGGGAAAAGGCATAAGGCTATCAATAGCTTAAGAAAAAAGGATGCCAAACGTTGGAAAAAGCTTCCTGAAGAAGTTCAACAACTTGTCGACTATCCGGAGTCTGTCCCGATTAACTACACGGCGACTTTTAATCTCTTCTTTCCAAAAAGGGTCGATCTGGAGAAGTTCGAGGAGGTGCACTACAAAAATGTCGCCTTCCACAGACTTTTTAAAATCTACAAGTGAAATGAAATTCCATTTGTGTTATCTTCCCCAAACTATGTCGTTTAGAAAACTCTTCCTCATTGTTGCCCTTTTCCTGATTTTCCCCTTTTCTTCCCATTCTTTTCTGGTTTTGAGATTGAATCTCGAACAACTGACCTCTCTCTCGGATCGGATCTTTGTCGGGCGCTGTCTCGAGGTAAAACCGGCCAAGGACAAGGGAGGGCGGCTCGTTCAATACGTGACCTACGAGGTTACGGAAACACTCAAAGGGGCCCCTGAAGAGAGGATTACCTTCAAGCAGATTCGGTTAGGGGAGGGGGGAGAGAGGGGAGATTTCACGACAACGACCGCGTTTAGTGATCTTCCAAATTACGAAGTGGGAGAGGAGAATGTCATCTTCTTGAGCGGAGAGAGCGATATTGGCCTGACAGCACCGGTCGGACTTCTTCAGGGCAAGTTTCAAATTGTCACGAATGCGAAAGGGGAAAAGAGGGTCGTCAATGGTTTGGGAAATAAGGGACTCTTTCTGGGGCTTTCGAAAAGCCCGCGAGTCAAGGCGCTGACCCTCTCGACTCGTGAGAGAAAGATGATGGAGTCTGCCTCTTCGACCCCGTCCCTTCAGGATTTTGTTTCGCTCGTTAAAAAACTGGTTACCGATTAACATGAGTTATCAAAAGCTTCTTCTTTTCTTTCTGATCTTTTTTTGCCCCGTGGGGGTTCACGCCTATGGACCTCGTTCCGTGAGCGCCACAGGGAAGATCGTGAAATGGGAGCTGCCGGTTCGTCTGGATATTGAGTCTGATCTGAGTGTCAGGGACAAGGATGTGAGCGCCCTTCTCGATGCGGGGCTCAAGATGTGGTCTGATGTGAGTGAAGCGAGCCTTACCTACTCCAAACAGGATTTGGGGGTGGCTGTCGATGCGGATAATGTTTGTTGTTATCTTTATGATGGTTCGGCCTGTCCAAATGGTCCTCTGACCGACGGAAAGAATCCGATTGTGATCGACGACGATGGGGCTGTTGTCGCGAAGTTTTTTGGGACCTCAAATCGGTACACGACCCTGGGTTTTGCGGCGGTGATCAGTCACGATAAGGACACCGGCAAGGCGGTGAAGGGGGAGGCTGTGTTTAATGCCGCCTGTCTTTCGGGGGTTGCCCTGTCAGATTGTGGAGGCTTAAGTTTTTCGGATGATGATTTTACCTCATTCATTGTGCATGAGATCGGGCATTTCCTCGGGCTCAATCATGCCCAGGTCAATCTAGATGAGGCCGATGACACTGATACCTCGAACGACGACAAGATCACGACGATGCATCCCTTTTTTACGCCGGGAAACGGTGCCAACTTCAAAACGCCTGAGAAAGATGACAAGGTCGGTCTTGCGTTTCTCTATCCGGCGAGTAATTTTTCCTCATCCACCTTTACCATATCCGGGACGATTCATGACACCAATGGGACGACAGAATTTGCCTGTGCGAATGTGATTGCCCGAAATGCGGACACCTCCAAGTCAAGAGTCGATGCGGTCTCTTTTGTCTCCGGTCAGATGTGTGCTGACGGAGATTTTGACAAATCCTGTGATGGAAATTATGAGATCCATGGCCTTGATCCGGCGGCCTCTTATCTCGTGACCGTCGAGAAAATTAACAAAGACATCAAATCGGCATCCGGAATTCCCCCGTGCGAAGGGACCGGTTTTCAACCGGGTTTCACCACGCAAACGCGGTCGAGTTCAATCACAAGTACGGCAGGGACTGAGGCCAGCGGTGTTGATTTTACCCTCTCCGGGACGACTGGGAACGTCAATAGCCTGATCCTCTCCCCCCTTGACATTTCGGAGGAGGATGGGTCTGATGACTCGCTTTTTGAGGAGGCTGTTTTGGCGATTGAGGCGAAGAGTGTCTCGGATAGTTGCTCGACCACTTCCACTGTTGATAGTGGAGGATCCTCAAACTCGAGCGGTGGCTGTACGCTTTTCCCCCGATAAGATTTATGCGAACAAGCCGTGAAATCCTGATTGGCAAGTTGAGGCTCGGTGGACAAAACCGGATTGCCGTTCAGAGCATGTGTGCGACGCGCACACAGGATCGTGAAGCGACGCTCCGTCAAATTCGTCTTCTTGAAAAAGCTGGAGCCGACCTAATTCGTGTCGCGATTGATAGTGAAAAAGATGCGGAGGTTTTGAGGGAACTCTCTCAGGAGACGGATGTTCCGCTTTCGGTCGATTTGCAGGAAAATTATCGGTTGGCTGAAAAGATCGCTCCTTGTGTGCAGAAGATCCGTTACAATCCAGGCCATCTCCACCATCATGAAAAACAGAAGACGAGTCGGGACAAGGTCGCCTGGTTAGCCGAGCAGGCCTCAAAGAACCGGTGTGCGATTCGTATCGGTGTGAATTGTGGCTCTGTCGATCCGGTCTGGAAAGAACGATATCCCGACAACGAAACAGAGGCGCTTGTTTCCTCTGCGGTTGAGCATTGTCAATTTCTGGATGATTTGGGTTTTAAAAATTATCTGGTTTCCTTGAAAGATTCAGATCCGATGAAGGTGGTAGAGACGAATCGCCGCTTTCATGAGATGCGGCCGGATGTGCCGCTTCACCTGGGTGTGACCGAGGCAGGGCTTCCTCCCGAAGGGGTCATCAAGACGCGGATCGCCTTTGAGCGACTGATCTCTCAGGGGATTGGCGATACGGTCCGTGTCTCGCTGACGGTTCCGTTCGATCAAAAGGGGGACGAGATCCATGTGGCGCGAGAGATCCTTCGCGATATCGCAGAGGGACGGTTTCGTTCCGTCCCGGATTTTGGTGAGAAAAAATTGAACATCATCTCGTGTCCTTCCTGTTCACGTGTGGAGAACGAAAAGTTTGTCGAGCTCGCCATCGCCGTGAAGGAGATGAGCCGGTATGCGAAAGAGCATGCGGTCACGATCGCCGTCATGGGGTGCCGCGTGAATGGCCCCGGTGAAACCGATGATGCTGACTTAGGCCTCTGGTGCGCCCCGAATTTTGTGAATTTGAAAAAGAAGGAAGAACAGATTGGGACGTTTTCGTATGAAGAAATCCTGCCTCGACTCAAGCAGGAACTTGATCAGTTAATTCAGAAATAAGACTAAAAATAACAAGCAGTTAAGAACGCCCTTGTTTTATTATGAAATTAATATATTATTAAATTAATATGGAATTAACGAAAATCAACCGGCATGGGCAGATCAGTATTCCGGCTGGAATGAGGAAAAAGCTGTCCCTTCATGCCGGAGACTTCATTCAAGTTGAAATTGATAATTCTTTGGCAAGACTTATTCTCGTCCCGGTTTCCGTTGTCCAAAAAAAGGGAGATCCCTTGAGGGAATATGAACGACGGGGCGTTGATTTAACCTTGCTTGAGCAAAATTTGAGTCGAACTCCTGAGGAGCGAGTGAAGAACCATCGACGCATGTGGGAATTGGTTCAGGAGGCGAGACGTGCCGGAATCAAGGACAAATCTTGAATTCAGGGAATTTCTCGAAGCCCTCCACCGGGAAAAGGTGGCCATGATTATTGTGGGGGGTTTTGCAGGGGTTCTTCATGGGTATTCCTATATTACCAATGATCTGGATATCTGCTATCAAAGAGATAAACAGAATTATAAGAATATGGTGAGGGCACTGCGTCCTTTTAAACCGCGGCTTCGAGGACCAAAGGGGGAGGGCATCCCGTTTCTCTTTGATGAAAAGACCATTCAGAACGGAATGAATTTTACCCTGACAACAGATGTGGGAGATATCGATCTCCTGGGCGAACTTTCTGGAATTGGCGGTTATGAGCAGCTGATTCAGGCCGTTAAGAAATCAGATTTATACGGTCTTGAATTGAACGTCATTTCGCTGGATGATTTGATTCGGGCCAAGAAGGCCGCAGGTCGAAGAAAAGACCTGCTTCATCTTGACGAACTCGAAGCCCTTAAATTGATGATAGAAAAGAATCTGATGCCGGATAAAGATTAGATTTTTATGTTGCTCCCCCAACAACAAGTTCCGGTATTCTGATCGTTGGCTGCGCATCCCCGACCGGCACCCCTTGATTGTCCTTTCCGCATGTTCCAATGCCAAATCCAAGATCGGAGCCGACCTTATCGATCGTCTCCAGGACCTTGGGACCATTGCCAGTCAGGACGGCGCCACGGACCGGGTCACCGATCTTTCCTTTTTCGATCAGGTATCCTTCATTAATTTCGAAGATGAAATCGCCGTTGACGGTATTGACCTGTCCCCCTCCCATTTTCTTGACGAAAAGCCCTCGTTCAGTCGATCGGAGGATTGAGTCCGGATTATCCGTCCCGGAGAGGATCATGGTATTGGTCATCCGACAGATCGGTTTAAACCGGTAGGATTCCCGACGGCCGTTTCCTGTGGGACGGGTTCCATCCTTCATCGCCATCTTACGGTCATACATATAATTTCTCAAAATCCCTCGATCGATCAAAAGGGTTCTCTCTGCCGGAACTCCCTCATCATCAAAAACAAAAGAGCCCCTTCTTTTCGAAAGGGTGGCATCATCAACGACGGAGATTTTTTCATCGGCAATTTTTTGGCCGATTTTTTTGTGATAGACTGAGAGACCTTCACTCGCCAGATCAGCCTCCAATCCATGTCCCACGGCCTCATGAATCATCGTTCCACCTGCCTCTGAGGAAATCACGACAGGCATCTGGCCCCCAGGGGCCCTTCGAGCTGAGAGCATCCGGACCGCCTGTTCACAGGCCTTTTTGGCGACTTTTGATGGTGGATTTTCATCGAAAAGCTCTAAGCCGATGAGACCACCAACCGGATGATAGCCGGTCTGGATCTGGCCATTCTGCCTGACAACAGACTGGACATAAAAAAGGGTATAGGTTCGATCGTCTTTGGCGATTTCACCGAGGGAATTGGCGATCTCAACCTTTTTTCTGATGTCGGCATAGAGGACCTTGACCTGACAGATACGAGAATCATAACTCCATGCCGTCTCTTCAGCTTCTCGCATCCAATCTCTTTTCTGCTCCAGGGAAAATCTTTCGGGTATTTTTTCAACTGAGAAATGGAATGGAGGGGAAACGGGATGAAGGGAAAACGATTGGTCAAACTTTTTCGCTGAAACCGCTTGAGAGATCGTTTCAGCGAGGTCGAGCAAAACTTTTTCCGAAAACTCGTTGGTAAACCCGTAAACTGTTTTTCCCTCCCAGAGGAGACGGATTCCGATGCCGCAATCGATTGAGGGATTGACCTTCTCAAGCTTTCTCTCTTCAGCGATCAGTTGAAGACTTTCTGTTTCTTCGAAGTAAATTTCCGCGAACTCTCCTCCCCGCTTGAGGGCCGCCTTTAAGATTTTCGGGAGGTTGAATTTTTCAATCATAGAGTTTTTATGAAGGAAATAGTGAAACCTGTCAAAGAATTTTCGTTGTTTTCTCTTCCTCCGATGATAGGAAGAAAAGATGTTTTTTATCTTTCTTGTCTTTTTTGTCTTTGGCCTTTTTCAGCCTGCTCATGCCTTCGATGTTGGCCCGGAACGGGATTATGAGCAGATGATCCAGGAGGTTTTCCAAACCCAGTTGGTCTATCCTCAGGAGGCGGGGGAATTTCAGTTTATCCTTCAGCCCGCTTTTTTTGAGGGGAGTGGTCGCGACCTTCTCCTGGCTCCGCTAAAGGTAGAGCTTGGATTAACAGACCATTGGCAGTTGGGATTTGGTTGGATCGCCTTCCAGAACCGAAAACCGACAGTGGGGTCGACGACATGGGGAATCGGGGATATTGAGATCAACACCAAATATTCGATCCTGAATATCGGCGCCTCTGATTTTCATATGGCGATTGGGGCGGCTATTGAGTTTCCGATTGCAAGTGTTCGACGCGACCTCTCGGATGGGTTCATTGAATATACCCCACAGCTGATGATGGCGTATGATTTGGCGAATCTCAACAACAGCCAGATTTTTTGGGAAAGCAATATCGATCTTGTTCAGCGGGTTCGAAAACACCGGAATCCTGTGAATGACGAACCGGGGGCCCATCAGATTAATATCAATGCCGGTTTCTTTATTCCTTTCTGGGAACTTCGCTTTGTGAATGAGATCAATTGGTCTTATAACGAGTGGAACAATAACGGTCGTGAAAATGCGCTCTATGACACACCGGGGATTGTTTGGGATCCGCCAAGTTCGCTGGAGATCGGTGTTGGTGTCCCATTGGGACTCACTCGAGATGCGGATAATATCCGTCTGATCGGGCTTTTGATTTTTGAATTAGGTGGGACTGAGTGGTAGATGAAAATGCCCGGGGACGGATTCGAACCGTCACGCCCCATTGCTGGAAGCTCAGGATTTTAAGTCCTGTGTGTCTACCGATTCCACCACCCGGGCTTGGCTTGTTGAAAAGTTAAGTTCTTTATACCAGTCCTGGTAAGCGACTCAAGATTATATTGGATTGCCGGAGTATTTAAGGAAGGAAAGAATGAATTTTCTTGAGAAGCTCGTTGGAATCAAACGGCTTTTTCAAGAAGGCCTGGGCCCCCTGTGCGATGAGTCGTTCCTCAAGCCCTATTTCCTGAAGGGCTGACATGACAATGACCGGAATTTTCTTGGTGAGCTCCCTCGCTCTTAAGGCATCGAGAACAGAGGAACCTGTTCCGACAGGCATCCGAATATCGAGGAGAATGAGATCAGGATTTTTTTTGTTTGCTGCCTCGATCGTTCTGACCCCTTCATAAGCCTCGATTGTTTGATACCCTTCCATCTCGAGTCGCTCTTTCAGAACATTGACGATATCATGATCATCATCGGCGATGAGGATCGTATATTTTTGATCCATTCGAGAATCCCCCCTGGAATCATTATGGCCCGATAAGGGAAGACAGTCAAATAATTTACCTTGTTATGAATGATTCTTGAATTGAGGCTGGAGGGATTGTATAGGAGTTCTTTAAACAGTGGCGCGGTAGCAAAGTGGTAATGCATCGGTCTGCAAAACCGATATACGGGGGTTCGATTCCCCCCCGCGCCTTTTTGATCTTTCTGATTTAATTTCGTAATGCTCCCCATCCGAGCGGATTTCAATATTGCCATCTTGGTCAGTTCGGAAAGTCTCGATGTCCCTTTTTTCAAGCCTATCGAGCACCTTAATAGCAGGGTGATGATAGGTATTCTCTCGGCCGACCGAGATGATCGCCGTTTCGGGGGCGACAGATTCCAGAAAGTCGTCTTGTGTGCTAGTGTCGCTTCCATGATGAGAGAGATGGAGGATGTCGATATCTCCTACGATCTCACCCAACTTCTTTTCGAGATTCTTGGTGGGGTAACCACCAGGGGAGCCACCGCCTGTCAGGTCTCCCGAGGTGAGATAGCGGAATTCTCCGTATTCGATAAGGAGTCCAATGCTCGCCTCATTCTCTTCGTCAGGGTTCAGATGGATTTTAGTCCCATCGAGATACTGACCATTGACCACTATAACCGTCGCTGTCGCTCCATGACCAAGTGAAAATATTTCCCCAGGAACAGCCACCCGTCGGCGATCGCCTACGATATCCAGATAGGAAAAGAAGAGGGGATGGTCCTGTGCGGTTGAATCTCCCCGGTCAATGATGGGGAGATCTGGGGTAAACTTCGCCAATATTTCGAGTATTCCCCCGATATGGTCTGTATCAAAGTGCGTGAGCAAGATGAGGTCGAGATTCGTAATTTCTTCCCTCGTGAGTTTTTCTAGAATTGGCTGACTACCTGAAAAAAGTGGACCGGTGTCAATCAGCAGGGTTGTCCCATCGGGTCCAATCACGAGTGTTCCATCCCCCTGGCCGACATCGATAGCGACAATGCGCAAGGGAGATCTCTCCGAGGGGAGACTCGCCTCTTCAGGGAGCTGGGATTCTGATTCAAACGGATCCTGAATCGGGACAACAGGTCCACAGGAAAGTAAACAAAGGATCAAGAGCAGCAGAAATCTCATTCCTATTGAATGAGCAAGCGGCATGCCAAACCGGGAGCTGTTTTTTTCGGCAATGAGCTTGTTGCAGGTCCGAATTTCGGACGGTGCCGTCCGGATTTCGGACACCATCCCGACTTTCGGGGCAAAAAAATCATTGCAGGCGCTGGCATCGTTTTTGCTTTCAGTTCAGACGATGCGGCGATTGTTTCTCATTGGTTTGTTATTTCTTATCCCCCTGAATGCCTTGCATGCCAGGGTTCCAGAGATTCATGAGGTTCAGCAAATGGCGCTCAGAGAATCCGGCTATGATCGGTTTGAACTCGACCAATGGAAACGGAGGGCGAAATGGTCGGCAGCCCTTCCGCGTCTCCAGGTCGGGATGGATCGTGACATCAAAGATGTCTTGAAATTGACCACGCGTGACAATGTTTCCGTAACCGATAGTCAGGTTTTTGTTGGTCCCGATGAAAATAACTTCGATCAGGATTTTCAGCAGGGGATTGGGGTCGAGGTCAAGGCGGTCTGGTATCTCAACGAGCTTCTTTTCAACCAGGATCAGATCGATGTGAGCCGGGAGAGACGAAGCTGGCTGGAAGACAGGACGCGCCTTTTGGAAAAAGTAACCCGCCTCTATTTTGCCTGGAAGAAAGAGCAGAGGAAAGAACTACGGGAGGAGCTGGCGGGGTATCTGGATGGTTTTACCAACGGCTGGTTTTCTGAGGAGGTCCGTGGGCAATGAGACGGATCTTTTTATTGCTGGTGCTCATTATTGGTTGTTACCAACTACCTGAAAGGCCAACTTCTCTTACGGAAAAACTCCCCCATGTCCTCTCCATTTTGCCCGAGGAGGCAGAGGTTCCCTCCTTGCAGGGTGAGTTTCTCCTGACAATTTCAGAGCCTTTGGATGAGTCGACCGCAACCCCCAACGCGGTATTCCTCCTGGAAGGAGAGGTTCCCTCCCCCGTTTTAGTAGACGCAAAGGAGTTGGTTCGCTCCCTTGAGAAAAATGAAATTGTATCGGTGCCTATTCAGATCGATTTGACGGATGAGGGGCAGACCATTTCTATTCAGGCAGAGGGTGAGTTGAAGTCGGAGACGCGTTACACCATCGTATTAACCCCACGTCTCCTTTCCAAGAGACGTCTCTCCCTCACCTATTTTAGCAAGAGATATAGTACGCTCCCCTCGGATGAATCCGATGTCGTCCTGACAGAAGGGGATGGTCCAATACCTCAGCCTTCCACCGGGGAAGGAGGAGTAGTCACTGAAGATCCCCCAGTTGAATCAGTTTCAGACGCCGTTTCGGAAGGCTTCGTTGTGATCAACGAGATCTTTTATGATGCGGTTGGCTCTGACACCGATGGTGTTGTCTTTGTCGAATTGTTTGGTACTGCGGGTCTTTCTCTTGGTCGACATCAGATCCTCTTCATGAATGGAGAGGATGGGGTGCAAAAAGATTCGATCACAATTCCGGAAGGTGCTGTGATCGGTCCTGATGGTTTTTATCTGATTGCCGATGCAAAAACCGGAAATCCTTCTGCAACACAAGTTGCCGAGGCAGACTTGATCGATGAATTTGATCCCCAAAATGGGCCGGATGCGGTTCAGCTGGTTAATCCTGATGGGATTCTATTGGATGTTGTTGGTTATGGGGAGGGGATAATGCAATCGGGGGAGAATAGTTTGGCGATGTATGAACTCTCTCCTACTCTCGATGTCCCAAGCGGGCATTCCATAGAGCGCGTTTCTCCGGGACAGGACACGGATAACAATGCGGCTGATTTTGTGGAGAGGGAAGTTCCGACGCCGGGGAGTTGAGTCATGTTTCGGAACTTGCATCCCAAGCAACGGGCAAAAATAGCCGATATGTTTCTTGATCTATCTAAAATTTTCTTTGCCTCACTGGTCATTGGGCCGTTCATCTCTTCGTCCCAGAACCAGGTCATTGTCCTTCTTGTGATTATTGGTGTGATGTGTTTTATTATAACATCGGCAATGGGAATCATTCTTTCAAGACCTGAGGAGGGGTAAAATGATTATATCTACAGCTGTTATGGCATTTGTCGCTATCCTGGCCGTTACGATAGTTTTGATTGACCATTATTCCCATAAACATCACAAGTAATATCCAAATTAAAATAGCAACAGGAATGGTTGGATTTCGATAAGAGAATTGTCATGGCCAATACAATTGATTGTTCTTGCAAAGGCACGGTCCCTTTTATTGCAGATGTTCAGTATCGACCCTTTGCGCATCTAGCAGGTCCGGTACAGGCTGTGTTTTCACTCCGTCAGCTTGTTATCGGAAATCATGATCGATTTGCCGTCCCTGGTCTTTGGCGCCCTGAGGTAGCGGCGTATTCTGCCGGCGGTTGCGGTTGTCCCTCAGAGGATCTCCCTGCTGGTGGTTCTGTACGGCCGATTTGGGATGGCGAGGTTCCGGTCACTTTTGATTCAGCACCGAATGCAGGCCATGCCGCGATGACCTGTGAAGATGATATTGATCTGAGCACTTTAAAAGCCTCTCTAAAATATCAAACGATCCCTGTCGGTGTTGAGGTGGATGCCCTGGCCTTTTTGCCAAATGGTAATCTCTTGGTCACCGACCCAAAGGGTTTTAAGGTTGATCGTTACGTTGAATCGATGAACGGTGGCTGGTTTGTGGCAGAGACCCTGGGAAAGCGGGGGACTGGGCTGGGTGAATTTGACGGGAAATTTGAACATGATGAGGTTCAGGGGGTTGCCTACGATCCTGCCCGCGAGATTATCTATGCCGTTGATCAGGGGAACTATCGCATCAATCGATTCAGGAAGAATGGGGATCCGTTAAGCCCTCTCTCCCTTGCTGCTTTAAATGCCTATAAACCGGCCTCAGCCCCTTTTGATGCCCCACAGGGGCTTACATTGGACCATGGCGGAAATCTTTACGTCTCATTTTTAGGATGGGGGAAGGTTTTGAAGATGAATCCGGAGGGGATGGTTGATGGTCTATTTGCAAAGGGAGCAGAGACTCAACCCGCGCTTCTTAAGGAACCGGAGTCCCTTGCCTTGAGCCCTGATGGGAGGAGGCTCTTTGTTGCGAATGAAAAGAGGGGACGCATTGAGGTCGTCGATTCAACAACAGGCCAGATTATGGGAACAGTTGGCGAAGGGGTTTTCCAGGCCAGTGTCGAAGGGCTTCAGGTTCGAGGAAAATATCTCTACGCAGTGGATGAAGGGTTTGAGGATGTGACAGAAGGAAAGGGAGTCCAACCGCGGAGCCGCATTGTTATTTTTGATATTTCTAATCCTGAAAATCCTGGACGAACCCCATTGATCGGATCGTTTGGGAGCTACGGTTCGGGGGCAGGTCAGTTCAAAAGCCCCGATGGACTTGCGATCAGCGCCGATGGGAAGCGACTCGCCGTTGCCGATCAAGGCAACAGACGGGTCATCGTCTTCGACCTCACAGAACTCCAACAGATCATCGAATAGATTTTTATTCTAACGCGAAGGATCGAGGATAATTTTCAGTGAGTCCTTCGCATTCACCACGAGATCAAACCCTTTTTGAGTTTCAGAGAGGCCAAGTCGATGGGAGATGAACTCCTTGGCGCGAATCTTCCCGCTTTGGATCAGATCCAGTGAGAGACGATGATCTTCGGGGCTTGCGGCGTAGGAACTCAACAAGGTGACTCCACGTTGCCAGAAGATATCGTTGAGCTGAAGATCGAGGTGTTGGCTTTGGCTGACCGGTGCAAAGAAGAGGACGGTTCCTCCACGGTCTGCAGACTCCAACGCCTGCTGGTTTACTTTCTCAATACCGACACAGGTGATGACGACATCGGCCAGGCGTCCCTCGTTTGCTTTACGTAATTTCTCGGGAGAAAACTCATTGGCCAGAAAAATCTGATCGGCACCAAAGCGCTTGGCGGTCTCCAATCGAAAAGGGACAACATCCGTCGCAATGATTCGCTCTACCCCTTGATTTTTCGCAAGGGCAACATGGAGCAGGCCAGCGGGACCGCATCCCATGACGAGAACCGTCTGACCACGACGAACAGCAGCCTTTTTTTGTCCTCGCACAACACAGGCGAGTGGTTCAATAAGCGTCGCTTCTTCAAAAGAGACGTGATCGGGCAGCTGATAAACGCCGTATTGAACATTGATCTTGGGCAGGCGGATCCATTCGGAAAAACCACCGGGGTCGAAATTGGTCTTGTGGATCATGTCGCAGAGGGTGTGGTGCCCAAGGCGACAGTAGTGACACTCGAAACAAGGGACATGATGGGAGGCGGCAACCCGATCCCCCACCTTATATTGAGTGACTCCCTTGCCGACTTCGACGATCTCCCCTGAGATCTCGTGACCCAAAACGCGAGCTGCCTTGCCGGCCCGATACCACTCCATGACATCACTGCCGCAGATACCTGCGGCGCGTGTTCGGAGGAGTATCTCTCCTTCACCGATTTTTGGAACCGGTCTCTCTTCAATTCGGACATCACTGTTATTATAGTAATTGGCAACTCGCATTTACTCGCTCACTATCTCTTTTTTATCGTCTCATATAATTCAAACGCCTGTCCCACCGTAGCTTTCTCATGCACGATCGAGCGTACCGCTTGGATCATCCCAACGGGACAGTCGGATTGGAAAATGTTCCGTCCCATGTCAACGCCAGAGGCCCCATGCTGGATCGCATTGAATGAGAGTTCAAGCGCCTCGCGTTCCGGGAGCTTTTTCCCACCGGCGATGACGACCGGCACAGGACAACTCCCAACCACTTTTTCAAAATCGTCACAGTAGTAGGTTTTGACGACGTGCGAACCGAGCTCAGCGGCAATCCGGCATGCAAGAGACAGGTATCGGGCATCTCGGACCATCTCCTTGCCGACTGCTGTGACGGCCAGGACCGGCAGCCCAAAATTCTCAGCCTCATTAATGAGGCTCGCCAAATTACATAAGGATTGCTTCTCATATTCAGCACCCACAAAAATAGAACAGGTGACTGCGGAGGCGTTTAATCGAATCGCATCCTGTATCGATGTTGTAATCGCCTCGTTCGAAAGCTCTTTAAGGATGCTCGTCGCGCCGGAGACGCGCAGCACAATCGGAGTTCGGCTTTCGGGATCAACGGAGTTTCTTAAGACACCGCGAGTTAACATCAGACTATCGGCATAGGGCAGGAGTGGCGCGATTGTCTTTTGCGGATTTTCGAGACCGCTCGTTGGTCCCAGAAAATAGCCATGATCCACTGCCAACATGACGGTGCGACCTTGAGGAGGTCGCAAGATTTGTGAAAGTCGGTTTTTGATTCCCCAGTCCATGGTTATTCCCTCCCAAAATTTAGGATAAATTCTTTAAGGACGTCCTTATAGATAAGGAGTTTTGAAAACTCAACGTATTCTTCAGCGGAATGTTGCCCCCCTCCGACCGGTCCAAACTCGATTCCCGGAATTCCGAGAGGCGTGTAATATCGGGCATCCGAGCTCCCATCTTGACCGAATAAGATGCAATCGGGGTACCTCTTCCTGCAGATCTTGTAGAGTTGCTGGACATGGGGATTCTGCAGTGATGTGACGACAGGGGGACTCGATCGAATTTCCTCCATGGCAGCGCCATATCTTTGCATAACCTCTGCAATCTGTCGTTTCACCTCTCGAAGGTCTTGTCCTGGAAGATGGCGTACATCGAGTGTCATTTCACAGAGATCCGGTGTCTTGTTAACAGAGTCTCCCCCAGCAATTTTTGTGAGGTTAGCCGACGCGCATTTGAAGAGCTCCGATGACTGGGAGATATAAGGTAGTTTTTGTAAATCTTCGTAGATACGTATCGCCTTCAGAATGGCATTGTCTCCGAGCCATGGTCGGGAGCCATGAGACGCCTTTCCTCGAACGGCGACTTTGAGAAAAACAGCCCCTTTTGATTGTACAGAAATTTTCAGATTTGTCGGTTCACAACAAACAATAAAATCTCCTTTATATCCCTTCTGCGCAAGGTGGCCGGTTCCTTCTTTGCCTCCCACCTCTTCATCCGGTACGAATTGGAACATAATCCGGTTCTTGAGTTTCGAGAGATCGAGCTCACTCAGGATCTCCATAAAAACAGCAGCCGATGCCTTCATATCAAAAATTCCTGGACCGATCAGTCGATCCCCCTCTTCACGAAGCATAAATTTGCCGGGATCATTCTCTACGACGTCGATGTGGGCATTGAGGATTAAACATCGATCTCCTTGTCCGACAGTGGTGACAAGGATCTTCATCCCTTTATTAAGGATAACCTCCGAGGGGATATTTCTTTGTTGAAGATACTGATGAATATAATCAATGCAGCGGTTAGACTCCTCGATAGTGTAGCTCTTGAAGGAGACGAGATTGCCGAGGATTTCTTTAAGATTCGAATTCATTGCTGTTTAAAAGTTGGAGCACCCTAGTATTTTCAGCCACTTCCTGTCAAATGCCCTTTATTTCACTAGCAACGTTTCGCCCTGATTTTTCGATACATTGGCTGAGATGCTTATCAGGACCGTGAGGAGCGTTCTTCTTATCATTTTTGTGACCTCTCTCATCCCTCATCTGGGATATGCCCTCGATGCTGGTTATGAACGCGGTTTTTACCTCCTCTCGGATGACAAGAACTACAAATTTCAATTCAATATCCGGGCCCAACCGCTCCATGAGTTTGTCTCAAAAGAGTCTTCCATCGATGAAAACTCGTTCACGCTCGCCCTTTTAAGGACCTATTTTACGGGGCATGGTATTTCACCGAAGTATCAGTATTTCCTCTCTGTCGAATTCAGTAAGGGGGCCGGGATGAATGAAGGTTACCTGAATCTTGCCTTTACCGATTATTTTAAGGTGATTGCCGGACGCTACTTTATTCCGATTAATCGTGAAGATGTCTTTGTGAATACCGGGTTGCAGCTTGTCGATGTCTCGATCGTTTCTGACCACTTCGGTGTGAATGAGGATTATGGAATGGAGATTTATGGGAGTCCCCTGGACCCACTGACCTATTATCTTTTTGTGGCGAATGGTGGCGGTGAAAAGGCGGCAACGACAGGCAAAAATCAGAACAAGGATCTGCTTGTTGGGACTCGACTGGAATACAACATCCTGGGTGAACAATTTGAGTATCAGGGAGATCCGGAGATCTCAAAAAGCCCAAATCTGGGTATTGCAGGAACTATTCTCTATGACTTTGGTGCGGATCAAGAAACCCAGGATTTTGAGGATTTTCGGACTCAGCAGATCGATCCGCTAGAACCTGCGCTTGTCAGGGGAGACATTGATAGTGGTTTTTCCTGGTATGGCTTTAGCCTGATCGGCCAGTGGCAGTATGCCTATAATACACGAGTGCGTACTATCGACCATGGTCTCACAGCCCAGACCGGCTTTTATGTTGTTCCGAAGAGGATTGAGATTGCGGGTCGCTGGTCGTCTGTTTTTCCCGATTTTCCCTTTCCGGCCCTTGCCAATACAGGGATTACTGCTCCTGATGATGAAGAGGAAGGTGAACTGGGAACCGGGATGCCGGTTCATGAGTGGGTTACTGGACTCAATAGCTATTTCAGGGGGCATGATCTGAAGCTCCAGATCGATTACTCGCAGATCTTGAATGTAGGGGGTGCGAGAAATATCAACGATCAGCGGGTCAGGACACAGTTAACCTTTGTTTTCTAGCAACTTTAAGGAGTTGCGGTCGATAATTTGATTGCCATGAGAAAATTTTTCCAGATTCTCTTCGGTATCGTTTTTCTCTTTGTTTGTCGGATCGGACTTGCCGTTGACGGCGGTTATGACAAGGGGTTTTACCTGCTTTCCGACGACAAGAACTTCAAATTTAAATTCAATATTCAGATCCAGCCCCGCCACGAGTATGTCGCAAAAGAGGCAGCCCTTGACACCAATAGCTTTGGGCTCTCACGGATGCGGACCTATTTTACCGGGCACAGTTTTTCACCGAAGTTTAAATACACCCTGACCGTTGAATTTAATAAGGGGGCCGACGTTCGGGATGCGCATGTCAATTTCGAGCTCGCTGATTATTTCAAGGTTCGGATTGGAAGATTTTACATACCGATCAATCGTGAAGATGTTTATTCCTCTGTTGGTCTCCATCTCGTCGATACCTCCATTGTCTGGAGCCATTTTACGGTCAATCGCGATTATGGTCTTCAGATTTCAGGAAAGATCGTCAAACCGCTCGACTATGCTGTTTTCATTGCGAATGGTGGCGGAAACAATCCGGCGAAAGCGGGGCAGAACCTCAACAAAGAAATGCTTGTTGGTGCCCGCCTGCAATCAGTCATTATGGGGACGATACCAAGTTATCAGGGTGATTACGATATGTCAGAGTCACCCAATATAGGCTTGGGGGGAACACTCCTCTTTGATTTCGGTGCCGATCAGGAGACCGAGGGATTCAGTACCTTTGTGGAACAGTCGATCGATCCCCTGGAGGATAAGATATTGCGTGGTGACCTCGATGGTTCATTTACCTGGCATGGGTTCAGTCTCATGAGTCAGTGGCAACTCGCCTATAATACCGTTTTTCGAACGATCGACCATGGGGTGATGGTTCAGAACGGGATGTTTATCATTCCCAAAAGAGTGGAGGTCGCTGGTCGATGGGCGTCTGTTTTTCCTGATTTTCCATTTCCCGCGTTGGCCAGTACAGGAATTACGAAAACAGGTTCGGAGATCGGGACTGGAACCCCGGTTCATGAATGGGTTGGTGGAATCAACACCTACTTCAGGGGACACGATTTGAAACTTCAGATGGAATACTCCCAGATCATGAATGTGAATGGTGTTCGCAATGTCAATGATCAGATCATCCGGACCCAGCTGACGTTCGTATTTTAAAAATTGAATTATGGCTGAAGGGGTAAAAGTCACGGGGGGAGCCAATGTGGGGTTTTGTAACGGCTCTTCCACGAGTGCCGAGAAATGCCAGATCGCCGAGGCGAAAGGAGAGGTGGAGGCTGGACTTCCACTGATCAAAAAGATCGGTATGGCGACTGGTATTTCGATCAGTGGCTATGTCGGGAAGGCAGCCAGTTTTGAGCGGGATCCGACGGACCTTACCCCTATTCGAGTGAGGCCAACGGGGGATGAACCAGGGGATGAATATCATCTGTTTGAGGCTGAATGGATCTTTGTCCCTTTTCTTATCGATGCGAAAGGATCGAAGGGAGGAGTCAAGGCCAAGCATAACAATCTCGTTCCCTCTATTGCTGTCTCTCACAAGGGAAAACCACCGCTCTTTGTTCCTTATATCGCCTTAGGATCAACAACAGCTGAGCCCTCTACTAAAGAGCTGCGCCCTGCGATCGATCACCCTTTTGCGGCGGTCATCACGGGGACAGGGGTTCCCTCCACATTTGCGGTTCGAGGTGGATTGCAAGAGATCGATGTAAACAGGGCTATCTCCTTGAATGTAGAAGGAGGTGCTGGTCTCGTGACAGAACAGGCGGGTCCGTTTGGTAGTGGTCATGCCGCATCCGGATGGTCGATCCTTGTCTCCGGTCGGATCTTCTTAACAGACACCTTGACCTTTCGAGGAGGGTTTCAGCATACGAGGCGGAATGCCCTTCAGGAGCCGGCGCTGAATAAATTTACCGATGGGAAAGGGACGACGCATGTGACAGGGGGTTATGCGGTGTTGGAGGGTTTGTTCAGCGAACGTGTGACCCTGTATGGGGGAGGAGTGAAGAGTCATGTCGACCCGGATGAGGGTGAAACAGCTCACGAACAAACTCGTGTGATGTCGTATGGGGCGATTGCTGTAAGCCTCCCTTGGGAAATGAAGATTGCCCTGATGCATGGTCAGCAGGTCTTTACCGAAGGGGAGGAGGATGCCGAGAGGGGACGGATGGAGGGTGGGGTCACGTCGGTCCAGCTGACCAAGGATTTTGGTCATGGGGTTTCATTGGATGTGCTCGGGTTCCGGCAGGAGGTGGATGGAGAGAAGATCGGGATGGAGGAGGAACAGGAGGTCCTGAACCCGGTTCATTTCGACGGTTCTGGGGGGATGGCGCTGCTGAAGTGGGAATTTGATCTTTAACGATATTTATTAGCAACTTTTTGTCGTTGGCGACGAAAATTTCGGTGCGCGAAACATAATTTCTTCTTGGGGGGAGAAATGAAAGGTGAGGAGAAAAAATATGGCCTCTACTCCAGGTATCCACCCCCTCGTTTTGGGTAGTTTCACAGCTGCCCCTGCTGCCCCACCACCCCCTAAAACAAAAGAGCAATTAGAACGGGAAAAGACTCAGGCCGAGATCGATAAGCTGAATGCCGAGGCCGAAAAGGCGCGGGTTGAGGCTGCGAATGCGAAGAAATCCGAGCCGAAAGAAGATCCCCTCCCCCAATGCAATTTCAGAGAAGGAAAATGGTGTCATGTTGCCCGTTTCGGGGCGACCTGGAGGGTTGTCCATTCGAGTGCCGGAAACGGTACTTTTGAGACCACGGACGATCCGCATGGTTCCCCTAATCCTCAATACACCTACGACCCAAAATCCAATGGGCTTTTTGGGGCGTTGGGGTTTTATGGAGAATGGCACAATCGCTGGTTCAGGATTACGCCGAATGGCCCTTACTTCTTAGCTGGTGTTGCTGTTGGTTGGGACCAGACGAAGTGGGACTTGGATAAAGGTGATCTACCGGAAGCCCTCAGAGAATTGGTCCAGGATTCTCCGGTGAAACAGGAGGATTGGAGTCTTGGGGTGCCGATCGGAGTGGAGGTTCCCATTAGAAATGATGCGATCACGGGTGTCTCGTTTTTCGTGACGCCCCGCTATGTGCGTACGACCTACATGGCAGATGCCCAAGGAGTCGGACAGACAGGAGGGGCCTACATTACCGGTCTGGAAATCAATGAGGATGAGGATGGTCGGACCTTGGCCCCAACGGTCCACCGGTTTCCTGGTCTGTCGACGAATAGTTTTGGACTCGATTTCGAAGGTCGGGTCCACTTAAGTCGGTGGATCGATGTTGTTTTCGGATATGGTTTTAGATGGACAGGAGATATTGATTCAGAAATCGGTGACGAAGAGCGCCTTGTTGCCCGTGGAATTCCGCGGAGTGAGATTCCTCCAAATAGGCAGAATCAGCCGATCAGTGTGGCCACTCCCAATGAACAATTTATCTGGGGTGGTTTTGGGTGGAGATTTGAAGCATTGGGAGGGAAATAATGATGAATTACAAAAAAACATTCAAAATTTTTCTCGTCTTTTCTCTCTTTTTACTAGGGACTGTTCAGCCGCTCTTTTCGGAGCAGGTTTCGGACACCCGTTGCCAGAGAAACTCCCGATTTGAGTATGATGATATCGACCAGGATGGGGATGATCTGAAAGACTGGGAAGAGGATCGAAACCATAACTGCCAGTTGGATCCCGGTGAGTCGGTCCCGTATCTCCCTTTTTCTGGTTTTACCCGTCCGATTCCAGGTGATGCGACGGATGAGATGAAGCGGTTGATGGCACAGGACACCGATGGTGATGGTATCGATGACCTGCATGAATATTTTCGAAATGAAGCGGCACATAATGAATATGTGGACTTGGTTGGGGTACTTGCGGCGGAGGAGCAACGTATCGATGATAATGAGGGAAATACTCTTTTAACCCAGACGCAAAAAGATCGGGTCTTCCGATGCCCGAATGCAGCGAATCCGTTCAACTGTGATGGTCGGAGCGATGGTTACAATGCCAACGATCTCCATTCTGATAATGATGGTATCCCGGATCGTTTTGAAAACTGCGACGGAGATATTGAAGGAAATATAGCAGGTGCGCGGTATTGGGATCCAGATAGTGGAGAAAACGGTGCGCTTGTCCAGGGGACACCAGAAACACAGCCGATCGCTGAAATAGAAGGAGACGCCTATACCAAGTGTCTTTCCCCGGAGAGGATGCAGTTTTTCGGGAACAAGATCTATCTCTGGCAGGAAACCGATCCCTACAGCGATGATACCGATGGTGATGGGATTCCTGAGGGAGCTGTTTCACCGGGAAAGGATCTCTGTCCGAATCAGGGGACACTCGAAGCTCCTGAAGGAGAAATTCTTCCAGAAAATTTGGCTGCGGTTGCCACCGCTGATTTTAGCTGCGTTCAGTCACTCTGCCGTCCGGACCTCTTTGCGATGTTGCCGGACAATTGGGACACCGACCGCGATGGACGGAATGACAAGATTGAGGATCTGAATGGAAACTGTGCGATTGATCGCATTGGGGTGACTGAGGAGTCGGGTCCTTTTGACTATAATTCCGATGATGATTGTATCGATATCGATGGTGATGGTGCGTGCAGCGAGAGTGAAACAACAAATTATCCCTTAAGTGACAGGGAAGATCCCTGCCCCCTCGATTCCGACCCGAAATGCGCCTACGTTTGCAAACCAGGTGGGTTTGACGGCGATATCAAGAATGGGAAGCATGTCGGTCATGGGAACTTGGTCGATCGCGATAGATATGATTATGACGGTGATAATTTGTCAGATCTGACAGAAGATGCGGATGGTTACTGTGACTATACCGGTCCCACTGATCTTCGGGGTGCGAAGATGGGTCGGGCTGTTGTGAGTAAAGAGACCGATTGGAGGGATGCCGATACCGATAATGATGCCTATATCTACGATGAAAATGGCGATCCGACCGGAGATCCGCTGTTTGATCCTCTTTCTGGAACCCAACAGGCGAGAGGAACCGATTATTATGATGGATGTCCTCACCTGAATCCAAGTCAGGATGAGTCGAATGAATGGCCAAATTGTCTCAGGCATTATTGTAACAATGAGGGTCTCGGGAGGCTCAACTATACGATCACGAGTGACAGTGACAAAGATGCCGATGGCGATGGATTCGATGATATTGAGGAAGATACGAACGGGAATTGCCGTTACGATGCGAACGAGACGAACTGGCTCTCTGCTGACTCGGATGGTGATGGTATTATCGACACTTCGGATCCGACCTGCCGAAGCCATCCGGCACTCTGGCAGAGCCTTGATGCCGACGGTGATGGTCTTCTGAACGGGCAGGAGGACTGGGATGGTGACTGTATCTTCTTCCCAGCGGATCCGCTTGAGACCGATCCGTATAGTCCTGCCGCCACCAGCGACGATGAATTGGAAGACCGTGATCGCTCGTGCCGAAATCCACAATTGCACGAGGTGTGGACCAACCTCGATAGTGATGGGGATGGTCTCACGAATGGTCAGGAGGACTCGGCAGGAGACGTATCGGATTGCGATCTCGATGAATGGGAAACGAGTCCCTATGATGATGACACCGATGATGATGGTATTAGGGACGGCGACGACACCTGCCGGCATCCGACTCTTCATTCACGATGGGCGGCCCTTGATGCCGATTTTGACGGATTGCCGAATGGTGACGAAGACGCCAATGGCAACTGTCAGATCGATCAGTTCGAGACGAATCCATATAGTGCCGACACGGATGGAGACGGATTTGACGATCGCGATGACTCATGCGGACACCCTGAGCTTAAGGGTCAGTGGGAAACGCGCGATACCGACGGTGATACCTTAACGAACGGTGATGAGGATTCCGATGGAAATTGTCAGGTCGGTCCTTATGAATCCGATCCATTTGATCCTGATACCGATGATGATGGTCGAAACGACTTTGAGGATCCTTGTGCCTACAGCTCGGATGCGACCTGTCTGACACGATGTAATCCTGCCTCGAGCTTTGATGACGAAGGGAAAGACTCCGATGGCGACGGACTGAAGGATGTCGAGGAAGATTCGAACAAGAACTGTCTCTACTTTGGGATCATCGTTCAGAATGGTCATGGACCGACGGAGTCGGATCCTTTTGATACGAGTCTCTATGCGCGTGACTCTGATGGTGATGGACTCTCAGACCGTGTTGATGGTTGTCAGAAACGGCCTGATGTTGGTGGAGTCTTGCCGAGTATCACAGTACCGGTTTCTCTGGAAGAAGAGGTCTGCTCGCGTGAGCAGTGTCTGGCAGCGACCGGCAGAGATCCGGGTGTCCTGAAGGACTCCGATCGCGATGGTGTTCCAGATATTAAAGAAGACCCTGATTTTGACTGTATCATCAGCGCCGAGAGCGAAACCGACCGGTTTAATCCCGATACCGATGGTGATGGGATCCCGGACGGTGTTGAGGATAGCAACAAGAGTGGTGAGGTAGAAATGGATGCGGAAAAGGGGACTGGAGAAACGAATCCACGTGATGCCGATAGCGACGATGATGGAATTCCGGATGGTGTCGAGGATGCTAATCAGAATGGTCGGTATGACTATGGTGAACTGAATCCACGCTTGAATGATACCGATGGAGATCTTATTCCGGACGGTATTGAGGATCGAAACCGGAATGGTCTCTGGGAAGGCGGTCAGTTGCAGGCGACCGGTCCTTGCCGTCTGACCGATGCCTCTGGTGCAAGACTCCTCGATGCGACGGGGAATTCACTGAATCCTGAGAGCTCCGGGTATCTGAAGGATTCGGATCTGGATGGTATCGAAGATAATTTCGAAGACTCTAACTTGAACGGTCTTTTCACCAATATCGGTTCCCGGTTCAAATCGACCCTCATGGTCGGTGGTCAACCGTTGCCGGCTGAAAAGGTGCTTGAGTTTGGTGAATCGCATCCGTGTGATAACGATACGGACGGTGACACTCTGTTTGATGGCCAGGAAGATATGGATGGCAATGGGACGCTGAACTGGAAGGATGGCGAAACAAGCCCGATTTCGCCACACACCTTCGGAGAGCCAGATACCTCGAGGCTTCAGAGAAAACTCGGGATGAGCGGGTGTACGCTGATCCCTGAAAAATAGGCTTGGGCATCCTGCTGGAGTACCAGTAGGGAATTCCAAGGGGCGCCCCGCAGCGCGGGACGCCCCTTTTTATTTCAGAACACTGAAATAATTACTCCCGCCAAGAATACCACCGAAACATACCCATTCATATTGAAGAAGGCGGCATTGACCTTCGAGAGGTCGTTCGGCTTTACGAGGGTATGTTCATAGACAAGCAGGAAGAGGCAGATGGCAAGGGCGAACCAATAACTCCAGGAAGCCTCGATCAAAATTCCAAAGAGTGAAAAACCCAAAAAAGTGATCACGTGAAAGAGTCTGGAAACTAAAAGTGCTTTTTTGATTCCAAGCGCGACGACCACCGAATGCAGGCCTTCTTTTTTGTCAAATTCAGAATCGAGCGTTGCATAAATAATATCAAAACCGGCGACCCAAAAGAGGACACCAATTCCTAGAATCAATGATTCCAAACCGAACTCTCCCGTGGTGGCGATCCAGGCCCCGATTGGAGCAAGCCCCAGGGCAATCCCGACAAAGAGATGCGCTAGTGGAGTGAATCGTTTTGTGTACGAATAGAAAAAAACAAAGAAAAGGGCGATAGGTGAGAGGCGAAGACAGAGGGGATTGATCGCAGCGGCACTGAGTACAAAAAGAAGGGCAGAGATCACGGAGAGGCTTAAGGCAAAACGGCGGCTGATAACACCGCGGGGGATTTCACGAGTGGCGGTTCTAGGATTCCGCGCATCAATCTCCGCATCGAGATAACGATTGAAGGCCATCCCGGCGGTGCGGGCTGTGACCATACAAGCGAGGATCAGAAGGATGATTCGTAAGGGGGGAAGACCATTCGCAGCAACCAACATCGAGGCGAGGGCAAAAGGCAAAGCAAATAGGGTGTGGGAGAATTTGATGAGGGAGAGGGTATCAGCTAGCTTCCCCATCTCGCCCTCAAATCATTCTCAATCCTCATCTGATCCAGTACCCGCGCAATCACCGTATCAACCGCCTCCTGGATCGTCTTTGGTTTCGAATAAAATGAGGGGATTGCCGGGAGCACGACGGCGCCGGCGAGCGTGACGAGTCGCATATTTTCGATGTGGATGAGGCTGAGAGGGGTCTCGCGTGGGACGAGAACGACCCGTCTTCTCTCCTTAAAAAAGACATCGGCGGTCCGTGCGAGCAGGTCATCGGAGTAACCATGAGCGATCCGACCGAGCATCCCCATGCTGCAGGGGATCACAACCAGCTGATCGTACTTTGCTGATCCGCTGGCAAACGGGGCTGAAAAGTCCCGACTTCCATAATATTTGAAATCGTACTCCCGATAATTGATCCCACACTCCTCGCGACCGATCTCGAGGGCATTTTCCGAGGCGGTGAGGGTCACTTCATGAGGAGTGGTCTTCAGGAAATCGAGCAGGGTCTTGGCGTAGATAGCCCCTGATGCGCCTGAAATGCCGATGACTAGTTTCATTTCTTCTCCGCCACAATCAATCCACTAATTCCACCCGTCAGCCTCTTGACCACCTTCACCTCAAAACCGTTCTCTTGCAAAAGATGGCAGTACTCGTCAATCGTGTAGAACCCCCTCACCGAATCTCGAAGGTGCTCATAGGCATGGGGATGACGCGAGATCAGACGACCGAGTGGTGGGATCACAAACTGGGCATAGGTCGAATGAAAAAGCTGCATGACCCAATTATCCGGACGGAAAAATTCGAGGATCACCAATCTTCCCTTCGGAGAGAGGAGTTGATGGATTTTTCGGAGTGCAGCTTGATTATCGTCTAGATTTCTCATTCCATACGCACACATCATTCCGTCAAAGAACGAAGGTTGGGCATCAAATTTGAAAAAGTCGGCGCAGACTGTCGAAAATCCCCCCCGTCCCCCCTTTTTCAAAGTGGGGTGACGTCTGAGTCCTTCATCCAACATCTCCTGTGAAAAATCAACTGCCGTGACCTCTGCTGAAGGATTGATCTCGAGAAGAGCCATGGTCATGGAGAGTGTTCCGGCACAGAGATCCAGGACCTTTTTCTGGTTTTTGAGATAGGAGACCCCTTTGTTTCTCCAGCGCTTGTGTTGTCCGAAACTCAGGAGGGTGTTGAGGAGATCGTATTTTGGGGCGATGGAGGTGAAAAGTTGTTGTATCTGTTCAGTCATAGACCCAACTTTTTCCAGATTTCATCAACCCTTCTTTTTACATTATCATTCATCTTCAGCACCTCCGGCCACTCTCGTGAAAAACCCTCCTCTTTCCACTTGCGCGTCGCATCGATTCCCATCTTGGATCCATAGGCGAATTGTGGGGCGGCATGATCGAGCGCATCGACCGGTCCCTCCGCGAAGATAATGTCACGCTTGGCATCGATATTGTTTGAGACCCGCCAGGCAACCTCTTTCAAATTCTGTACAGGGACATCCTCGTCGACGACAATGATACACTTCGAGAACATCAATTGCCCAGATCCCCAAATCGAGTGCATGATCTTCTTCGCATGCCCTGGATATTGTTTTTTGATCGAAACGATCGCGAGATTGTGAAAACAGGTCTCGATCGGAACGCAGAAATCTCGGATTTCCGGAAAAGTCATCTTAATGAGGGGTAAAAAAATCCTTTCGGAGGCCTTTCCAAGCCATCCATCTTCCTGGATCGGTGGACCGACAATGATTGTGGGGTAGATCGGATCTTTTCGATGTGTGATCGCGGTCACATGGAAGAGGGGGTAGTCATCGGCGAGTGAATAGTAGCCGGTATGGTCCCCAAACGGACCTTCTCGGACGAGCGGTTCTGTGGGATCGACGTACCCTTCGATGACAAAATCACAATCGGCCGGGACCTCGAGATCGACCGTCTGGCATCGAACCAGCTCCACCCCTTTTTTTCTGATAAAACCGGCGAGGATCAGCTCATCGACATTATCCGGCAATGGAGCGGTTGCGGCATAACCATAAGCAGGATCCCCACCGAGGCAAACAGCGACCGGGATTTTTTTCTTGAGCTCACGGTATCGCTGATAATGTTTCGAACCTCCTTTATGGATCTGCCAGTGCATCCCGGTTGTTTCCTTATCAAAGACCTGCATCCGGTAGGTGCCGACATTCCGGATTCCGGTATCAGGATCTTTTGTGATCACGATCGGAAAGGTGATGTAAGGGCCGCCGTCACCCGGCCAGCATTTTAAATAAGGCAGAATTGAAAGATCCGGCTCTTTCAGAACAACATCCTGACAGGACCCTTGTGAAACTGGTTTTGGAAGGAAGCTGGCGAACCGGGCCATCTTCGGGAGCATTTTGAGTTTATCGAGAATTCCTGTCGGCGGTTCGGTCTTCAGGATCCCTTCGATCTCTTGGGCGATCTCCTCGACATCCTCAACACCCAAGGCCCAGGCCATCCTCTTCCAGGTGCCGTAGGTGTTTATCAGGAGGGGGAATTGTGACCGGGTCCCATCGACCTTGATGACATTTTCAAAAAAGAGGGCAGGGCCGCCTGACTTCGTGGTGCGGTCGGTGATCTCGGTGATCTCGAGATCGGCCGAAACAGGTTCCTTGATCCGAACGAGTTGGCCGCGTTCTTCGAGGAAGGAGACAAAATGACGGAGGGAATTATACATGTCGCATCACCCTCCCCCCCGTCATCGAAAAATTTACCTCGTCTACCATCAATAAAGCCTCATAAGGGTCGACGTTATCATCCCGAATCGGTATGGCGATAATATCCGCCTTCTTCCCTATCTCAATCGTCCCGATCTCATGATTCCACCCCAATGCAGTGGCTCCATCGATTGTCGCCATCCTCAAGAGATCTTCTCCACCCAGCGACGGATATTCCTCTTTCATGATTCTCATCTGTTTCAACATACTAAGGGACTCGTTGGATCCCAAGCTGTCTGTTCCTATGGCAATACGGATTCCATGACGCAGCAGAGTTTCCAGAGGGAAGCGACGGTTGCCAAAGAATCGATGACTGCCGGGGCAGTGTATAACAGTGACGTCGGTCCCCCGCAAGAGCCGGATTTCTTCATCGGTTAAGTGATTTCCATGGACGAGCATCAGGTGGGACCTAAGCCAATCGTTCTCCTTGAGCCAGTGTATCGGAGAGGGGTCTGGGAAACGTTCTATCCCTCCCGCTTCGAGAACCTCTTCTGAGAGAGGGCTAAGACCTTTTCGGAAAAATTCATCTTCCTCATGATTTTCCAGCATGTGAATAGAAAGGGGAGTGTTCCCCGCGCGCGGTTCGAGGATCTCACGAAGGATCGGTACCGGGACTGTATAAAAAGAATGCGGAGAGATTTGAGCAGAGCCAAGATCGCTTTCCAATGCGGCAAGTCTTTCATGACCTTTCTTGAGAGACTCTCGTGCGCGTTCTTCACCCGGTCCCAAGATCTCGAAGAAGAGAAATTCCCGAAACACGGTTTCGATCGGTTCCAAAAGAGGGGATCTATGATCGGCGAGCGTGGTGGTTCCTCCCTGAATCAGCTCTGCGATCCCATTTGTAACCCCGGTTTTCCATTCTTCGGGAGTCAGAGAGGCGTTTTTTACGAGGAGTTGGAGGACCCAGTCGGTAAAGGAATGGGTCGGCGGGATCTTTCCCTTCAATGCCGAAAACTCGAGATGGCAATGGGCATTAACCAGTCCCGGGATCAGAATAGAATTTCCGAGGTCGATGATGTCACTCACATCCCTTTTGGAAAACCAGGTACGGGATCCGATATCTTTAATTTTTCCATCTTCAATCAAGACAGCGGCATCCTTAAGCGGAGGCGTTGCACCGGTGAGGAGCCATTTGGCGGTGAGGAGCATTTGAGAAAATTAGAAGACAAGAGGGAGATTGTCTATGAATTTTGGGGGCCGCCGATGTTCTTTCCCAAGACCCCCTTTTGATCGATCCAGTAATAGCGGTGGATATATCGGGTGAAGTAACTCCCATCATGAACAAGGTTGGTAATCATCCAGGAGATCGTATTTCGTCGGAAATCTTCGGCGACAATATCCAATGGCTCATTTCTCAATGAGAGACGATCTGTATAACGTTCGAGGGGCATCTTGGGTTGGTGAAAATCGACAAGGGTATGACCTTTTTGATACTGCATTGTTGAGAACACGACTTCGACCCTTCCGGGATTCTGTCGTGCCAACTCCAGGGCATATTGGAATGGGGGGAGATGAGGCATCCAGAGTGTTGTGGAGTCGTCTGGTCCACAGGGACCAAAATCTCGCTCAGGCCGCTTATTCTTCCGCGTGTAGATCCAGGCCTCTTTTTCCAGCATTTCATTCTTTCCAGAGGCTGTTCTCGTCATCGGCGCATAAATAGTGTAGACCATACCCCCTTCGTGGTCGGCATATCTTGTTTTGAGACCTTCACTCATTTGTCTGGCACCACCCACAATATCCTTTCGATCAATGATGACCAGTTGACGGCCGAGTTTTTGTGAAGTGACACGTGCTAAAGGTCCAATGGCGCCAAGAGATTCCTTCATCAACTGACCATGTCGACATCCGAGAAGTCTTGCCGCCTTGTCCGAGATCACAAAATCAGTGAAACCTCCGTGACAGAGTTGGATATTGAAAACAATTTTCCCCTCTGAAACCGCTTTTTGAACCAATCCTCCGCCTCGGACGGTGAGCTTCTCCGTGCTGGCAAGCCAGAGGCAACGGTCATCAAATGCCTCTTGGGCACGGACAGCCTCATGATATCTGTTGTTTTTAGGATCGAAACCACTGATCGCCTTCAGCGCCATATCGATCAAATATCGAAAGCCGCGGATTAGTTCCAGGGGACTTCCACTGAATGTTTTTTCACGTGGCTGCATAAACTTAGCGGTCAGTTCCTCACGATCGAATCTTGCCTCTTTGGAAAATTGTGGTGCCGGGAGAATACCGGAGAAAAAGAAAGTAGAACCGACAAGGGTGAGATTGCCTCCGGATGCGAAGAGGGCGGTTAGGATCGCCTGATTTCCTCGAAGTGCCTGTTGGCCACTTTCGTAGATTTGTCTTACTGCAGAGTCGATTGAAATGAGGAGAAGCGGGAGGCTTAGGAGGCTCCAAGCCTTTGCTAGTCTTCCAATTCCCTTGCGTTCAATCAGTTCCTGTAAGGCAGTCCAGACAGGGTGTTGCGATCCTTTGCTGAGGTCTCTGGCGAGAGTGGCCCATTTCCCTTTCTCGATCCTCTTGGATAGAGAGGTTAAGACCATCGGTGTGATGTAGGCCCCTGAGGCTAGAGAAGGGAGGGTTGTCAACGTCCCAAAGACCAGTCGTGGGGCTTCGTCTTTCCACTCTTCCTTACCTGTCGCGCAACGAACGGTTGTTCTTACGAGTGAGGCTGCTGGGAGGAGTCCTGGCACGAATGGGCTCGCGACAAACATGCCGATGTCACCCATGAAACTCCCGAAGGTGCCCAGCGTTCTGTCATCAACGAAATGAACCATCAAAACCATTATCGTCAGTGATTTTAAGAAGTTGCGATGTTCGAGCGCTGATGGTAGTCAGCCGAAACCATGAAAAAGCGCCTTACTGATTCAGAAGGGCTACGTTTAGGGGCAGGGGACCTTTCTCTTCTGAGGGCCAAGGCGCACGAGGCTCGCTGTGAATTTTATCCCGACAAAAAGGCCTCTTACATCATCATGCGGATTGTCAGCTATACGAACATCTGCGTTGCAGATTGTTCCTATTGTGCCTTTTATCGCCGTCCTGGAAACGCTGAAGGGTACGTCCTGACAGAAGAAGAGATCTTTGCGAAGATCGATCATCTGCTGGCGACGGGTGGTTCCTTGGTCGCGATGGAGGGGGGATTCAACCCGAAGTTGAAAATCGACCATTACGAACGGCTGTTTCGGTCGGTGCGAAAAAAATATGGGGATTGCGTTGAAATCTACGGGCCGACGATCGTTGAAATAATCTTTATTGCCAAGGCCTCAAGGATTTCGCTCGAAGAGGCGTTGATTCGACTCAAAGAATCGGGTCTCCGATGGATTCCGGGCGGGGGGGCAGAGATATTGACCGATGAATGGCGGAAAAAACTGTCACCCAAAAAATATTCGGTCAAAGAATACCTGGATGGAATGGAGTTGGCTCAACGATTAGGTTTCGGAACGACAGCGACGATGGTGATCGGGTTTGGTGAAAGTCCAGAAGACCGGATCGAACATCTGCGCCATATCCGCGATCTCCAAGACAAGACCGGTGGATTCTCCAGTTTCCTGCTCTGGAGCTATCAACCAGACAACACAGCCTTGGGGGGGGTTCGTATTGTTAACGAAGATTATCTTCGGACGGTAGCGGTTAGTCGGCTCTATCTCGATAATATCCCTGTCATCCGTGCCTCCGTGCTGACTCAAGGGGAAGGGGCCGCCCAGGCCCTACTTTCCGGGGCGCATGATTTCGATATTCCACTTGAGGATCAGGTGACCGAGAAGGCTGGGATCAAGATTGAAAGAAATGTCGAAAAGGTATTGAGTTGGGTTCGTCAGACAGGGATAGAGCCGGTGAAGCGCAAACCGCTCACTCTGACCCCAAAACATCCATAAACGGACTGACCGAAAAGACCGCCTTGCCGAGGCCTGGCTGACCATATCCTTTTGGAGAGGGAAGTTTGTGTTTGTGAAAAGTTTCACGATAGATTGCGAGGAGTCGAACATAATATTCCAGTGGAGGTGGCTCGGGGTTTGATTCAAAGAGGGCGGTGCCTGGTTCAACACACCAGCTGGTGAAGCGTGGCAAGATTCCTCGGGACATAAAGAACTCCAGGCCTTCGTGAGTGGAGGCGATCGCCTCATCGACTGATCGAAAACCATGGGGTTTTGACATCTCGATTCCTGCGACAAAATTCGGGATCACACCCTCTGCTCCGAAGACCTCTGCAGCATTGAGTGTCCTTTGAATCCATTCCTTTTGTCCGATATATCTTTCCTTGCCGGCACAGAGTTGGACGAAGAGATTTTTGTCCCAGACCTCAAAGTTTGGGTGATAGATTTGGTAGCCGGCATTTTTCAAAATCTTTACCTCTTCAAGCGGTAAGGCCTGGACATTCGCCTTTCCGATCCATCGTCCTGGGAACTTTTCCTCGATTGCCCGCGCATATTGCGCATAAAACTCCGCCTCTTTCATCCCGTTCAGCTCCTTTGTGACGGCACCTCCTGAGACGGTGTAGGCCTGGCTGACCTTCCCTTGATCCAGCTCGTTAATAATTTGGAGCGCTTCCAGAATTTCCCCAGAATTTTTGATACCGGTGTAGGAACGTCCTGCACGCAACTGCTGTCGATAGTTGTTGTTGATGTCGCAAAACTGACACTCCTCCTGTTCGCCCCAATACTGACAAAGGCGGAAGGCGGTCAGGTAGATCAGGTAACCCCATTCAATCGTTGGGGCGATATCGGTGACCGGTTTGCCGGATTTGAGGGGAGTGGTGTAGTAAGGTGGTTGTTGAGGAAGGAGGATGTTGGCGATTATTTCATTGTTGTAACGTAATTGTAGGGGCGACCGGCCGGTTGCCCCTACAGCGATTCGATACAGCGACTTTGGATTCACCCTCACCGACACAATGGTTCGCTTCAAATCGTACGGCCCACGGATCAGTGCAATCTCTTCCGGGACTGATTTTCGCTCTAATTCTGAAAGATCCTTTTGGGTTGTTCGATCGAATGAGAAGATGAAATATGACTTTGGTTTTGCCTGTGCACAAACTTTGAGCGCCTCAGGTGAAAATGAAACTCCAAGTCGGAGCAGATCTGACTTAATGACCGCTTCCAGTGGGATCTGATATCTATCCGCGAGGGTAAAAATGGAGTCGGAGTTCATGGTTAATGAGACCCAGCTCTCTAGCGTAGGAATGGAATCTCTTCAACCCCTCAATTTCCTGATCCCCTAGGTGATACGAAACATTCTGCAGCAGATATTTTCGCGTCTGGTCCTCGGGGAAGTCGGTTTGATGCGTGACCAGTGTGTCGATAGAGGAGAGATTTTTTTTACAGGTGTTGATCAGCGTCTCGACGACGTTTTTTTCTAATTGAGGGTGTCGGCCAATCCACGTGGCAAAGACAAAAGGGAGACCGGTCCAGGAGGTCCATTCTTCTCCTAAGTCGAGAAATCTCCCCCCTCTGCCCCCCTCTTTGTCAAAGAGGGGGGTTGGGGGGGGATTTTGCATTGCTTTATTCCCAATCAACAAGACCGCATCCGGATCGGGTCCCGGAAGCGGATGATCGAAGCGGATCTTTGCGAGATCGATCTTATATTTAAAATGGAGCAATATTTTGAGTAGCATCGCGGAGGTTTTGGACTCCATGTCGAGATAGATGCTCCCGACATCCCCGAGCGTCATCCCTTCCTTCTGGAAGATCAGTCGGACACTCTTCACCGGTCCACGGCAGCCGATAGCAACTCCGGGGACGACGGAATAATCTGGATTTTCAAACAGGGTGACGATCGGAGCTGTCGCCAGATCAAGCTCACCGATCTTTAGAAGTCGGTCTAGCGCTGCCGGTGGTGCCTGCCGAACCTCCCATGGGAGTCCGTGGATCAGAGGGAGGGCGTTGAGATACGGGACGGCGCCGAATCGCATCGTAGGCGGGGTAACCCCGCCCCTACTATTCTGTCAACGTTATTCCTTGCTCTCCGTATACTCGGCGTCGACGACATCCTCGTCTTTTTTCTTCTTGCCCGAGTCCTCTTTTTCCCCCTCTTTTGCCTTTTCGGCCCCCGCCTTGTAGAGCTCCTCGGCCATCTTGTGGGACGCCTCTGTTAATTCCTGACTTTTCTTTTTGATCTCATCGATGTCGTCATCCTTCAGCGCCTTCTTGCAGGCCTCGACCGCTGTTTCGACATCGTTTAAGATCTTGGCCGGAATTTTTTCCCGATTTTCCTTTACGGTCTTTTCGGTGATATAAACCAGGGATTCGGCGGCATTCTTCGCCTCGATATCGTCACGCCGTTTTTTGTCTTCCGATTCATGCTCTTTTGCCTCTTTGACCATCTTTTCGACCTCATCTTTTGCGAGACCGCTGGAGGCGGTGATGGTGATATGCTGGGCCTTGGCTGTCGCCATATCTTTGGCCGAGACATTGATAATGCCGTTGGCATCGATATCGAAGGTGACTTCAATCTGGGGAACTCCTCGAGGTGCCGAAGGGATCCCATCGAGGACGAAGCGGCTGAGTGTTCGGTTATCCTTCGCCATTTCTCGCTCCCCCTGGAGGACATGGATCTCTACCGAGGTTTGATTATCAGCGGCGGTCGAGAAGACCTGGCTCTTTTTTGTCGGGATTGTTGTGTTTCTCTCGATCAACTTCGTCATGACAGATCCCAAGGTTTCGATTCCGAGAGTCAGCGGTGTTACGTCAAGGAGCAAGACATCGCGAACCTCTCCCCCGAGGACCCCGGCCTGAACAGCAGCCCCGAGTGCGACGACCTCATCCGGGTTCACCCCTTTATGAGGCTCACGGCCAAAGTATTTCTTCACCTCTTCCTGGACCCTTGGGATTCGGGTTGAACCACCGACCAAGACCACCTCGTCGATATCGGATGGTTTCATCTTTGCGTCAGCCAGTGCCCGTTTCACCGGTTCAAAGGAATGAATAAACAGATCTTCGCAGAGAGATTCGAGTTTGGCTCGGGTCAGCTTGATGTTCAGGTGTTTTGGTCCCGAGGCATCTGCGGTCAGGAAAGGGAGATTGATCTCAGTCTCGAGCGTACTGGAGAGCTCAATTTTCGCCTTTTCTGCGGCCTCTTTGAGGCGTTGCAGGACCATCTTGTCTTTGGAGACATCGATCCCCTGATCTTTTTTGAATTCAGAAATGAGATAATCGATAATCCGATGGTCGATATTGTCACCGCCAAGGTGGGTATCACCATTTGTCGAAATAACTTCGACGACATTTTCACCCACCTCGAGGATCGAGATGTCAAAAGTTCCTCCACCGAAGTCATAGACAGCAATCGTTTCATCTTTCTTTTTATCAAGCCCATAGGCCAAAGCAGAGGCTGTTGGCTCATTGACAATTCTCAAGACCTCGAGACCGGCAATCTTTCCCGCATCCTTCGTCGCCTGGCGCTGACTGTCATTGAAATAGGCAGGGACCGTGATGACCGCCTTGGTAACCTCTTCACCGAGATAAGACTCAGCCGCTTTCTTAAGTTTCATCAAGACCCGCGCAGAGATCTCGGGGGGGGAGTATACTTTACTTGTATTGGGAATATTGACATGGGCATCCCCATTGTCTGATTTGACAACCTGATAAGGGACCATCTTTTGTTCCTCGGAGACCTCACCCAGTTTTCGTCCCATGAAACGCTTGATTGAATAAACAGTGTTCTCTGGATTTGTGATCGATTGTCGTTTGGCGATCTGACCAACAAGCACCTCGCCATCTTTTGTATACGCGACAACAGAGGGTGTGAGTCGGGACCCTTCTTCATTCACAATCACCTTCGGCTCGCTCCCCTCCATGATCGCAACGACAGAATTGGTGGTCCCAAGGTCTATGCCTATGATTTTGCTTGATTTTTTAGCCATATGAGCTCCTTTTTTATCTGGGTCAGCGTTAACTTATGCATGAAACAACCAAAGTCAAGGTTTCTACAGGTGAAATTTGACTTCTCTTATTAAATGATTAACGTAACCCCGCTGTGACCAAGAAAGATTACTATCATGTCCTGGGTCTCTCACGAGACGCCGATTCTGAAGAGGTGAAGAAGGCGTATCGACAAGCTGCCTTGCAACACCACCCGGATCGAAACCCCGATAATAAAGAGTCAGAGGAAAAATTTAAAGAGGCGGCCGAGGCGTACGAGGTCCTCTCCGATCCTGAAAAGAGGCAGCGGTACGACCAATACGGCCATGCCGGACTTTCCGGGACCGGATTTCATCATTTTACAGATGTGGACGATATCTTTGCCAGCTTCGGAGATCTTTTCGAGGATTTTTTTGGATTTGGTCCCTCCCGACATGCGCGCGGAAGGGGGCATCGAGGGGGGGATCTTTCTGCGGAGGTGAGTGTGACTCTGGAGGAGGCCTTTGCCGGTTGTGAAAAGAAGATTGAGGTGGCTCGCCTAGAGAAATGTGACGCCTGTCATGGGAGTGGTGCCGAGGCGGGGAGTTCACGAAGGAGCTGTACGCGGTGTCATGGCTCAGGCCAGGTTACTCGGAATCAGGGTTTTTTTATGATCGCGACAACCTGCAATGTCTGTCATGGGGCAGGGTCGGTTCTGGAGAACCCCTGTCGTGAGTGCAAAGGGGAGGGGAGGAAAAAAGTTCACAAGAAGCTCTCTGTTAAAATTCCGCCAGGCGTTGATACAGGCACACAGCTTCTCTTGCAACGAGAGGGAGAGGCAGGTCTGGAGGGGGGCGAGAAGGGGGACCTCTATGTTTTTATTGAGGTCCAACCTCATGAGCGATTCATTCGCGAGGGGCATATCGTTCACACAAAACTTCCGATCTCATTTGTACAGGCGGCGCTTGGGGGTGAGGTGGAGGTTGAGACCCTCGATGGGGGGCGTAAGATCGAGGTCCCAAAAGGAACAGAGACAGGGGGCAAGATTATCCTGGAAGGTTTGGGTTTCCCTGATTTAAGGAGGAAGGAGCGGGGGGATTTCGTGGTTCATTTTGAGGTGAAAATTCCAAGACACCTGACCAAAAAACAGGAACAGCTTTTGGAAGAGTTTGCGCTGCTCTCCGGTGAGAAGGCCGAAAGGCCGAAGAAGAAGGGATTTTTTTCGTGACAAACCATTCTTCCGGAAACTTTGAGGGGGCGAAGGGGACAAGGCTTTTTTTTCAGCAATGGCTTGCTCCTAAACCGAAGGCGAGGCTCTTGTTTATCCATGGTTTGGGGGAGCATTCGGATCGTTACCACCATACCGCCCATTTTTTTGTCTCAGCAGGATACTCTGTTTTTCACTTTGACTTGAGGGGGCATGGGAAGTCTGAAGGCCAGCGTGGCTTTGCAGAATCACTTGCAGACCTCTTGGCCGATATCGATCGGTTTATAACGAAGTTTGGCGCCAATAGCGACCCTCTTTTCCTGATCGGACACAGCTTTGGTGGGCAGTTGGCCTTGAATTATGTGACCTCTTCTTATCCCGGTATTCAGAAGCTCAATGGGATCATTTTTTCATCTCCGAACATCCGGGTGGCGATCGACATCCCTCTGGTCAAGGTTCAGGCAAGCCGTCTTCTCTCCAGAATGATTCCTCGGCTCTCTTTGGCGAATGAGATCCCGATCGATTTCCTCTCCCATGATCCTGAGGTGGTCAAGGCCTACAATAGAGACCCTCTTGTTCAGACAAAAATCACGACGCGTCTGGGAGATCTTATCCTCCGGAATCAGGAGATGATCGATTCACTGGCCCAAAAGATTCGTCTTCCCTCTCTCTTCCTGCTTGGAAGCGAGGACAGGATCTGCTCACCGGAGGCGTCAAAAGAATTTTTCAAAAAAATTCCTGTTGAGGATAAAACATTAAAGATCTATCCAGGGTTTTATCACGAATTGTTTAATGAAGTCGGAAAGGAGAGGGTATTCAATGACATGGTTCAATGGATCGAAAAACATCTTTAGGCTTCGCCTTGCATCTGGATCGGTTTTTATCAGCCTCGTGGTTGTTTTAACTCTTTTTGTTTTTTCGAGTGTTTCTTTTGCATCCTCCTACAAGTCGGTTCTCAAAAAATGGACCCGAGGGGCGAAGGATTACACCTTTCAGGATTTGGAAATGAGACTGGATTGGAAGGCGACTTTTTTTTCCGATGAATTTCGTGGGGCGCGTCGTGAGAAGCTTCAATCAGTACTCCAATTAACGGAGGTTGAGAGGGGAGAAGAAGAGGTTAAAGACCAGGAGTCGAATTCAAAATACGACGAATTTTTTGTCGGGATTTATGCTGGTTCGAATGTCTATCCAGATATTGGGAAAAATTCCGGTGAATGGCGGCTTGCGATCGATGTGGGTGGAAAAGTTGTCAAGGCAGAGTCGATTAAAAAAGTACATGTCACCGATCTGGAAAGAAAGCTCTATCCCTATCTGAATCACTGGTCGCATGCCTATCTTGTTCGTTTCCCAAAGACGATTCGGGAAGGGGATCATTTTTCCTTGAAGATGTTGGGAGTCCCGGCGACATCGGAATTAACCTGGGATTAAATCACCGTATCCCTCCGAAATTCATCCTTCATCTCCGGATAGTCGATCGTGTAATGGAGCCCGCGGCTTTCCCTGCGCAGCAGCGCGCATTGGATGATCAGGTCGGAGACCGTGGCGATATTGCGGAGTTCGATCAGATCCGGGGTTAGTTTGAAATTTCGATAGTATTGATTGATCTCATCGATCAGGAGATCGAGACGGCGTCTCGCACGCAAGAGGCGTTTGTTGGAACGGACAATCCCCACATAATTCCACATCGTCCGCCGGATTTCGTCCCAATTGTGAGAGATTACCACCTGTTCATCGGAATCGAGCGCTGTTTCAATCTTCCAGTCTGGGCCGCTTCGTGAGGGGGACTCGATTGTCCCTCCCTGTTTTATCTCTTCAGCTGATGCCTGGATCGCTCGGTGCGCCATGACCGCCGCCTCGAGGAGGGAATTCGAGGCAAGCCGATTTGCCCCATGCAGGCCGGTACAGGCGACCTCGCCAACAGCATAAAGTCCTGGAATGTTGGTTTGGCCATTCAGATTTGTGATGACACCGCCACAAAAATAATGGGCTGCCGGCACCACGGGAATAGGAGAGGTCGTGATGTCGATCCCATACTTGAGACAGGTTTCGTAGATTCCGGGAAATCTTTGTTTGATGAATGAGGCCGGTTTTTCGGTGATATCGAGAAGGACGTAATCATCCCCTGTCTTTTTCAATTCTGTATCAATAGCCCGTGCGACAATATCGCGTGTTGCGAGCTCTCCGGCAGGGTCATATTTTTTCATGAACAGGTCACCGTTTTTGAGTCTCAGTTTGGCCCCCTCTCCCCTGACTGCCTCCGAGATCAGGAAAGAACGTCCCTCCGAGGGGGTGGACGAATCTTTCGTGAGGCCGGGGTTGTAGAGGCAGGTTGGGTGGAATTGGACAAATTCCAGATTCGCGAGTCGTGCCCCTGAACGATAGGCCATCGCCATACCGTCGCCGGTCGCGATATCCGGATTTGAGGTATAGAGATAAACCTTTCCAGCGCCACCGGTTGCGAGAAGGGTAATACGAGACAGGATGGTGTTTATTTTACCTGTTTGTCTATCCAGGAGAGAGACACCGATACAGCGTTTGTTGGAAGAGGATAAAATGAGATCGATCGCGAAATGGTGTTCGAAAATCTGGAGGTTCGACAGGGAACGTGCCTTCGACACGAGGGCCCGCTCAATTTCGGCACCTGTCTGATCTCCGGCATGCAGGACACGTCTTTGACTGTGTCCCCCCTCGCGACCCAGGTCGTATTCCTGAGGTGTCTTCTTGGAGAATTGAACCCCCAATCGGATTAATTCTTGAACCCGCTGCGGCCCCTCTGCGATGATTGTTTTTACCACTTCCAGTTGAGAAAGTCCCTGACCGGCTTGCAGCGTATCCTGGATATGGGCGTCAACTGAATCGAGGCGAGACATCACGGCGGCGATCCCTCCCTGGGCATAATTCGTGTTGGCGTTGAGCGCCTCTTTTTTTGTGATCAGGATGACTTGACCGTGATTCGCCGCCTCGATTGAGAAGCTGAGTCCTGCGATCCCTGAGCCGATCACGAGAAAGTCCGTTTTTTGAACCTCATTCATCGTTATGATCCCTCATTTAGTGACAATTATTCCTTTTCGCAATTCCTCATTTATGATAACCCCGGCTCCATGTCTTGGCTCGAAAAACGCACGAGGAAACCACTGACCACCGATCAACTGTTGGGGATTGCCAATTACCTTACCTATGGACGGATTGCGGTTGTCCCAATCGTCTTGTTCCTGCTTTCAATGATCGACGACAAGAATCTCGGCCGGCAGGGGATGAATTATTTCCTGAGCTGGTTTTGTACGTCTCTCACGACGGCGGCAGGGATTTCAGATGTCATCGATGGATATTATGCGCGTCGTTATGGAGTTGTCAGTTCTTTCGGAAAATTCCTGGATCCCTTGGCCGACAAGCTGCTCACGATGTCGGTCATGATCATGATGATCCCGATGGGGAGACTTCCGGCATGGATCGTGATTGTTTTGATCGCTCGTGATGTCACAATCACCGGTTTGCGTTCGATGGCTGCGGATGAGGGGCTTGATTTGGCCGCCTCCGCCTGGGGGAAGAGGAAGATGGCGATGCATATGGTCGCCTTGGGATTTCTGTTGGTCCACTACCCGACGTGGGGGCTGGATCCGCACCGGATCGGGATTGTGTTGCTCTGGCTCACGATGCTCATTTCTTTGGGATCGGGGTTTCATTATATCTGGTGTTTTTTTGGTGAGGTGTTGGTCAAACAAAAAAGCGGGGGAGGATCATAACTCCCCAAAAGGAGGTTTATCTTATGGCCGTAGCACGTGTCACTGAAATCATCGCATCATCGAAGGAGAGCTGGGAGGATGCTGCCCGTCAGGCAATTGCAAGGGCTGCAAAGACGCTCAGGGGAATTACCGGCGTTGAGATCCTTCGGCAGAATGCGAAGGTCGAAAATGGCCGCATCGCTGAGTATCGGGTTGATTGCCGGATTACGTTTGTCTTGGAGAAGTAATCTAAAAAAGCGTTACCGGAACGATCGGGGCCAGCTGCTTCATTTTTTTGTCCAGAGTCCAGATTTGGGCATTGGCCAACTTTGCACTGATCAGAATCATCCTGTCGACGATTCCGGGGAGACCTATCTTTCTCTTTCTTGATTCAATGGAGAGTTGAGTGATCTGGTTCCAGATGTCATCGGAGTTCCAATTGGGGTCGATTGATTCCAAGGCATTCAGTGCTAACGTGACAACAGATCTCGTTTGAGTCGTCATCTCTCCCGACAGGACCTCGGCCTTGATCGGAAGGCAGGTCGCTGCGCTGCGTTCCTCGATAAGAAGGTCAACAGCCGAGACGTCCACGGTCGGTTTTTTCTGAAAATACTCGATCCAGATTGAGGTATCGATCAGGATCATCAGTGGGATCGCATCTTGCGGAGGTCTTTTTGGGTCAACCCGATCGCACCCGTTCCTTTGAGTTTCATCAGTCCTTCAAGCCTCTTGCGACGGATCAATTCCTCTAGCCCCATGACGACCGCCATCGTCTGGGTCGAGGCCCCGCTCGCCTTCACCGCCTCCTCGAGGAGTCCTTTTGGTATGTTCATTGAGGTTCTATTAGACATATCTATTATGCATAATATAAAGTAAGATAGACATATAAGTCAAGACTTACAGGTCGTCAAAAACTATGTCATAAACTAGAAACATTTCTTTCAGTCCGACGATAACGATTCCAGAATGAGACCCGTACCTTCTGCAGGTGAATCACTGCCCCTGTATCATGACTTGCCAGGCCGGAAACTTCAGAACGCGCTCGACCGCCCTGTCCGGGATCCCGGATGGCCCTTGAGGGAGAGCAGATCCTTTAAAATTCGGCCTCTCCGCGATGTCCTTCGGGATCTTGCCGTCCCTTGGCATGCCAAAAGACTCCGGTTTGGCAACGAGGCAGTCTTGGATGAGGCCCGTGCCCACTTAGGTGAGTCCGCGGTTAGAACGATTGATCAGGTAGTCCGGTGTCTCGAAACGGTCTACAAGGAAGTCACCAGTGGCATCTCGAAGATTGCCTATGGGGGGCTCCGATCGGAAAGGATGTTCTGGCAAAATCTGCTCGCGTTCGCCGCAGCCGACCCCCTTATTTACCGCTTCGTCCCCCCCTTGTCTGAGGTGTTGCAGGACCCCGCGAATCTCCTGCTTGGGTCTTCTCCTATTAGATCCGTGAAGCTTGTTGGCCACTTTTCTACGATTGACCGGTGTCGCGCCTCTGCCTCTGAATCTCTTTATCTCATTGGTTGCAATCTCCAGTCCCTGCCACGACAAGAGGCAAACCGGGGATTCAGGCTATTGAACGGGCTCCTGAAAGGGCCTGAAGATCAGTTGGAGCCCCTCGGCCATCAACTGGATGATTTTTTGAAAAGTAACTTCAGCAGGCGAGCCAGCTGCCAGGCGAGTGTCGGTTGTAAGGTGGCGAGGCATCTTCAAATTGCGCGGTTTGGCTCCTGCTTGGCGCTGGCCCTGCTCGCGGGATCGGCTGTTTTTTCAACCATCATGGGCTGATGAATTCCTGTCGGGGCTGAAAAAAACCTGTCATTGTCCGATCAAGATCCTCCCAACCAGGAATAGCTCGGTCCTTGAGACCCTCAAGATCTTAGAGTTTGCTTAAGTAGGGGCGTATCGCGATACGCCCCTACACAAATTCTCGAACTGCTCAAAATTCAGCGCCTGAAATCCATCCGAGAGCGCCTTTGAGGGCTCCTTGTGGAGCTCGATGATCAGGCCATGCGCGCCGACGGCGATTGCGGCGCGGGAGAGCGGGGCGACGAGGCTGGTGCGTCCCGTGCCATGCGATGGATCGACGATGATCGGGAGGTGCGAGACTTCCTTAACATAAGCGACCGCGTTGAGATCCAGTGTGTTTCTTGTCGCGGTCTCAAAAGTACGAATCCCCCGTTCGCACAGGACCACTTGGGAATTCCCTCCGGCTAAAATGTACTCGGCAGCGAGAAGGAACTCTTCGATCGTCGCCGCCATGCCGCGCTTCAAAAGGACCGGCTTCTGGATCTTTCCCAATCGTTGGAGCATCTCAAAGTTCTGCATGTTGCGTGCGCCGACCTGTATCATGTCGGCGTGGGTCAAGACCTGATCGAAGTATTCGAGATGCAGGAGTTCTGTGACGACGGAGAGGTTGTATTTATCAGCTGCCTTTCGGAGGAGCTTGAGTCCCTCCACGCCATGTCCCTGAAAAGAGTAAGGGGAACTCCGTGGCTTGAAGGCTCCGCCTCGCATCGCCTTGACCTTGAGTTTCGAGAGAAATTCAGCGGTCTCAAAGACCTGTTTTTCATTTTCGACACTGCAGGGGCCGGCGATCAGTTCGGGGGGATTATTCCCGCCAAATTTCGCCCCCTGTTTCAGTGAGACAACGGTGTCGGTGGGATGCCATTCGCGAGAGACCAGTTTATATGGCTTCGTGACATGCAAGACTTCTTTGACCGCGTCGTTCAGTCCGAGTTCCGATTCATCGATGTATCCCTTGTTTCCCCGAATCCCGATGGCGGTCCTCTGAGCGCCCGGCAGAAAGTCGGGTGAGTAGCCGGCCTTTCGGATATTCTCCATCAGCTCGTCGATTTGAGGCTGCGTCGCGTCTTTCTTGAGAACGATGAGCATGGAGGGGGTATACAGTTTAATGTGTCTCAAGCCAATTCAAAATTGTCTCGACCCTTTTCTCTTCCGCTGAAACATCGAACTCCGTAAGCCTAGCCCCTTCGAGAATAGCAAGGCATGACGTCAGCGTCTTGATCGTTTCGTCTCGTTGTGTCTCCTCCTGATAAAGGTGTTCGAGGTGACCCAGGAGACGGTAGAAGTCCTGAAAACAGACGACATCAGGAAGAAGATTTAACGATCGGGTAGAAAGATAGGAGGGAGAAAAGGCAAATCCGGCATGACACAAGACCAGTTCACGTCCCCCTTCAAAAACAAGGTTCAGATAATCGCCCAATCCTTCAGGATGCTCTCGCCTTCGAAATTGAGTGACTTTTGGATATTCAATAGAGTGTTCCTTGGAGGTTGTGATTTCCCTGAGGAGGATTCCATTGGGAATCTCCTGTGAGACGAAGACTGTGGGGTAGTCTGTCAGCCACTTTTGAACTGTTTCTTTGATACTTGCCATGACTTCAATCTCTGTGTAATTCGAAAATCTCTATGAAGCAACTGGAACGACTCCCCTCATGGCTCAAAAAGGGTTTTGGAAATTACCCTGAAGTTCACGAGATGAAGAAGGATCTTCATCGGTTTGGTCTCCACACCGTTTGTGAAGAGGCGCGTTGTCCGAATCTTCACGAATGTTGGTCGCGGGGGACCGCGACCCTGATGATCTTAGGGGAAGTCTGTACCCGGCATTGTGGGTTTTGTTCCGTGATTTCGGGAAAAACCGGAAAGACAGATCCCCATGAACCACAAAAGGTCGCCGAGATGGTTCAAAAAATGGGGCTCAAGCATGCCGTCATCACGATGGTGGCACGGGACGATCTGACAGATGGCGGGGCGATGCATGTTGCTGCGGTCATTCGGGCGGTGCGGGAAAGAAATCCGGAGACACAGATTGAGATTCTTACCTCCGATTTTGAAGGAAAGGAGGGCTCTCTCGATCAGGTGATTGAGGCAAGACCGGATATCTTTAACCATAATTTGGAAACGGTTGAGCGACTGACCTCGCAGGTGAGACATAAGGCGACCTATGAAAGGTCTTTGGCCGTCCTTGATTATGTGCAAAAAAGGGCGCCAATGATGAAGACAAAATCAGGGATCATGCTCGGGTTAGGGGAGAGGGAAGAGGAAGTGGGGCAGGCACTCCGGGATCTTCGGGATGTCGGCTGTGAACTCCTCACGATTGGACAATACCTGCGACCGACGATGAAGAATCTGCCGGTTGTCGAATATGTTCGTCCGGAGATTTTCGAGAGATGGCGGGAAGAGGCACTTGGAATGGGATTTCGGAATGTCGCTTCAGGGCCGTTTGTCAGGAGTTCCTATATGGCGGAGGCACTCAGTGATGGAATTTGAAAGAATCAAAAAATTACCACCTTATATATTAGGTCAAGTGACCCAGATGATGATCGAGGCGCGGCGAAATGGGGAGGATATTATTAACCTCGGCATGGGGAATCCGGATCTCCCGACGCCACGACATATTGTTGAGAAGCTTAAAGAGGCGGCGGACAAACCAAAAAATCACCGCTATTCGGTTTCTCGAGGGATTGTAAAACTAAGGACCGCCATCTCTCGTTGGTACAAGAAAAAATACAACGTCGATCTCGATCATGACTCGGAGACAATTGTGACGATCGGGGCGAAGGAGGGGCTATCCCACCTCATGATCGCCATCACAAAACCGGGTGATGTGGTGTTTGTTCCCGATCCTGCCTATCCGATCCATACCTATGCCCCGGTGATTGCTGGTGCGGAGGTAAAGCCGGTCTCGCTTTACGGCGATTTTTTCGAAAATCTTAAAAAGGCGAAAAAAGAGGTGGGAACAAGGGGAAAAATTCTTATTATTTCCTTTCCCTCAAATCCGACGACCCATGTCGTCGATCTTCCCTTTTTTGAAAAGGTGATCGCCTTTGCTGAGGAGCATGATCTTTTAGTCATCCATGACCTCGCCTATGCTGATCTTGTCTTTGATGGGTATCGGGCCCCTTCGATCCTTCAGGTTCCTGGCGCCAAGAAGAGGGCGGTCGAGATCTATTCCCTCTCAAAAGGTTACAGCATGCCGGGTTGGAGGGTCGGGTTTGTTGTTGGAAATCAGGAGATGGTTTTTGCACTGACGCGGCTCAAGAGTTATTTCGATTACGGGATGTTCACGCCGATTCAGGTGGCGGCGACTGTTGCGCTTGATGGACCCCAGGGGTGTGTGAAGGAAATTGTCGAAACCTACAAGCAGCGCCGTGATGTCCTCTGTGACGGACTTTCACGGATTGGTTGGCAGATCGAAAAACCGAAGGCGACGATGTTTGTCTGGGGGGAGATTCCGGAGCCGTGGAAAAAAATCGGTTCGGTAGAGTTTTCAAAACTTCTTTTGAGCAAGGGGAAGGTGGCAGTTTCTCCTGGACTTGGGTTTGGCCAGTGTGGTGAGGGTTATGTGAGATTTGCGTTGGTTGAAAATGAGAAAAGGATTAGGCAAGCGGTACGCGGAATAAAGGAAATCCTAAACAAATAATATTTATGAAAACAGTGAAAATAGGTCTCTTGGGGTTCGGGACTGTCGGGGCTGGGGTTTTTAAACTGATCACGGAGCGGTGTGGACTTTTGGAAGAGAGGTCGGGTGTTCGTTTTGAGATTAAAAAGATTCTCGTTCGGGATCTCAAAAAACCGAGAAAGGTGGAGGTCGATCCACGACTTCTGACGACAAACCCAGAAGAAGTTTTGGCTGATCCTGAAATTTCTACTGTGGTTGAATTGATTGGCGGGATTGAGCCGGCACGGTCTTATCTAATTCAGGCGATCCAATCGGGAAAAAAAGTTGTGACGGCGAATAAACTGCTTCTTGCCGAGAAGGGGGGAGAGATTTTTGAGCTGGCGAGGGAATGCAAAACCCCGGTCGGTTTCGAGGCCTCTGTGGGAGGAGGGATTCCGATTATCCGTGCACTTCAGGAGGGGTTTGTCGGGAACCAGATCAATGAAATCTATGGGATTGTTAATGCGACTTCGAATTATATCCTTTCGGAGATGTCCCTGAAGGGGAGCGAGTTTCAGGAGGTTTTTGCCCACGCCCAGAGTGAGGGGTATGTGGAGAGCGACCCTCGCATGGATATCGAGGGGCATGATGCTGCCCAGAAACTTTCTATCTTAACAGCACTTAGCTCCGGTTCTTCCCCTGCCCCGGACAAGATCTATGTCGAAGGGATCAGTCGGATCACCCACTTTGACATTGAATCTGCAGAACAGCTTGGATTTAGAATCAAACTTCTCGCTGTCTATAAACAGCATGAGGGGAGGATCGAGGCGCGTGTGCATCCCACATTTATCCCGCTTCGCCATCCGCTTTCGGACGTTAATGGCTTCTTCAATGCTATTTATGTGAAGGGGGATGCTGTCGGCGAGACGATGTTTTATGGTCGTGGGGGGGGGATGATGCCAACCGCCTCAGCGGTTGTCTCCGATATCGTTTCTGTCGAGAGGACCGTCTTTGACCCCTCTCTCTTGCCCACGGCACGTCCCGTTTCGTTCTTTTCACTGGAAGAGCTGTCGATGGAATATTATTTGCGGTTCACTGTTGTCGATCGTCCCGGGGTCTTGGGTCAGATTGCCAATGCGTTGGGGGCCAATGAAATCAGTATCGCCTCTGTCGATCAACATGGCCAAGACAAGGGGGGGCGTGTGCCGATCGTGATCATGCTCCATCGGGCACAGGAAAAAAATGTCCGAAAGGCGATTCAGATCATTGATCAAATGGAGCCGGTGCTGGATAAGACCTTGTGCATTCGTGTGGAGCCTCTCGCTTGAGTGGGATCATTAGAAAATATCACTCTTTTCTTCCAATCAACGATCGTTTTATTGTTACTTTGCTTGAAGGGAATACGCCGTTATTGCCGGCGCCACGATTGGCGGCAAAGATTTTTGGTTCACTTCTTAAAAATCCTCCCGAATTGTATCTGAAACTGGAGGGGTTGAATCCAACCGGTTCCTTCAAGGATCGCGGGATGACCTATGCCGTCTCGAAGGCGCTGGAAGCTGGGAGTCAAGCGGTCATCTGTGCCTCGACCGGTAACACCTCCGCCTCAGCGGCCGCTTATGCGGCCCGTGCTGGCATACGGGCCTACGTTGTTATCCCGAAGGGAAAGATCGCATTGGGAAAACTGTCGCAGGCGGTCATGCATGGGGCCCGTGTGGTGGCTGTGGAGGGAAATTTTGATGAGGCGCTTCGTTTGGTTAAAGAGATAGCGCAAGAAGGGGGGGTAACACTTGTCAATTCGATTAATCCCCATCGACTCGAAGGTCAAAAGACAGCAGCCTTTGAGATCTGCGAACAGTTAGGTGGACCGCCGACCCATCATCTGCTGCCTGTCGGAAATGCGGGGAATATCACTGCACATTGGAAAGGGTATCGGGAATTTTGTCAGACCAGTCCGACGAGTCCGACCGGTCGGACTATTCTCCCCAAAATGCTTGGTTTCCAAGCAGCCGGTGCGGCGCCGATTGTCCTGGGGCATGTTGTGAAAGAGCCTCGAACGGTCGCGACGGCGATACGGATCGGGAACCCAGCCTCATGGCAAGGAGCGGTAGCGGCTCGAGACGAGTCGAGCGGGGTGATTGATAAAGTCACTGATCGGGAGATCCTCGAGGCGTATAAGATGATTGCCACATTGGAAGGGTATTTTTGTGAGCCGGCCTCAGCGGCCTCTGTCGCTGGCCTTAATAAGCTGGCGCGGCAACGGTATTTTGGGGAAGGGGATCGTATCGTCTGTACTTTGACCGGACATGGATTAAAGGATCCGGATAACGCTATCCGGATTTCCAGATCTCCGGTCACGATAAAGCCGGAGTTAAAAAAACTGATCAAGGCGTTGAAATTGTAAGAGATGAAGATTGCATTCAAAAAGATGGATGAAGATGAATTCAAATTGTTTGCGAAAGACTCCATCAAAAGTTCTGCAGAAAAATTAAAGGGCATTCGGGGAGTTAGTGATGACGAAGCACTTCAGGAGGCCGAGCGTCAATTTTGTTCGATACTACCTCAAGGGAAGTCAACGCCGAACCACTGTCTCTATTCGCTCATCGATACCTCATCAAAGAAAAAAATCGGACACCTTTGGTACGGAACTTCCAAGGTGGGTCAGTCTCTTCAGGCATACCTTTATGACATTGTGATTATCAAAGAATGCCAGCGAAAGGGGTATGGTTTTCAAGCGCTCTCACTCATGGAAGAGGAGGCAAAAAAAATGGGGGTTCAAAGGATTAATCTCCATGTCTTGGGTCAGAATGAGACAGCGGCGCGACTCTACCGACGACTGGGGTATCAGGTGTCTGTTATGAACCTGTTTAAAAAACTTGCCAGATAGGTAAGACACTGAAATTATGATATAGGAAATTTACAATGAAAGTCATCTGGGCGCCATGGAGGATTGAATATCTGAAGGCGAAAAAAGAGAAGGGGTGTGTTTTATGCAAAAGGAGCCGCGGAAAGCAAGATCAGCAGAGTTATATTCTACATCGAGGGAAGAAGAACTTTGTGATTTTGAACCGATATCCGTACATCAATGGACATCTGATGGTCGTTCCTTACCGTCACACCGCCCGGTTTGAGGACTTGAGGGAGGATGAGATGGCGGAACATCATCAGCTCATCAGGAAATCTGTCCTTGTTTTGAAAAAGGCCTTCAAACCCCATGGATTTAATATCGGTATGAATATCGGCCAGGCTGGCGGTGCCGGTATTGCCGAACATCTTCATATGCATGTTGTCCCGAGGTGGCCTGCTGATACCGGATGTATGCCGGTGCTGGCGGATACCCGATCTCTTCCACAATATTTGCAGGATACCTATAAAATCTTAAAGAAAGGATGGGTAAATCTATGAAAAAGGTCATTTATGCGATCATCATCGCTCTGGCCTGTTTTATTGTCCTGAATTCGATTTACAGCAATGTCGGGAGTATTGATTTTAATTACCCGATGAGTTTTCGTTTTAGTGTACCACATCTTTTCACCCTGAAGTCGCTTTCAGTTCCTGCCGGTTTTGTGATTCTCACTGCCTTTTGTCTCGGAATGGTTTTCCTGCCCCTGCTTCAATTAATTCCAACGATCTTTCGGAACGCCGAGATCCGGGCGAAGGAAAAACGGATCCGGGAGTTGGAGAGGGAGCTTGATGAGGCGAGATTAAATCCCTCTACGCCCGAGCAGGACCCTTCTTTCCCTTCTTCCTCAAATCCTTGAGTGTTAGAGTAGAACCTTCTGGAACCGGTGCGGCAGGTTCTGGCGCACGACGGGAAAGTTGTTCCAATCCTTTGGCGGCAAGTTTTTGGATATTCATCCCCGGGACGTAGCCTGTCTGAGCCGTCGCTGCCGGTATCGGAAATCCTTTTCGACCCTTGTTCTGGATGCTGGCAATATCGAGTTGAAGTATTCTTAATGGGGAGGGGATTTTCTCGAGGGCTGTCCGGATCTCATTTTTTATTTCCTTATTAATCCTGATTTTTCCATTCACCAGTTTGTTTTGTTTCCGGTAGTGGTCGAGGATCAGAGGAATATTCGCCTCGGGGATCCAGGTGGAAGGGCAGACAAACTGTTTGAAGACCGCCTCAAACTCCTTTTCAGAAAATTCCCTTTCTTGCAGGCGATCAGGGTCAAAAGGCTCTCCAATAGGTCCTGAATATCGATAGGAACCTTTTTTGAGCCACTGCTCTTTCGTAACCTTGTAACCGCCATCCTTTTGTTTGCTGTCGTCAAACGCCTTGATCCACTGCTCGAGCGTCTGTTTTTTGAAATCGACGAAACCGTTCGCGTAGAGGTAAAGCAGGTCGTATTGATTCTGATAGATAATGTATTTCTGTCCGTCATCACTCTCTTGAGCAACGACATCCCAGAGCTCCTCCATCGGATCTTTTGGCATAACCCCCCACGGCTGTTGTCAAAGGCCCATCTACTTCGTTGGCTGCTTCGGTCACTCCTCGACGTACCACTCAAGTACGCCTGCGTCGTGCCTCAGCAGCTCGCCTCGTATCTGGGACCTTTCTCAACAGCCTTCTAGTTACATGAATTTACTTGTCTTTTAATATAACGGTCTTTGGGATCTAAGTCAAAGAAATTGATAAAGCAGGAGTTATGAATTTTCGGTATTTGCCCCTTCGACCTGCCGGGCGGCATGCTCGTAATGCATTGCAGTCTTGTTACGGACCGAGGCGAGTTGGTCGGCATGGAGTCGGGCGCTCGCCATGAGGGTCAGTGATTTCACATCATTACGAAGTTGGAATCTCCAATTTCTATGCTCTCTTTTGTCGGTAAGTTCGATCATTCGCATCTGATCCTTGACCTGTTGGTATTGGAGGCTGGCGGTGGCCAGAATTCCTTGAGATCGGAGTTCTGCTTGATCGATGATCGCATCGGTACGGAGCTGGGTAATTTCGCCGAGTGTTTTGTTGTTTTCCCTCGCAATCGCCAACTGAGATTTGGCGTTAATATCAGCGATATCGGTGAGCGGGCTATTCCAATAATACATTGCCGCATCAAACTCTTGTTTCGCGGCAGCCACAACAAGCGCCACCCACGCGTGGCAGCCGAATTTCTGTCCCGGTGATTTCAGATTCTGATTGTCAAATCCGTAAAAATCCATCGTGACTCCTTTAGCCAGTCGCCGTCGATGTCGACGCCGCTATCCTCTCCTGGAAATTATACTCCATCTTCGTCATTTCACGGTCATGTTCGAGACGTGAGACATGGATTTCGGCGTTATGGGCGAGTGTCATGACCTTCGACTCGCCGGTGATCTGTTTTCTCTCATTGAAAAAGGCGCGACGACTTGCCTGATCCATGTACCTCTTGTAATCCACGGACTGCAGATATTGTGTGTTTGCATTGAAGATCATCCCCATCACCTGCCAACGGGTCTGATCGGTTTCGGCACCGGTGCTGATCTCGGCAAGTCTTTTTTGTGTCTCGTTGTTGCTGGCATTGACGGTCTCCCAGAGGCCGGTATTGATCTTCGCGAGACTCGTCATCATCTCGTTGTTCATTAAGGAATTGCCCGCGGAACTGGCGAGTGCCAGCGCGCCAAAGCCCCACATCGCTCCATTCCCGTCACCACCACTATCACCACTACCACCACCGGCTGGTTCAGCCGCAGCGGTTGTTGGGGGAGGTTCAGCAGGTGCACTTATTGGAGAAAATCCTGTCGCTCCAGCAGCCCCTGGAATTCCGTTGATATCAAGAAAGCCCCTTTTGATTGGGAGATTTATATTTTCAAATCCGTAGAGGTTCATGTCCTCTTAGATATGCAATCAGCGTGCCGTCCCACATATTAAAATTACTATTGATTACAATTGGTTAGCTAGGTGGCAGGTACCTTTTTGGTAGCTTTTTGGGGTTTTGATCTGGGAATTGAGGAGGGAAGTCATCAGGGGTTATGACAACAGAGTCGCCGGATCGATCGCAACTTCGTTTACAACCGGCCTCTCATACTCCGCCATCCTCTCCTCATGCTGGAGCTGCATGGAGGTCATGGATTGATCATGCTCGAGATTTAAAGAATGGATATAGGCATTGTACTGAAGCGTCATCGCGCGCAGGTCGTTTGAGAGCGCCTTCCTCTCATTGAAGGAGGCCCTGCGGTTTGCCATATCGGCATAGGAGAGCTGCATCGAGGTGCTGAGATACTGCGTATTGGCCTGAAACATCATCCCCATCACCTGCCAGCGTGTATTTTCGACAGAGGCATACGCACCCTGTTCGGCCATATAACGGGCGGTCAGGTTATCCTGCAGATTCATCGCCTCCATCGCCTTGGCATTTGTGTCGGCCATTGACGTGTACATGTTGGCCATCGTTTTATTGTTTTCATAGCCGGCTAATGCTCCCATAGCTCCGAATCCAATGAGGGTCCCGTCGCTAATATAGTTTCCAAATTTTTCTCCGGGGAGATTCAAGCTTGATTTGTCAAATCCGTAGAAGTCCATATATCCTCCTTATTCCTCCTCCCGATGAAACTGCGCATTCGGGTCGGGAGGGAGCTCTGATGGGGTCTCGCCACGATTAAATCCATCGGTCCATTCATTAATCAAACCGAGTAACTGTTCGTCTCTTATATCCAGATCGTCCGCCGATGGCATCTGATCAGGATAAAGTCGATCGACATAACCATTCATCTCGTTATCGGCATCGCTCGAAAACTGATAGGGGTTATCGTTATCGACCGTTGCCCCTGTCAGGAGGTCAACATTCGCCATGTCGTACATGCTCGGTTCCTGGATCGGGGCATCGAACCGATGATCCTCATTCAAACCAAATTGACTCCGGAGCATCTGCTCTTCGGCAGTATTGTTTGTTTGGGCCCAACTCACAAAGGCGTTTGTCACTTTTTCATAGCTATCTTTGGTTGCCTCACCGACGGCAAAACGCAGCTCTTCTTTCGCCGCCAATTTTTCCGTCTGGAGTCTCTGAAGGTGTGCCGCCTCACGTTGCTGACGGATCGCCTCCTGCATTGCGGACATCTCCATCGCCTGCCCTGTCCGGCGAGCAATTCTTTCCTGCTGTGCGGCATAAGAAGCGGCGCGGGCACCCATGCGTGCAACCCGCTCGGCCGATTCGGCATTGATCCGGGCAGCGGTAACCGCCGGATCTTCCTCGCCAGTAGCCCATCTGATAGCTTCGACTAACATCTATAACACTCCTCAGCCCCCTATATTGCAATCAGCGTGCCGTCTTCTGAATCTAATTTACCATTTAATTTCAAATAGTTAAAAGTGTGCCTGACACCGGCTTTGGCCTTTATTGTTGGGAGGAGTCCCAAAGTGGGGAGAGGGAACCCCATGGGCAAAACTGCTTGTTTTTCGGGTTTAAACTGGGCAAAGAGGTCTTCATGAGGAGCTCGGAACTTCTGAAAAAAATGCTCGAAGGAGATCGCCCCGCGCTGGCACGGATGATCTCGCTGATTGAGAATCGATCCGCCGATCTCCTTCCCCTAATGGCTGAAGTTCATAAACGGTCAGGACAGGCCCATGTCGTTGGCGTCACAGGTCCTCCAGGCTCAGGAAAAAGCACCCTCGTTGACCAGTTGATTGCCGCGTTTCGCAAAGAAGAAAAAAAAGTCGGCGTGATCGCGATCGATCCCTCAAGCCCTTTTTCAGGGGGGGCGATTCTCGGGGATCGGATCCGGATGCAATCCCATGCCGGTGACGACGGCGTTTTTATTCGAAGCCTTGGGAGTCGGGGATCTCATGGAGGTCTCTCGAAGGCGACGCGGGAGGTGGTGAGGCTCCTCGATGCAGCAGGGATGGATGTTGTTCTTGTCGAGACGGTCGGTGTCGGTCAGACGGAACTCGATATCATGGAGATCGCCCAGACAACGATCGTGCTTTTGACACCCGAATCGGGTGACGCGATCCAGACGATGAAGGCGGGGATCCTGGAGATCGCCAATATTTTTGTGGTCAATAAATCGGATCGACCGGGGGGAGAACGTTTGAGGCAGGAACTTCTCGCGATGATGGAGATGGGGGCGCAGAAGGACTCTTGGAAGGTTCCAGTTCTCCTCACGCAGGCGGTCAAAGGGGCCGGTCTCCCTGAGCTGGTTCAATCCCTCGAAAGGCATCGCAGTCATTGGATAAAAACGAATGATCAAAAATGGCAACAAAAGAGGGCCGAAGAAGAACTTCGGGAGATTGTTGTCGATGAACTGGTGAAAAAGGCAGATTTTTCGATCAAAAAAGGGGCGAATCCCTACCAGCGTGCGCAGGAGATCCTCGCGAAGCTCTCTAGGATTTTTTGAAAATTACTTTTTCTCCCAATTTCACTGGAAATTTCTTCAGGAAATTTCCTTCCGTGACGGCCGCCTCGATGCGCGTATAGTCATCTTTCATGATACAAAAATGATTTTTTGAAACCTCTCCGAAGGTTCGGACATGGGTGAGGCGGATCGTCTTTGTACCTTTTGAAAGGGTAACCGAACCTCGCAGCGGGACCCCGAATTCATCCCAGGTCTTTTGCAGGATGTTAAAAAAAATATTACCGAGCGCGTTTTTGTGGATTACAATCGCCGGAATCGAACTCCCAAGGATCTCGGCATTCAGATACGGTGAAGGGATCAGGTCGGTCACAGGGATCGACGGGCCGAACTCTTCGAGCGAAACTCCTTTTGAAAGGTAACCGGCCGCCATCGCAAAGACATCGCGTCCATGAAAAATAGGAGAGACCGGCTGGCGCTGATATTTCGGGTTCTGGAGCTCATGCGCCTTCACGATGCCGCCCAGCGCTTCAGCACCTGGACGTAAAATTCCGTTGTCAGGCCCGATCAGATAATCTCCCCGGACCGTCTGGATCGCGATCCCACGTCTCTTTGTTCCGACTCCCGGATCGACGACACAGACGTGAAACCCGACCGGCATCGTGACGAGCGTTTCCATTGTGCGCGCCGCCTGAAAGAGATTAAACCCCTCGATCCCATGCATATGGTGAATCAGATGGGCATCAGGATTGACCTCGTAGATAACCCCCTCCATCGCGCCACAACCATAGGATTGTTTTTCGAAATCGGAGGAGAGGGTGATCAGGGGTTTCATATTGATTCCTTCCCTACCCGATGTTACGAGGCAATTCAAGATTTTAGGCAGCGTAGCTCAGTTGGTAGAGCAAGCGGTTCATACCCGCTCTGTCAGAGGTTCGAATCCTCTCGCTGCCATAATTTTACCCCTCACCCTGACCCTCTCCCACAGGGGGGGAGGGAAGTAAATTTATGAAACCAATCGTCGCCATTGTCGGTCGTCCCAACGTCGGCAAATCGACCCTCTTTAACCGAATCATCGGCCAGAGGAAGTCGATCACGCTCGATGTCGCGGGTGTGACTCGGGATCGTCATTATGGGAATGCCTCTTGGGATGGTAAGGAATTTATCTGTGTCGATACCGGCGGCTTTCCCTCTGATGTCAAAGGGAGTCTCGAGAAGAAGGTTCAGGATCAGATTAATCTTGCGATCCATGAGGCGGAAGCGATCCTTTTTGTGGTCGATGGTCAGGCGGGGCTTCTTCCGGAAGAAAAGGAGATAGGGGATCGACTTCGGAAGTCAGGCAAAAAGGTTATCATTGTCGTGAGCAAAATTGATCAGCCTTCCCACGAGGAGCGTCTCGCCGATTTCTATTCCCTCTCCGAAAAACCGATGCCGGTCTCTGGTGAACATGGCTATGGGGTGGCAGAGCTTTTGGAGGAGGTGGTCAACGGTTTCCCCTCGACCCTCTCTGAAGAGGCGATACCGGAGAAGATCTCCATTGCGATCCTCGGTCGACCGAATGTCGGGAAATCTTCTCTGCTGAATTGTCTGCTTGGAGAAGAGCGGGTTGTGGTCGATGAGACTCCGGGAACAACACGTGATGTTATCGATACGCCGATCAGCCGTGATGGCCAAGACTATCTCCTTTTGGATACTGCTGGAATCCGGAGACACGGAAAATCAGCGTCGAAGGTGGAACGTTTTTCGGTCCTTCGCGCCTTATCGGCGATTGAAAGATCCAAAATCTGTCTTGCGGTTTTCGATGCCAAAGAAGGGATCCAGAAACAGGATGCCCATGTTGTTGGGTATGCCTTTGAGGAGAAAAAGGGGGTCGTCCTGATTTGGAACAAATGTGACCTCCTGCCCAATAAAAAAGGGGTCCGCGATTCTCTAAAAAAAATGGCGAGAGAGCGCCTGAAATTTCTGGCCCATGCCCCCCTCGCCTTTATCTCCGCGAAGACAGGGGAGGGGACCGAGGTGATCTGGTCGATGGTGGATCGTCTTCATCTCTCGATGGGGAAAAAAGTGAAGACATCGGATCTCAATGCGCTCCTTGAAAAGCTTGTGCTCACCCATAACCTCCCTGTCTACAAGGGGAAGCCGGTGAAATTTTACTACATGACACAGACAGGGACCTTTCCGCCGCAGTTTGTTGTTTTCACAAACGAACCTGAGGGGGTTCATTTTTCTTTCCAAAGATTTCTGGTGAACCAGATACGTGAAGAGTTTCGGTTTGACGGGGCGCCGATCCAGCTCGTTTTCAAGAGGAAGTCGTAAGTTCCCTGCGGATTACCTGGTACGCCTCTTTCTTTATCAAATAATCGACATGCCCAATGTTTTCGAGCTCTATATTTTTCATATTTCTGGTATTTCGGGGGATCTTTAAAATGGCGCTCTTGTAGTAACAAATTTTATCCTTCTTTGAATAAATCGAAACAAAGCGGACATTTTTGGGGAATCGCCCCCGGTTCAGACGTCGGAGAAACGGGGCAAGCGGATACATCTGCCAGACACTTTTTGAGACGATCGCGAGCGGAGAGACCAATCCCAACAAGACCAGTGGATTTCCATAGTGAGGGGTTCCGAGCGTAATCAAGGTTTTGACATGTCGATCGCCTTGAAGCCTTTTCACGTAATATTGACCGATGAGCCCACCCTTTGAGTGTCCGATGATACTGATCTTGGGAAGCCTGTATCTTTCACGAAGCGTCTTAATTTTCCTTTTGACCAACTTTGACAACGCCTCGATACAGTGGGTATTGAAGGTGCCAAAAACACCACCGAGATTGAGGCTGAAGACACAAAATCCGTCGCGGCGGAGACGCCTCTCCAAAATATGCATCACGCGACGTCCGGCTCCAAAACCATAAATGAGAAGCACGGGCGACGAACATTTTCGGAAATTTGTACGGCGGTCGACTTTGTTTCCTGAGAGGGAGAGCTTGAAATAAGTGAGTAGTATCTTCAGATCTTCTTGAATTCCCTTTCCGAATTTTTTGATCCTTTGGATAGGCATATTGACAGAGCTCGCTAGGTCAGGCAAACAAACAAGTCAATGGAAACAGTCGCCATTCGTCTTCTTCATTTTATCATCGCGAAGAAAAAAGCTCTGCTGACTTTCTTCGTGGTTCTGGTTGCATTGGGAGCCCTTTGGGGGGCCTTTTACAGCTACACGCAGAGTTATTCAAGAAGGGCGTTTCGGTTGTTAGAGGGTCGTCCATGGTCAGAGGCAGAAGAGGTAATCGCCAAATACCCACGTTCCGATGCTGCGGTCATCGCACAACTTGCGATGGGGAAGAAGGCGTTGGAGGAGGAGAAGTGGGATGAGGCGATTGGACATTATAAGGATAGGGCCTTTCAAAATCTTTCGAAAGATCAGGCAGTCTTACGGGTCGTAGCGATTCAGAATCTGGCCCTTGCCTATCGTGGAAAGCAGGAATGGGATCGGGCCCTCATGGAACTTCGCAGGGCGGAAAAAGATCCGGAAAACAAGACCCCTGACTATACGAGACTTTTGATCTCTCAGGTTCTTTGGGAAAAGGGGGAGATTGAGGAGTCGAAGAAACTTCTGGAAAGTCTTTCAAAAGAGGCGTTGCAACCGGAAGTCAGAAAAGAAGCAGAGGCCCATCTCGAATGGATCAACGCACCGAAAAAGTCCTAATCTTTTTTCTTTTTTTGGTTTTACTTCAGAGCTCAGGGAACGGTGCCTATGGGTTTGAGCCATTTCATGTAAGGAATCGGAACTACCCTCGGCAACCTGCCTTCAAGCTTCCTTATAAGCCGAAATGGGTTTCGCGGGTCAAGAAGGGGGGAGTTTTTAAATACAAGAGACGGGAATTTTCGTCACCGGTTGTTTATGAGGATCGGATCTTTGTCGGGACCGAGAGTGGTTATTTTTATGCAATGAAAAAGAAAAATGGCCGGCGGGTCTGGCGCTTCAAGACGGAGGGTTCTGTTAGTTCGAGACCGGGTATTAGAAATGGAAAGGTTTTTTTTGGAGATGATGAAGGATATTTTTATGCACTGGATCTTCAGACAGGGGAGAAGATCTGGAGCCTCAATCTCGATGCCGAGATCCTGACCGCTCCTGCTTTAAAAGGGGATCAGCTTTTTCTCGTGACGGTGGAAGGTCGGGTTGTCGCCCTGACCGAGCGGGAGGGGACGATTCTTTGGGAGCGACAGCATAGTACGCGGCCGCTGCAGATGACGATTCGGGGGAACTCAACGCCTGTTTTGGATCCGGAAGGTAATCTTTATGTCGGTTTTGCCGATGGGACCTTTTGGTCCCTTTCTTCAAAAACAGGAAAGATTCTCTGGGAGCGCCGGATTGAATCAGGTGAGCGGTTTCATGACCTGGATGGGGTCCCTCTGATTGAGGGGGATCGGATCTATATCTCGAGTTTCGACGGCCCCCTGACCGCTGTGACAAAGAGTGGCAGGATCCTCTGGTCTGTTTCTGTCGGGAGTGCGGTCCCTTTTCTCTCTGAAAAAGATCTCCTTTATGTTTCTGACTCCCAAGGGTCTTTGCTCGCTCTCCAGAAAAAAGATGGATCGACACTCTGGAAAACAAAAGTCGGAGAGGGGGCCCTCACCGCTCCTCTTCTGCACAACGATGTCATTGCCGTGGGGCTTTCTTCGTCTACCATGAACTTTGTTGATCGTACCACAGGTCGCCTGATGTTCCGCCGGTTTGCCAAAAAGGGGATCTCCTCGGATCCGTTTCTGGACGGAGACCAACTCTGCTATCTCTCCAACGGGGGACGCCTCTATTCCCTAAAAATGGTCGATAAGTCGGTCCCTTGACAGTTGAGCCCTGTTACTATAACCCTCCCCCATGGTACTCCCTGAAATCCAAGAAGCCCTCACATTCGACGATATCCTCCTCCTGCCCCAGGAGAGCGAGGTTTTGCCTCACGAGGTCGATACGACCACCCGATTAGCGGCGGATATTACCTTAAATATTCCTGTGATCTCTGCGGCGATGGATTCGGTGACCGAATCGGCCACTGCAATCATCATGGCCCGTATGGGGGGGGTCGGGATTGTTCATCGCAATTTGACTCCCGAAGAGCAAGCGTTGGAGGTAGAGAAGGTCAAGCGTGCCGAGTCCGGCATGATTCTCCGTCCGATTACCCTTTCCCCAGATCAGACCTTGCATGAAGTGATCCGTGTCATGAAAGAGCATAATATTTCCGGGGTCCCGATTACGGAGGGGGAGAGGCTTGTGGGGATTCTCACAAATCGTGATTTGCGTTTTGAGAGGAATCTTGATCTGAAGGTTCGAGAGGTGATGACAAAAGAAGTGATCACGACGGGAGAAGAGACGACACTCGAAAAGGCGAAGGAAATTTTACAAAAAAACCGGATCGAAAAATTACCTGTCATCGATAAAAAGGGGAATCTCAAGGGACTCTTTACGATCAAGGATGTCGAGCGGGTCACTGAGTTTCCGAACGCAACAAAGGACAAGATCGGACGTCTCCGGGTGGGGGGGGCGATTGGGGTGGGTGAGCCAGCCTTGGCGCGGGCCGGGAAACTCGTCGAGGCAGGGGTCGATTTGGTCGTGATTGATACCGCCCATGGCCATACAAAAGGGGTTCTGGAGACGGTCAGGCAATTCAAGAAGGCCTACAACATTCCCCTCATTGCCGGGAATGTGGCGACCGGTGAGGCGGCCGAGGCGTTGATCAAGGCGGGTGTCGACGCGGTGAAGGTTGGTGTTGGTGCCGGATCGATTTGTACGACGCGTGTCGTGACCGGTATCGGTGTTCCTCAGCTTTTTGCGGTGATCGATTGCGCGAAGGTGACGACCCGGCACGGAATTCCGTTGATCGCCGATGGGGGAATCAAATTTTCAGGTGATGTGACGAAGGCGCTCGCGGCAGGGGCCGATACGGTCATGATCGGTGGTCTCCTCGCTGGCACAGATGAGGCGCCAGGTGAAAACATCCTTTATCAAGGACGTTCCTACAAGAGCTATCGCGGGATGGGTTCGATCGGGGCGATGCTCAAAGGGAGCGGGGATCGCTATGCGCAGGGGGGGATCAAGGAACGCTCAAAACTGATCCCGGAGGGGATCGAAGGGATGGTGCCCCATCGCGGTCCTCTGGCGACCCAGATTACGCAGATCGTTGGCGGGGTTCGTTCAGGGATGGGTTATCTGGGGGCGAAGAATCTTGATGAACTCCGAAAGAAGGCACGTTTTGTTCGGATTACCTCAGCAGGATTGAAAGAAAGCCACGTTCACGATGTCGTTATTACAAAAGAAGCACCAAACTATCGATTAGAATGAACAAGGTTCTGATCCTCGACTTCGGCTCCCAATACACCCAACTGATCGCGCGTCGCGTTCGTGAGCTTCAGATCTATTGTGAAATTTATCCCTGCTCTACCTCGATCTCACAGATCAAGTCTTTTAACCCTTCCGCCATTATCCTCTCCGGAGGACCGGCGAGTGTCTACGACCGGGAGGCGCCAACTGCCGATCGTGAAATTCTGACCCTCGGGGTTCCAGTTCTCGGTATCTGCTATGGTCTTCAGTGGATCGCGCGGGAAGAGGGGGGGAAGGTCAGTCCGGGCTCTGTTCGGGAGTATGGTCCTGCGAAGGTCCATCTCGTGAAGAGAGAGGGGATTTTTGCCGGATTGAAGGAGAACGAGATCGATGTCTGGATGAGCCACGGGGATCATGTGAGCCTCCTTCCTCCCGGCTATCAGATCTATGGCGAGAGTCTGAATCGTCTCCTCGCTGCCTGCGGTGATCCGAAGAAAAAAATATTCGGGATCCAGTTTCATCCCGAAGTCCTTCACACCCCGAGGGGAAAAGAGATTTTGAAGAATTTTCTATTTTCAGTTTCCGGATTGAAAGCGGATTGGTCGATGGAGTCTTTTGTGGAGAAGACGATCCGCGATGTCCGCGGCATGGTCGGTTCCGATCATGTCATCTGTGCTGTCTCAGGTGGTGTCGATTCTTCCGTCATGGCCGCCCTGCTGCATCGGGCGATTGGGGATCAGCTGCATCCTTTCTTTATTGATAATGGGTTACTCAGAAAGAACGAAGGGGATCGTGTCTTCGATCTTTTGAAGCGGAATATGAATCTCCCCTTGATCCGTGTCGATGCGAGCGAGGATTTTCTAAAATGTCTCGAGGGAGTCGTCGATCCCGAAGAGAAGCGAAAAAAGATCGGTCGTGAGTTTATCGCTGTTTTTGAACGAGAGGCCCAGAAGATCACTGGAGTTCGTTATCTGGCCCAGGGGACGCTCTATCCCGACGTGATCGAATCGGTCTCTTTTCGCGGTCCATCGGCGACGATCAAGAGTCATCACAATGTCGGTGGGCTTCCGGAAAAGATGAATCTCAAACTTTTGGAGCCGTTTCGCGAGCTTTTTAAGGATGAGGTTCGCCTGATCGGTCGGCTCCTGGGGATTCCCGAGGAGGTGATCAACCGACAGCCGTTTCCAGGGCCTGGCTTGGCCGTTAGGATCCTTGGCGAGGTCACGAAAGAAAGGTTACAGATCCTCCGGGAGGCGGATGATGTTGTGGTCCGTGAGTTCAAACGGGCCGACCTCTATACGAAGGTCTGGCAGTCTTTTGCGGTGCTCCTCCCTGTAAAGACGGTCGGGGTGATGGGGGATGCACGGACCTATGAGAATGTGATCGCGGTACGTGTTGTGGAGAGTCAGGATGGGATGACGGCGAACTGGGTTCGCCTCCCGTATGAGCTCCTCGAGAAGATCTCAAGTCGTGTGATTAATGAAGTGCGGGGGGTGAATCGTGTGGTTTACGATATTTCATCCAAACCCCCTGCGACTATTGAGTGGGAATAGGTGTACCAAGCGCTTCAAGTCTTGTAGCTGCCTCTGCCCGGACCTTTGGATTCTGTGTCTTGGCCATGACCTCTCTTAATTCTCCCGCGTACTTATCACCGGCAATCTTCTCATAGGTCTTGAGCGCGCGTGTCGCCTCTTGTTGGGCCAGTTCGTAGGGACTATGAAGCTCTGAAAGCAAACTCTCAAGCGTTGCAAGGTCATTTGTCGTGGCGCGGAGTGTGATGAGTGCCTGCCTGTGGACGTCAGGATTTTTGTCAGCCAGGAAGTCGAAAATCATCGGGTAGTGAGCCACGATGATTCTTTCTGATGGTTCCCTCGCCTCTGGAGGGAGTTTCGGTAGGGCCTCTATCCCCTTTTGATAGATTGCAATAGTAAGCAGGCTGACCTCTGGTGGGATCGGTTTCTTGTCCATTTTGATTTTATCGATGCGCGCCTTTATGACACTGAGCGAAAAGGGACCGACAAGCGACGCGAGCGCCTCTATCGCGACGACGAGATCCCCCTTTTGATCTTCTCGTGCTATGAGCCCCGCGAGGAAATTCGCTTTTTCTCGAGGCTCTTCCAGATCATCGGCAAATCGCGACATTGCAAGCAGGGTTACGGTTTTTAGGGTTAGCGCTACCGCTACCGCCTGTCTTCCTTGAGCTGATGTTATCGTGACGGGGACCTCCATTTTATAACGATTAAAAAAGTAATATTCATCGTTGGTCATGCTTTTGAGATCTTTTCGTCGTCCCGAGAGGTAAAGCGGGTCCTGAAGATAAGCGGTCAGCCGGTCCACAAGTTGTTTGACAACATACGGATCCCCTTTTTCAATCATCGCTTGGGCCGCGCACACCCGGACAGCGGCCGAATCATCATCGAGTGCCGCATGAAAACGTTTTTTGACCTCGTCATCTGCTTCAGAGAGGAAGGGAGTCAACGCCTGATACGCCGCAAGCCGGACCGCGATCGCTTCCTTGTCCCTATTTTTTAATCGTTCCAGTTCTTCTGAAATGGCACTGACATCGACCTCTGGCTCCCCTATCTTCTTCTTTAAACGATCTGCTTTTGGTGGCACAGCTTTTCGAGATATTTTTTTATCGTAGGTCCTGTAGCGGACTTCTTTGACAACCCTTTCAGTCCCCTCTCCCTCAAAAACGACGACAGGTTCGAGGGTCTTCACGAGATCATAATCGTCTCTGTACGCATCCGATTTTTCTGATCTTGGGGGAAAGTATTGACTCAAACGAATGAGCAGCGGGACCGCCTCTTGTCCAATGATTTGACGGGCGGAATAGGCGACGGAGAGGAGGCTGCCAGGTGAGAGACTACGGGCCTGTTCTCCAAAGAGTTTTTTTAGTTTTGTTGCCGTCTCGCTGGCCAACGGTTGTTTGAGAGAGGGGATCTTGTGGGCCGAGGCGACAAGGACAGCCCCTCGGGCGGCAACAATCCGGTCTGCAAGGACGAGAAGTTTCTCAATCTCAGGAATTTTTTCGGGATCTGTGACATTGCCCAATAGGCGTGTCAGATTTGGAAGAACTTTTTCGAGCCGGTGTTGCCAACGCGTATCACACCAGTTGTCCGGTTTTGTCACGGCGAGGAGATAGTTGACGAACGGGATCAGGAAGTTGGGATTTTGTAATCTCCCGTTCAGGATTTCGCTCAACGGTTTTAACTCATCCTTTGAGAGGGTCTTGTTATCGTGTATCAGATCCAATACCGCGATGAACTGTTCAGGGGTCAGCTCTCTTTTCGCCAAGGTGGCAATCAAACGATTGGCGTCTGTCTTGAGTCTCTTCCCGACCTTCGCGCGTTCTTTCGGCTCCTTTGGGATCATCACGAGGGGATGATCTGAGACGATGATCTTCCGGATCTGCGCGATCAGGGCGTCTGTCGTGAGGATTGAATTATCCTTTTCTCCAAGGATCTCGCGACAGATCTCTTTCGTTTCTTCATCAATCTGCGAAGATTTCAGGTAGCTCCGGAAGAGGGGCTCCGCTTTTTCGGGGTTCATCTTATAGGCGAGGGAGAGCGCCTCGTACGTCCGGTAGCGTGGCTTGTCCCACTGAACGAGCATCGTGAAGAGTCCATCCTTGAGCTCGGCCGATTTTTTCGTCACCTTGAGGACGATATCTGTGACCTTTTCAACACTCTTTTTTTCGCGATCATCGAGCTGGTGAGTTGGTTTTACGAACAAGGTGTTGAGGTCAGCCCAATGGGTGGCAATCGCTTTCACCAGCTCCTCCTCGGTGATCGCCTTTTTTTCCAAGGCAAAGAGATAGTCACCAAGGTTGGTACTGGTCCCGTCCTTAACACGCGCAATGATATTGCCGGCCAGTTCTGTCCCGAAATCGAGGAAGTCAAAGTCCTTCGGTTTCGCAAAAATATCCTGACGGATCGCCCCTTCTTTCACCAGATAATCGGGCGGGATCGGCCCGGCAGGGTTTGGAAGGTCGGCCTTCTCGGAGTCGGTTGCTTTTTTTGGCGGCTCGAAATAGACTAACTGCTCCGGATAGGAGTGCGGTTGGAAAGTATGGTCCTCCGGTCCCGTTTCTGCCTGTCGGATACAGTCAAGCCTTTGGGGGGTTTGATCCGGATTTTTGAGCTCTTCGTTACAACGGTTTTGCAACTCCTTTTTTGAAAGGAGTTTTGCCTTTTGGGGACCGAGGAGCTTCACGGGATAGGGGATCGGTTGGCCGGGAGAGGCTGCCGCATACGGATTCTCGGCATAAAATTTCGCAGAATAATAGACAGTATCGCCCGGCTTTATCGGTTCTGGATCCGCATTTGTTCCATAGAGATCGACATACCCCCCTTTTCTAAGACCGAGTCTGACCTGATAGTCTTTACAGACCTCCTTGTCTCCTTCCTTGTGGCACTGCGCCGTGAGGAGATCCCCAACGCCGTCATGATTGAGGTCATAAGTGGGTGGCAGGAAATTGTCCGGATGGTTCTCCCGAGGATTGCCTTTTAGTATTTTGGTGTAAGAGTCTCCCATCTCGTGTTTGTTATCGGGCTTAAAATACAAAAGTTTCTCACTATTTACACCACAAAAATTTGGAGGTAATGAAGTTCTAACTTGTTGAAAAAATTAAAGAAGATTCCACACTGCCACCAGATGATCCCGCGTGGAGATCAGAGGATCGGGCCTTATCTCTCCGATACCGTGGTTCAAGGCGATCCGGAGCTTGTCTATCGGGCGCGCGATAGCCAGGATCTCACGGAGATCTTGAAATACTGTCACCAGGAAAAGATTCCGGTCACCTTTTGTGGGAGTCAGACGAGCCTGACCGGTTCCTCCGTTGCCTTTGGTGGGCTCCTGGTCTGGATGGGGCATCGGGACAGGGTTTTAGATATCGAGAAAAATCAGGCGACAGCAGAGTCGGGGATCCTGCTTGGTCAATTTCAGAGGCAGATTGAAGAGGCAGGCTGTTTTTATCCACCGGATCCGACGAGTCGGCATGAGGCCCAACTGGGTGGGACCGTCGGGACAAACGCTGCCGGAGAGGATTGTCTTCTCTACGGATCGACACGCGATTATGTGCGACGATTGAAGTTGTTCAAGGCGGATGGCACGGAAATCGTTATCGAGAGAAAGTTACCCTTCAACGGTCCCCACAAGGGACGGGGAGGATATTGCCTTGATGGGGATCCGATCGATCTCTTTATCGGATCTGAGGGGACGCTCGGGGTTGTGACCGAGGTGACTGTCGACCTGCTCCCCCCCTCAAATCCCTTTTTCCTCGCCTGGGCCTTTTTCCCCGATTTCGAATCAGCGCTTGAATTTGTGATCACAGCGAGGCGAGATCAACAGGTAAGACCGAGGTCCATGGAGCTTCTGGACGAGGAGTCTCTGAAGATTGTCGCCTCCCAGGAGAGGCCGCCGACAGGGGCGTTGCGAGGCAAGGCGGCAGTGACCTTCAAACAGGAGTATGCGAATGAAGCGGAAGGAGACCTGTATTTAGGGCGCTGGCTCGGCCTTATCGAGCCGCTCTTGAAATCAAAAGAGGTCTCGGGTTTTCTGGATTATATTGTGGTGGCGGACGATCCGGTCTCAAAGGAGCGCCTGAGAAAGTTACGCCACGCAGTCCCAAGTACCGTCAATGAAGAGGTGAGCCGTTATCGGATCGATGGGGGAGGGAAGATCTCGACCGACTGGTGGGTCCCTGTCGAAAAGATTCGCGAGATGATGGATGAGGTGAAGAGGGAGAGCGAGGAGTTGGGGCTTCGTTATCTCGCCTATGCGCATTTCGGGGAAGGGCATCCGCATATCAATTACGTCGCTCGAAATCACAGCGAGATGGCTCGCGCCCAGAAACTGCTGCTCCATCAATGTCGCCGGGCGGTCAAGCTCGGAGGGGGGGTCGCCGGTGAGCATGGGCTTGGGAAGCTGTACCGGCATCTCTTGAAGGTCCAGTGGCCCTCATCCGTCATTCGTCAGATGAAACAGATCAAGAAGGAATTTGATCCGAATAATATTTTGGGGAAAGGGAATATTTTTTAGGCTTGGATTGTTTTATTCTTATCAGCATCAAAATCACGAGGATAAAGATCAAAGTTATCATCTGAATCATCTTCAATGATCCGTTCAAAGAGGACCTCAACTCCTCTCAAAAGATAGCCACCGAGGGTCATCACAAGTGCGATCCCCTGCATGAAGCCACCGATAGAGCGGGCGGCAGGCCGATGAACAAGGAAGAAGGAACCTAATTCTAGAAGATTGGCAACACCTTTTCTCCAGTAAAGACGGCGCCAAAAAAGGTCCCGAGGGGGACAAGAAGTCCAACGGCATTGGCAATGAGATTCAGTCCCATGACTATTTTATCGCTTTTTAGGAGAAATTGTTGTTTCCTCCACAATCACAATCAAATTGGACATCGCTCATGAGTGAGGGGTTTCCAAAGTGGTTGAGCTGACAGAATTGGCCAACAACGGCTCAGAAAAACTAACTTGCGCTTCATCGGTATTTAGATAATGCAGGGGCCGTGCCAACATTTCGTCCTTTCCAACTCTTCGTCGATCAGGCTGTTTCCGAGCTTGCTTTGACAAAGAGACTCCTGAAAAAATTCCCAAAAATTCCGGTAAAAATTGTCCTGGATCGAAGAGAAATAAAGCGTCCTGTCGAGATGACCTGGGCGAAGAAGGGGCTTTATCTTACGAGACTTAAATCCGATCCGATCAAGGATTTTCGCATGATGTCCGAGAGCTCCAGGCGTCCTTATTTCTCACTCGATCTCGTTTCAAACTGCCATCTCGAATGTACGTATTGCATCCTGCAGAGTTATCTTGAGAATAATCCTGTCATTACGGTCTATACGAATTTCGAGGAGATCCTTGAAAGGCTTGCCACACAGATTCCATCACTCCCGGAGGGGAGTGTGGTCGGGACAGGACGGATCGCCGATTCACTTGCGCTGGATGACCTGACAGGTCATACGCGGGAGATGGTTCCTTTTTTCGGAAAACAGGATCGGTCGTTCCTCGAATTAAAGACAAAGTCTGCCTTTGTAAGAAACCTGCTGGGTCTCGATCATCGGGGTAAAACCGTCGTCTCCTGGTCCGTTAATCCTCAGACAATCATTGATCGTGAAGAGTATAAAACCGCTTCGCTCGAGGAGCGACTCAAGGCCGCCTCTCAAGTGGTAGAGGCTGGTTATCCGGTTGGTTTTCACTTCGATCCGATGATCTTTCACGAGAGATGGAAAGAAAATTATCAAGAAGTGGTGCAGAAGATCTTTAAGAAGGTGAAACCCGATCAAGTCGCCTGGATCAGTATCGGAACACTTCGCTTTCCCGCGCGTCAGGCGCGAATCATGGCAAAAAGATTTCCGAAGAATAAAAATGTCCTGGAGAAACTGGTCTCGACCCATCGAAAAGTTCTCCATTATCCGGATGATCTACGCGAAGAGATGCAGGGCATACTCGAATCAGAGCTTCTGAAAAATCTCCCTGCCGACAAAATTTATCGGTGTATGGATTTTTAGTGAGAGGGACTTATTAGCGTTTGCTCACAGCGAGCTGATATCTCGATCAGACGATCAACTTCAGCTATTCTAGCATCAAGCGCTGCTGTTATATTGCCTTCTTCAGGAGATGGGGGTGTTTGCGAAGGGCGAGTCATCTCATCCGTAAAACAAGTTATATGTTTTTCCATCCCCTCTGCAGTTTCATCAAGGCAATTTTCATTTTCGTGGCATTCCTCCGTGGTCTTTGTGATTGTGGGGCCAAGTTCGGAGATGGCTCTTTCGTAGGCATCATAGACAGTCTTTGCCCCATCAAGAAAATTTCGGGAGTTAAGTATTGCTGCCGTTTGGACAGCTGTCTCGCCACAGATCCTGCTTGTTTCGTGGAGAGAGGCTATCAAATCCTCTGGATTATTGGCTGGGTTCAGATCTTCTGCGAGACATTTGGTCATGAGTAAATAACCTGTTAGGAGTTCACCCAGGCACTGAGGGTCATTGGCACAAACGCCGTTTTCAATATCCGTTTTTACTTTTTCTGTTCCCGTTCGATAACCTCTAAATATGCTTGAGAAGAGCGTATGAGCGAATCTGATTCCTCGAAGAAGGTTGTTATTTTGAGGAAGAGGAGAAGGGGGGGCATCCTTAGGTACGGCGGTAGTATTTCTGGTGACGGCATCCGCTCCCGCACATGCAGCCCCAAGCACAGCAACGACCAAGGCCCCAATTCGAAGGTTTGGCATAAATGCTCCTTTCAGATTATCTTATCGCTTTTTGGTGACTAATGTTGTGAGTAAAAGACAGGCCCCAAATCCCTCATCGAGTTTAGAAACACGAAAGGCCGAAGGGGGCCTTCTTGTTTTAGCGGGAGACGGGATTTGCCCTTGCGTTCGCTATACAGCTCACTCCAGGGCGTCGGCCTACGAAACGATTCACTGGATCGTTTCGTTACGGCCGTTCAAATCCCGTCGTTTCTAAAAACAAGTCGGCCCCCGTGAAGGGGGCCTTCTTGTTTTAGCGGGAGACGGGATTTGAACCCGCGACATCAACCTTGGCAAGGTTGCGCTCTACCGCTGAGCTACTCCCGCATCGATCCAATTCAATCTAATACACGCCCATCTTGACGATCAAGAGATAAAAAACAAAAGCAATTACAGGAAAACTTGCTTCGTTATAAAAGATGACGTAGATTCCTGCTTAACCTTCATGACCCTCAAAGATCGAGCACGTAAAACCAAAAGCTTTTTTCAAGCAGAGATCTGGGAGATCGATCTCAAAACGCTCCGTTGGTTTAAAAAGATCCCCCTTTATCTCTGCCGTGTCGGTTTGATTGTCCATCAGGGGTATCAGAAAAAGATGGTTCCGGTGCGGGCAACGGCGCTCGCCTACACGACGCTCCTTTCCCTTGTCCCTTTTTTGGCGGTGACCTTTGCCCTTTTCAAGGCGTTTGGGGGGCTGGAAAAATCAGCGGAACCGATCAAGGCACTGATCTTGTCCAATCTGGCGACAGGGACCGGGACTGCCGTGACCGGTTATCTCGATCAGTTCATCGAAAATTTTCGGAGCGGTGCGGTCGGCCTGATCGGTTTTTTTCTTCTGATCCTTTCGGTGGTGGGGGTTCTGGCCACGATTGAGAAGGCGTTTAACGATATTTGGGAGATTCCGCAGAGCCGATCTTTTATCAGGCGATTTACCACCTATTGGACATTGATCACGACCGGGCCTGTTCTGGTCGGGGTCACATTGACCGTGACAGGTGCCTTGCAGAGCAGCAAATTGGTAAACCAGATCTTGGCATTGAGTGGTGCCGAGAAGTTTTTCATCGGAAAGATCCCCTGGCTCATTACCTGGGGGATGTTTACCGGGCTTTACCTGATCATGCCGAATACGAAGGTCAAGATCCGGTCTGCGCTCATGGGGGGTGTTATTGGGGGGACCCTCTGGGAGATCGCGAAATATGGCTACACCCTCTATGCGACCCGTATTATAAAGAATTACGCCTTCTACGGTTCGCTGGGGATGGTCCCGATCTTTCTGATCTGGATTTATTACACCTGGCTCGTGGTGCTAATCGGGGCACTGCTCGCCCATGCGGATCAGAATGTTCACAGCTACAAACCCCAAAAATAGAAGTTGCAACGCCCCCTTGCTTTGGTTTACTAAGTAACTACATTTTCGGCAATTTCCGGAAGTGGGCCTTAAGCCCACTTTTTTGCTTTATAGGGGTTTTATGCAGGTCGACCTCGAAAAGGTTCGGGGGGTTCTGGAACCGATCCTCACCCTGCTCGGCTTTGAACTAATCGATGTTCGGTTTCTGAGTGAGCAGGGAAGGTGGGTCCTGCGCGTTTATATTGATCGAGAAGGAGGGGTGACGCTTGGTGATTGCAGCTGCGTCTCCCGTGAGATTGAAACACCTCTGGAGGTGGAAGCGCTGATCCCTCTCCGTTATCACCTAGAGGTTTCGACCCCCGGTCTTGATCGACCACTGATCAAGGAAGCTGATTTCAGGCGATTTGTGGGGCAAAAGGTGGCGATCAGGCTGGAAAACCCGATCGAGAATCAGCGGAACTTTAAGGGAATTCTCGAAGGGATTGAGGGGGGGGTTGTGAGTATTCAGTCGGAGGGACGCTCCAGGCAGCTTCCGTTTCGTGAGATTAAGAGGGCGCATTTGGTTTTTTAGAGGAGGTATTTATGATGCAGGATTTAAACCGAATCATTGAGACTGTCAGCAAGGATAAGTCGATTCCAAAGGAATTGATTGTTGAAGCGCTCGAATCAGCGATGTTGACGGCAGCTCGCAAGAGATATGGTCACGAAAGAGAGATCGAGGCGCGATATAATGAAGAGATCAGCGAGGTCGAACTTTTTCAGTTTCGGACCGTGGCAGAGCAGATCACCAATGAACTGACTGAAATGAGTCTGGAAGAGGCACGCAAGCTCGATCCCGATGCGAAGATCGGTGATTCCATTGGCGAAAAACTGGATAATTCTTTTTTGGGAAGAATCGCTGCACAAACGGCGAAGCAGGTGATTATTCAGAAAGTTCGGGATGCCGAGCGGGATATCATTTATAACGAATACAAAGACCGTGTCGGTGAGGTCATCACCGGGATTGTTCGGCGAATCGAAAATAAAACCATCATTGTCGATTTGGGCAGGACAGAGGCGATTCTTCCTCCGCGAGAGCAGGTGAAGACAGAGAGTTACCGGCCTGGGGAGCGAATCCAGGCCTATTTTCTCTCGATTGACAAGAGTCCTCATGGACCTCAACTGATCCTCTCGCGTCGGGATAGAAAATTAATGACGAAGTTGTTTGAACTCGAGGTCCCCGAAATTAGCGAAAAAATTGTTGAGATCAAGAATGCAGCACGTGAGGCGGGGGCACGCTCCAAGATAGCTGTTTATTCGAGGGATTCTGATGTCGATCCTGTGGGAGCCTGTGTCGGCATGAAGGGGTCTCGTGTGCAGAGCGTTGTTCAGGAATTAAGGGGAGAAAAGATCGATATCGTTGCCTGGAATCAGGACCCCGCGAAATTTGTTTGCAATGCGATCTCACCTGCTGAGGTGTCCAAGGTTATTATTAATGAGAAAGATCACAGTATGGAGATTATTGTTCCTGATGATCAGCTTTCATTGGCGATCGGGAAAAAGGGGCAAAATGTCCGTCTTGCTGCGGAGCTGACCGGTTGGAGTATTGATATCTACAGTGAAACCAAGCTCGAGGAGATGGCGAAGAAGGCGAAGGCAACCCTTGTCGAGGCCTTAGGCGTCGATGAAGGGGATGCCACCATTCTGTACAGTCAGGCCTTCCGGAGTCCAGAGGAGATCGTTGAAACCCCTTTTGAGGATTTGAAAAAAATCCCCGGAATTCAGCCTCAAAAACTGGAAAATATCCGGACCGCAGCGGTTCGTTATGTGGAGCAGAAGAGACAGACAGTCGAAGGCGGAGGAGAGGCGATTTCTCTCAAAAACATCAAGGGAGTTGGCTCCAAGACATTGGAGTTGCTGGTTGCGGCTGGTGTGACAACGCTCCAGCAGGTTGTTCAGTTGACGCCAGAACAACTCTCGGAAAAAACCGGGATTCCTCCTGCGAAGGCGAATCAACTTATTGAGAATGGACGGGCTATCCTTGCCGGTGATCTGAGAGAGGCCGAAGGGGCCTAGGGAATTATTTTATGGATGTGAAGTCAAGTGTTGAAGAAAAACGGGTAAAATCGACGATCATTCGTCGTCGTGCTGTTGCTGAAGCTCCTCCACCGATTGCTCCTCTTCCTTCCCAGGTTTCTTCTCCCGAGGAGCCTAAGACTCAGGAGGCTCAACCGAAGATTGTTCAAGAAGAGAAAAAGGAAGAAGGGGCGCTTCCGTCGGCAGTTTTACCTCCTGTTGAGGGGAAGGAAGATTCTGCTGAAGAGTACAAGCCGAAGAAGGTCGTCAAGCGAAAGACACGGGATGAGCTTGAGATGGAAATGATCGAACGTGCCGGTGGATTGAGAAAAGCGGCTGAATTGATGACGACCAGTCCGGAGCGATTGGAGCGGGTCTATCGACCTGAGAAGAGCTCCAAGAAAAAGAGGGTCGTTCTCAAAAAGGAATTCAAGAAAACCGAGATTACGATTCCGAAGGCAAGCAAGAAGCTTATCAGGATCGAGACTACAATTCGTGTAGGCGAGCTTGCCCATCGGATGGGGATCAAGCTGCCTGATGTTGTCAAAAAACTAATCGGTTTGGGAATTGTAGCGACAGTGAATCATCTCATCGATTTCGATACGGCGACTCTTATTGCTCATGAGTTTGGGTATGAAATTGAAAACGTTGCCTTTGAGGAATCTCAGGTTTTGAAAAGGGGGCCGTCAGGGGAAGTTCTGAAACCACGTCCCCCCGTTGTGACGGTCATGGGTCATGTCGATCACGGAAAAACAACGCTTTTAGATACGATTCGCAAGACACAGGTCGCCGCCGGTGAGGCGGGAGGGATTACCCAACATATTGGAGCCTACCAGGTTCATCTTCCAAAAGGAGACATCACCTTTTTGGACACCCCCGGTCATGAGGCCTTTACAGCGATTCGGGCTCGAGGGGCGAAGGTGACCGACCTGGTGGTCCTTGTGGTCGCTGCAGACGACGGCGTCATGCCTCAAACGATCGAGGCGATCAATCACGCGAAGGCGGCCAAGGTTCCTATTCTTGTTGCGGTTAATAAAATTGACAAACCTGATGCGAATCAGAGTCGTGTCGAGAGGGCATTAATGGAACATGGTCTTGTCTCCGAAAAACTGGGAGGGGATACCATCATCCTTCCTGTTTCGGCCAAAACGGGACAAGGGGTCGAAGAGCTTCTCGAGATGATCCTTCTCCAGTCGGAAGTTCTTGAGCTCAAGGCGGATCCAACGACCCATGGCCGAGGAGTTGTCATTGAATCCAGACTGGATCGAGGTCGGGGTCCCGTGGTGACTGTGATTGTTCAGGAGGGGACGATTCATGTCGGGGATCCTATTGTGGTCGGTCCTACCTATGGCAAAATTCGTGCCTTGATTGATGACACCGGAAAGAATCTTCAAGAGGCGGGATCTTCTCAGCCGGTTGAAATCCTTGGTCTCGCCGAGCTCCCGCAGGCTGGAGAGAGTTTTGATGTTGCCTCCTCAGAGATTGATTCAAGGGCCATTGCGAGCCATCGGGCATTGACGGTTCGCAAGGATCGTGAGGCGGCTGCGCGCCCTCTTCGTTTGGAAAATATTTTTTCAGAGGTCTCGCAGGGGGTTGTTCCGGAGCTTCGATTGGTCATCAAGGCCGATGTTCATGGCTCTGCCGAGGCGCTTCGAGATGCCTTGGTAAAACTTTCCACAGAAAAGGTGAAAGTGGTGATTATTCATTGGGGGGTTGGGGCGATCACTGAATCCGATGTGATGTTGGCCCTCGCTTCAAAGGCGATTATTGCTGGGTTCAATGTCCGTCCTGACTCCAAGGGGCGTGAAACGGCCGAGTCTGAAAAGGTCGAGATCCGCAAGTACTCGATTATTTATGAGGCGGTTGACGATATCCGAAAGGCGATGACAGGCCTTCTCAAACCGATAAGAAAAGAGCAGTACTTGGGGCGCGCGAAGGTGAAAGAACTTTTCAAGGTCTCCAAGATTGGAACGATCGCCGGCTCTGAAGTTGTGGATGGAAAATTTTCACGACCGGCGATGGTTCGTGTCTTGAGAGACAGTCGGGTTGTTTATGAGGGGAAAATCTCCTCGTTAAAAAGATTTAAGGATGATGCCCGGGAAGTGCTTGCGGGATTGGAATGCGGGATTGGGATCGAAAACTTCAATGATCTTCAGCCCAATGATATTCTCGAAGCCTTTACGATTGAGGAAATTGCACAAGAGCTGTGAAAATTGTCGCTGGCAAGATCGCCTTTTTCTTCCCCGAATGTCACTCTTTGAAAGAAAAGCGGCATTTTGTTCAGAAGCTGAAGGAAAAAACGAGTCATCAATTTGGAGTGCCAGTCGCTGAAGTGGATCAGCATGATTTGTGGCAGAGGGCTGTTTTGGGCTTTGCGATTGTCGGAAATGAGATCAAGCCCCTCCAGAGACTTGCTGATCAGATAATCCGGTTCATGGAAACCCTGGATTTGGGACAGATCATTGATAAAGAAACTGAGCTTATGGAGTTTTAGATGGCGACCTATCGACTGGAGAGGCTTCAGGAAGAGATGAAACAGTTGATCCGCGGGATCTTTCTTTTTGAGGTGCAGGATCCACGGATTAAAAATGTTGCGGTGACCCGGATCCGTTTGGCAAAAGATTTGGGATTCGCCAGAATTTACTATGAAATACCAAAGGGCGCAGATCGGATCAGCGTTGAACAGGCCCTTGAAAAGGCAAAAGGTTATTTGCGATCAGCATTGGCTTCCAGGCTAAAGCTTCGCTTGATCCCAAAAATAGATTTTTTTTATGACGAAACATCGGAAGAAATGGAAAGGATCGAAGAGCTCTTCTCGAAAATCTGATCCCTTTCAGAGGGTGATCGCAGAGATTCGCAAGGGGAGGTCATTTCTCATTACTACCCACGCCAATCCAGATGGCGATGCGCTCGGGAGTGCGATCGCGCTGGGGTTGGGGCTCAAGAAGCTTGGGAAAAAAGTCAAAATTTATAACGCTGATCCGGTACCGGGAAACTTGCGTTTCCTCTCAGAGTCAAAGCAGGTGACGTCAAGTTTGAGTGCAGACGAATGTTTTGATGCCGCTTTTATTGTCGACTGTGCGGAGCCGGAGAGGGTCGGTGAAATTTTTCTAAAACATCCGAATCGTGGCAGGTTGATCGTTGTTGATCATCATCGAAAGAGTGGACGGGCCGGGGATATTAATCTGATCCAGCCGACTGCCGCCTCGACCGGTGTCGTCGTTCGATCTCTCTTAAAAAAGCTGAGGATTCCGATCACGCGAGCGATCGCAGAAAATATCTACACCACACTCGTGACCGACACCGGGAATTTTCGTTATTCCAATACCGATGCCTCGGTCTTTGGCATCGCCAAGGAACTCGTCGAAACGGGGGTCTCTCCATGGATTGTGTCGAAGAATATTTATGATAACTACCCGGTGGAGCGGATCCTGCTTCTCTCCAAGATCCTCCCGACGCTTCAAATTTCGTCGGACAAACGATACGCCTCGATCGTGATTTCGCAACAGTCGTTCCAGGAGGTTGGAGCGAGCTCCGATTTGATTGACGAGTTTATCAACTACCCGCGGTCGATCAACACGGTGGAAGTGGCGATCCAGTTTCGCGAAACCCCGGACGGAAAGTGGAAGGTCAGCTTTCGGTCGAAAGAGTTTGTGGATGTCGCTACCCTTGCTGCCCGATTTGGCGGTGGTGGCCACATCCGGGCGTCGGGGTGCACGTTCGAGGGTTTGCCTCTGGAAGAGGTCCGGCAAAAGATCTTTGTGGCGGTTGAAGAGGCTCTTAAATAAAAGGCCTCTTTACAAAATGTTTTACGCTGTGATAGTTTCTTGAAACAATATATGGCTATAGAAAAACAGTCAGTGATTGCCAAACATAAGACTCACGAAAAAGACACAGGGTCTCCTGAGGTCCAGATCGCTCTCTTGACGGAGAGGATTAATCATCTCGATGGACATTTTAAGTCACACCTGAAAGACCATCAGTCGCGTCGGGGTCTTTTAAAACTGGTTGGGCAGAGGCGTCGGCTCATGACTTATTTGAAGACGCGGAATCAGGTTAGATATCATAGGGTTGCGAAGGAACTTGGCTTGAGAAAATAGGGAGTGGGCTGCCTGATAATTTATCAGAGCTGCTTGATTGGAAAGTGGCTGTTGTAAGTTATCAGTGATTTCCCTCCCCAAAAGTTAATCAAAAAAGGAGTCAAAAACATGGTGTATTCAGTAGAGGCCAATCTTGGCGGTAAACGTGTTACTATAGAAACCGGTCGCATGGCTAAACAGGCTGGTGGTTCTGTTGTTGTTCAATGTGAGGATACCATTGTCCTCGTGACGGCGGTTGTTTCCAAGGAACCCAAAAAAGACGCCGACTTTCTACCACTCTCGTGTGATTATGTCGAAAAGACATTCGCTGCCGGTAAGATTCCAGGAGGTTTTTTTAAAAGAGAAGGTCGTCCCAGTGAACATGAAATTTTAACAAGCCGCTTCATCGATCGTCCTATTCGTCCTCTTTTTCCCGAAAAATTTCATTATGAAGTTCAAGTGATCGCGACGGTACTCTCTGCGGATCCGGGTACAGAGCCGGATACCTTGGCGATGATTGGAGCCTCTACGGCCCTCATGCTTTCCGAGGCCCCCTTTCAGGGACCTATTGCCGGTGTTCGTGTGAGTCGGGTCAATGGTCAGTTCAAATGCAATCCTAGTGTTGAGGAATCGTCAGCGAGTGACATTGAATTGATTGTTGCCGCCAGCCGGGATGCTGTCGTCATGGTCGAAGGGGAAGCGCAGGAGATCCCCGAAGACGAGATTTTTGCTGCGATCCGGTTTGCCCATGAGGCGGTGCAACCCATCTTAAAGATTCAGGAGGCATTGAGAGAAAAGGCTGGAAAACAGAAGATTGTTGTGACCGTTCCTGAAGAAGCTGAAGGGAATGAAGTCGAGCAGGAGGTCAGGAATCGCTATGCAGATGCCTTGGGGAAGGCGATTCGAATTCCGGAGAAGCAGAAGAGACAAGAGGCGGTAAGCCAGCTTCACGAAAAGGTTTTAGCCGAGATGTTACTGCCTGAGGAAGAGGACGAGAAAAAAGAAGGGGTTATTGAAAAGGCCTTTGAGGACCTTCATTATTTCTTGATGAGAAAGATGGTTCTCGAAGAGGGACGGCGTGTGGATGGTCGAAACTACGAAGCGATACGACCGATTTCTTGTCAGGTCGGGCTTCTTCCTCGTGCGCATGGGTCGGCCCTTTTCACGCGTGGGGAGACCCAGGCTCTTGTGACCACCACACTGGGTACTGGCGAAGATGAGCAGATTATTGATGCGTTGCTGGAGGAATCAACGAAGCGATTCATGCTGCATTATAATTTTCCTCCCTTTTCGGTTGGGGAGGTTAAATTCTTAAGATCACCCGGGCGTCGTGAGATCGGTCATGGAAATCTCGCGGAGAGGGCCTTGAAGAGGATGATCCCGTCTGAGAGTGAATTTCCTTACACCCTCCGGGTTGTTTCAGAAATTCTGGAATCCAATGGTTCTTCTTCGATGGCGACAGTCTGTGGGGCGACTCTTTCCTTGATGGATGCTGGTGTTAAGATCAAAGATCCTGTTGCTGGAATTGCGATGGGTCTTGTTGCCGAGAAGGAGAAGGTGGCGATCCTCTCGGATATCCTTGGTGATGAAGACCATCTCGGAGATATGGATTTCAAGGTGGCAGGAACTGAGAAAGGCGTTACTGCTCTGCAGATGGATATCAAGATTTCTGGTATTTCCGAGGAAATTTTGAAACAGGCATTAGAACAGGCCCGTCGAGGACGGCTGCATATCTTGAAGACAATGTTGGAATCTATTTCAACCTCACGTGACAACCTCTCTCCCTATGCGCCGAGAATCACTCAACTGACGATTCCAAAGGATATGATTGGGGCTTTGATTGGTCCTGGAGGGAAAAATATTCGAGGGATTATTGATGAGACAGGTGCCAAGATCGATGTTGAGGATGATGGTACCGTGAAGGTTTTTGCCGCGGATGAAAAGGTGATGCAGGTGGCTGTTGAGCGGGTCAAAGGATTTACCGCTGTTGCTGAACTGGGCAAGGTTTACAAGGGGAAGGTTGTCAAAACGACAGATTTCGGTGCCTTTGTTAATATTCTGCCTAATACAGATGGCCTGCTTCATATCTCGGAAATCGATTACCAGAGGGTGAATCGTGTTGAGGATCTGCTTCATGAAGGGGATGAGCTGGATGTCAAGGTGATCCGGATTGAAGACAACGGAAAGGTTGCCCTGTCCCGTCGTCAAACAATGCCGGCCCCGGAAGGTTGGGTTCCGCCACCGGAACGGGAGCGCAGTGAGCGACCCCGGCGAGGTCGTGAGGGCGGAGGGTTCAGGGGGCGCGGTGATCGCGATCGTGACCGAGGCCCAGCAAGACGCTCAAGATTTTAAGGAGCTGCCTCTCCGTCTGTTTGCTTGTCCCGGAATTATCGATAACAAAATCAGCAAGTTTTTCCTTCGTCACAGTAGACATTTGTGAAAGGATTCGTGTCATCGCCTGAGTCTCGCTGAGCTTATCTCGTTTCATCAGTCGCTTGAGTTGGATATTCGGATCGATTTTAACAAGAACGTTGAGATCCATCTTCTTGTTGAGACCGCTTTCAAAGAGAAGAGGGGCATCAATAACAACCATCTTCGCCTTGCGCCTCTTGAATCCTGATATTTCTTCTTGGATTTTTTTCAAGATTTCCGGGTGAGTGGTTGATTCCAGGATCCTTCTCTTTTCGGGATGGGAAAAGACGATCTCTCCGAGGATCGATCGATTGATCGTCTTATCAGGATTTAGGATTCCGTCACCAAAGACTGTGACGATTACCCGATAGGCCGGCTTCTTTGGTTTGATTACCTCATGAGCAATCCGATCGGCGTCGACAACAGGGATCTTTTTCTTTTTGAGAAATGAAACGACAAGCGATTTTCCACTCGCGATCCCCCCTGTGAGGCCGATGAGCTTCATCCACGAGAACCCTTGATCCCTTTAATAAAATCAATCATAGGAAGCACGGCTCGATCCCGAAACTCAAGGAGTTTTTCGATGATCTCTTTTTCTGTCTCTTGAGAGGAAATCAGAAGTTTTTTCACTAATTCAGAGACCTGTTCATACTCTGGAGAGAGCCGTTCATGAAGGCGGGCGACCATTGGGTTTGCCTTCGCCTGTTCCTCCATCATCCCCCAAAGATCCTTCACAAATTCTTTCTCACCAAACTTTTTATTTCTTTTCTTTTTTGATTTTTTCCTCGGCAATTTTCATCAACTCCTCTCTGGTGTTTTTTGAAGGGTCATCCAAGACGACCTCCAGGAGTTCCTTCAGGCTCTTTCCGATGAGCGGCCCCTCTGGAACACCAAGCTTCATCATGTCATGTCCGTTGATAGCAAGGTCTTTGATACTAAAAGGGGTTTTTTTCTCCAGTTCCTCGCCGATCCTCTTTCGGAGCTTCAGGACACCGCGGATTCCCTCGGGATAGCGTCCACCACGGTTGTCGGCGATCCTCAGATCGACAAGTTTGAGGATAACATCAGGACCGATTTTATTGATGAACCGGCGGATAGCCCGTTCCGAAAAGAACGATTTTGTCTGGAACATATGGTTTTCAATCATGTTCAGAGTTTCTTCCGTTTTGAGACCAATGGTTGAGAATTTCAGTGCCTCAAATCTCTTTTTGGCCATCTTGCGAGAGACGGTTTGATGACAATAAAAGGTTATCCGATTTTTTGCAGGGTCAAATCTTTGGGTTCTTGCCTTTCCGACATCATGGTAAAGCGCAGAAAGCATCAGTTCCAGAGTTCCGGAATACGGAATGGCTGTATCTTTGCGAGAGGCATCCAGGACTCGCATCGTGTGCATAAAGACGTCGTCGTCCTGAAACTTGTTTCCTTGTTTCACACCGACATTTTCTTCCAATTCAGGAAAAATATCTTTCAAGACGCCTGTTTTCTGCATCAGGATAAATCCGAAGGAGGGTTTTTCGGCACTCAGCAGTTTTCGAATTTCTTCCGCGATCCTTTCTGCAGAGATTGTTTTGATCAAGGAGGCGTTTCTACTCATCGCCTCATAGGTTTTCTCTTCCACCGTGAGCTGAAACCGGGCGGCAAACTGGATCCCACGCAGGATTCTTAAAGGATCTTCCTCAAAAGCCTTGTCAGAAACCATTCGCAACAGCCGATTTCGAAGGTCCTCTTGGCCATTAAAGGGGTCCACCAATCGGTCTGTCGCAATCTCTTTTGCCATCGCGTTGATCGTGAAATCGCGACGGGAGAGATCGATTTCTGCCGGAAGCGAGGGATCAAAACTGATTTCAAAATCCCGATGCCCCGGTCCACTCGACATCTCACGACGCGGAAGGGCGATATCATAGGACTCATGGGGTTCTCCCTTCGGATAAAATTTGATGACTCCAAAGCTTTTGCCGACCAGAAGAACCTCTCCGAAATTTTTCAAGAGATGGGTAAGCTCTGTGAGCGGCAGAGAGGTGACCAGAAGGTCTCGGTCCTTATGTTCGAGTCCCAGGAGCCGGTCCCGAACGGTACCTCCCACCTCATAAACTCCAGCTCCTTTTTCGAGCAGGGCCTTAATAAAGTTCGATTTCTCTTTGTTCACGAAATTCTGTGATCCAATGCAATAAGAGACTGTTTGAGGAAACAGGGGATTCACCTTCTTTGAGGGTTTTTGCCAAGGTCTTTTCCCACGGTTCAAACGAGACCTGAGCCAGCTGAAAGAGTTTTTCTCGAATGAGGTCTTTTCTTAAGGCGTCTTCAAACTCTTCTCCGTAGGCCCGTCGATAATAGGGTCGAAAACGTTGATGATAACCTTCGATGTCAAACACCCCGTTTTTGGAAAAATTTTGGTTCCCCTGGATCTCCTGGGCCAATGCCTCATCAGAGGCGTTAATTCCAAGACTCCTCGCATAAAGAAAGAGGACTTCCTGTGAGATCAGTTGATCCAAAAGATTCTGGCGAAGGAACTCTTCAATATTTTTTGGCATCCCTTCTTTAAATGACTCTTTGGTCCTCGAGAGGGTATCTTCCAACAAAAGGTCAAACTTCTGCCGCGGGATCAGATTTTCCCCGACACGTGCAATTGCCTGTTTTTGATTTAGAATGTCCCCTCCAAATTGGTTGTAGCCAAAAAAAAGGGCAAACGAGAGCGTAATCAAGAGGAGGGTTATCTTGATGACCCAGGAGCTAGCCCTTTTTCGAAGTAGATCTAACATTTTTATTGGGGGGATCGCTGCCCCTCCGCCTCCGGCGGAGCGGGCCCCATCCCCCCAGTCCCCCTTCATTCGCCCTGGCAAAGCCAGAGGCTCATTCACCTGTGGTGAAGTAGCTTGGAAAATGCTTGAAAATCAACAAATATATTGCCATGACCGGATGGAAAGATTAGAAAGCGAATTCAATGATTTTCGATTCCATTATCGGTCTTTTTTCCAATGATCTTGCGATTGACCTTGGGACAGCGAACACGCTTGTCTATGCGAAGGGGAAAGGGATCATTGCCTTTGAGCCTTCTGTTGTTGCGGTTCAAAAAGACGCGCGGGGGGGAACCAAACGGGTTCTTGCAGTAGGAAAAGAGGCGAAGGAGATGTTGGGTCGGACCCCCGGATCGATCGAGGCGATTCGTCCGATGAAAGAGGGGGTTATTGCCGATTTCGAAGTGACCGAGGCGATGCTCCGCTATTTCATTCGGAAGGCTCACAACCGGAAGACCCTGATTCGCCCGCGTATCATTATTTGTGTCCCTTCGGGGATTACGGAAGTGGAAAAACGTGCCGTACGCGAATCTGCAGAATCTGCCGGCGCTCGTGAGGTTTATTTGATCGAGGAACCGATGGCCGCTTCGATCGGTGCCGGTCTACCGATTACGGAGCCCTCTGGAAATATGATTGTTGATATTGGTGGGGGGACGACGGAAGTGGCGGTTATTTCTCTGGCCGGTATCGTCTTTAGCAAGTCTCTCCGGATTGCGGGGGACAAGCTGGATGAGTCGATTATTCAATATTTGAAGCGAAAATATAATCTCCTGATTGGAGAGCGGACCGCTGAACAGATCAAGATCGCTATCGGGACTGCCTATCCAGAGAGTGAAGTTCGAACCATGGAGGTCAAGGGGCGTGATCTCGTTGCTGGAGTTCCAAAAACTCTTGAGATCAATTCAGAAGAGGTCCGTGAGGCGATCCAGGAGCCGGTCAATGCGATTGTTGAGAGCGTCAAGGTTGCCCTCGAAAGAACGCCACCAGAACTCTCAGCCGATATTGTTGATCGCGGGATTTTTCTTGCTGGAGGCGGGGCCTTGCTTCGAAATCTTGATGTTCTGATTCGTGAGGAGACAGGGCTTCCGGTGATGGTGGCCGAGGATCCAATGACCTGTGTGGTTCGAGGGACAGGGATGGCGTTGGATCAGTTGGATACGCTTCGCGGGATAACGATTAGTTAGAAGCCTTTCTTTAACCCAAAATGGCAAGGCGTCCTCCCTTAAAAAAATATCGAGTCATCCTTATCTTGATCGGTCTTCTTCTTGCCCCAGCCTATTTTTATTATCAGTCATCTCAGGGAATGGGAGGTCAACTCCGCTGGTCTGAACGGATTTCCGTTTGGTTGCTGAGCCCTGTCTTTCATTCTATGGTGGAAATTCGGGGAAAGATTTCCACGGTTATTCACCGATATTTTTATCTCGTCAACACGGCAAAAGAAAACGAAAAGTTGCGCTCCGAGCTTCAGCAATACCACCTCAAAGAAATTTTTTATGAAGGGATTGCCCGTGAGAGCGAACGATTAACGGCACTCATTGATTTTCAGAAGCATCTTGATTTTCAGACGATCCCCGCTCGTGTGATCAGTTTTTCTCCGGTGGGCGAATTTCAAATAGTGACCGTTGATCGCGGGAAAGAGGAAGGGATCCGGCGTGGAGCGGTGGTTCTCTCATCGAAGGGGTTGGTAGGACGTGTGATCAAGGTTTACCCTCATGAATCCCAGATTCTTTTGGTTACCGACCCTACGAGTGTTGTGGATGCCGAGGTCAAGAGAACGGGGGCGAGGGGACTTGTCGTGGGGCGTGGTGTTGCCCTCGGTTTTACGAGAGAGATCTTTGTGGGGGCTTTTGAGTTGTGGGAAAGTTCTCAGGAGGTTGCCGATAGTGACATCCTTCTGACATCAGGACTCGATGGGGTTTTCCCAAAGAATCTTCCGATTGGGACCACGAGGAATGTTCGCAAAGGGGAGTTCGATGTTTTTATCAATGGAGACGTCGTCCCTTTTGTTGATTTTTATAAACTGAGAGAAGTCTTAATCTTAAAACCTTGAAACGCCTTCTTCTGATGACATTTCTTTTTCTGGTTTCCTTATCGTTCCAAGCGTTTTTTCCCCATTTTCCTTTTGCTTCCTGTCGATTGGAACTCCCTCTCCTTGTCATTTTTTATATCTGTTTTACCTTTTCTCTTTTAAAAGGAGGCCTTTTGATTCTTCTTTTTGGATTTCTTCTCGAGGCGTGGTCGGTTCCTTCAGTCGGTCTCGTGACAACATCTTATCTTATTGTCTTTTTTACCGTAAAGATTCTGGAGAATCATTTGTTTCTCGAAGGAATTTTGATGCGAGGTCTCTGGACAGTTGTTTTTGTTTTTTTTCAAAAAGGTCTTGTGGCTGCTTTCTTTCACGAAGAGACCTTGTTCCCATCCTGGTTTTGGCTGACAGGACAAGCTTTACTTCATGGATTTGTTTTTCTTGGGTTTTTCTATCTTGTTTCTAAGGCAGAAGGGCAACTTCGAAGGAGAACGTAATGCTTGATTTCTCTCAGGAAGGGGTCAAAGAGCTCTCCTCAAAAGTCATTTTTGGTTACCTGGCCGTCGCCGCGTTTTTTATTTTTATCATTTTCAGACTTGGTTACCTCCAGGTGGTTCGGGGCCATTTCTTCTGGATGCTTGCTTCAGAACACAAGCTCAAGGAGATTCGTATTCCGGCGACTCGGGGAGCGATTCTGGATCGGCATCGTCGTGTTCTTGTTAATAACAGACCTTCACTCGATCTAGTTGTGGTTCCTCAATATGTGGTGAATAAGGCGGCGCTTCAAAAAACCCTCGAAAATCTTATTTCTCTTCCTATGGAGCAATTTGAATCGAGCTGGCAGGTGGCTAAACGTCTCCCCCCTTTCTATCCTTCACGAATTTTTTCGGATATTTCGTATGATCTTGCCGCTCGCCTGAAGGTTGCCCAGGTGACAGCAGTCGGGGAAGAGGATTCGTGGGATCTGAGGGGGATCGAAATTGTTCAGCGCCCTTTAAGGCGCTATCCGCTGGATTCTACCGCTTCATCGATCCTCGGATATCTAAGGGAAATTTCAGAAGAGGATTTGACACATTTTCAGAAGAGCGATCCTGACAAATATTGGCCGGGGGATCTGATTGGAGTCGCTGGTATTGAAAAGCAGTGGGAGACTGTTCTTAAAGGCGAGGATGGACATCAGATTAAAGTTGTGGATGCGGTAGGTCGCGAAATTACGACGCCGGATGTCGCCTATCTTCTGAAAAAAAAGGCCCCTCTTCCAGGGAGTCATCTGATTTTGACAATTGACAGAGAGCTTCAGAGGTATGCGGAAGAACAATTTCAGGGTCAAAGTGGAGCGCTCGTGGCCCTGGATCCTCATACGGGAGAGATTTTTTCCCTTGTGAGTCTTCCCTCTTATGATCCTCGAGCCCTCTCTGCGAATATCACAGCTGATTTTTGGCAGAAGCTTGTTGCCGACCCGAGGAAATTATTGCTCAATCGAGCGGTTCAGTCTTATCCGCCTGGCTCGACGTATAAAATTTTAACCGCCATCGCAGCACTTGAAGAAAAGGTCATTAAACCCGAGGAAAAGATAAACTGCGCCGGCGGTCTTCATTTTGGTGGAAGATTCTTTCACTGTTGGCGCGAAGGGGGGCATGGTCTCACCGATCTTCGGAGGGCCCTTGCCGAATCCTGTGATACCTATTTTTACCAGGTTGGCCTGAAATTGGGGGTTGATCGTTTGGCAAAGTATGCCGCTCTTTTCGGTTTGGGAGAGAGAACCGGTTTGGATCTGGAGGAGGAAAAGAAAGGGCTGATCCCTACCGAGGCTTGGAAGAAAAAGCTCTTTGGTCAGCCTTGGCTCCCTGGAGAGACCTTGTCTATTGCGGTAGGGCAAGGATCGGTTCTCGTAACTCCGCTTCAGAATGCGCTGCTTGTCTCTTCGGTCGCAAATGGTGGTCTCAGGATTCGTCCGACTCTTTTAAAAGAAGCGGGAGAGATTCCCTCAGAAAAGATTTCAGTTTCAAAAGAGACATTGGAGATTGTCCGCACTGCATTGGGAGATGTTGTTGCGAGTCCTTCAGGGACAGCCCATGGGAGTCGTTCCTCCCTCGTTTCTATGGGAGGCAAGACAGGGACCGCCCAGGTGATCAGTGAGGAGGGGAGGCGGAGGGTCGGAGGAGGGGAGCAATTTCGTGATCATGCCTGGTTTGTCGCCTTTGCTCCAGTAGAGGATCCAAAAATTGCCGTTGCGGTTCTTGTCGAGCATGGTGGCTTTGGTGCCTCGGCTGCCGCGCCGATTGCCAAGAAGGTTATCGAAAAGTTTTTTGAGATTTCGAAGGAGAAGTAAGAATGTTGAATAAAACTTACCGTTCTCACTTTCACTGGCCCCTATTGGGTGTCACCGTCGCCTTGGTTTTTATCGGGATTCTGAATCTCCACAGCGCCACCTATAATTTGGCTCGAGGAGAGACCTCTCCTCTCTTGTGGTCGCAAATCACCTGGCTGGTGATTGGTACGGGGGTTGGCGTTTTCTTTTTGATCCTTGATTATCGGATTCTGATTCGACTGGCCTATCCGGCTTATGGAGTCTCCCTTCTCCTTCTGATTCTGGTTGTTTTTTTTGGAAAGACAGTTGCTGGAAATCGTAGCTGGCTTGTTGTGGGACCCTTGACATTTCAGCCATCAGAATTTGCAAAACTGGCCCTTGTGGTCGTTCTTTCCCGCTATCTCTCAGATCATTTAAAAGAGAAAGGGGGATATGGTTTTGTCGATCTCTTGCTTCCAGGATTTTTGTCAGCGCTTCCATTGTTTCTCATTGTGTTAGGAAAAGATTTAGGTTCTGCTCTTTTTTTTCTTGTTGTTTCAGTCACCTTGCTGCTTTTTGTCGGTATTCGACGGCAGGTTTTGCTTTTCTGTTTTGCCTTTATCCTCATTGCCGGGACGACTGCCTATCAATTTGTTCTCTCTCCTCATCAGCGGGCGCGGATCGAGGCCTTTGTGAATCCTGGGGCTGATCCTCGCGGGAAAGGGTATCATATCCTTCAGTCGAAGATCACAGTAGGCTCAGGGAGAATTTTAGGAAATGGCTATCTCAAGGGGATGCACAGCAAGCTTCTCTTTCTCCCCGAGAAGCATACTGATTTTATCTTTCCGGTTCTGGCGGAGGAATGGGGTTTTGTGGGTTCCATGGTTGTTTTGGGGCTCTACGGCGCTCTTTTTGTCTTCGGACTTGAAATTACACGGAAGGCGAGGGACCGGTTCGGGTTTTTTCTGGCCTTGGGGATAACGGCCCTCCTTTTTTGGCAGACAGTGATCAATTTAAGCGGCGTGTTAGGGCTCATCCCGTTGACAGGGGTGACCTTTCCGCTCCTTTCTTACGGTGGCTCTTCCCTCGTGACGATCCTGATCGGGATAGGATTGCTGCTGAATGTTTCGATGAGACGGTTTATGTTTTAAGGAGCAACTGCCGGGCGATTCTTTCGATGATGACTCCAATGGCTGAACCTATCGCCCAAGATCCTTACAACCGACATATTGTATTCCGTCAGGAATTTGCGGCGGCAGCGCTTGCGGTGAGCTCCCTCGCCAATATTATTCCGTCATATCGTATTGCGGCATCGGAATATGAAACAGGGTCTCTCGATGGGATGTTTTCCCAGGCCCCTTCCTGGGCGAGGAATCTTTATGATCCTGAAAAAAGGACAGGAAGGATTTGCCGGCGTCTCTTTTATCCCTCCGTTGGTCCTTCTTCTGATCTGCCAACAACGCTTCATCGAGCGGCAATGCCATGGATGGCGGCAACAAGCGCCGGATTTCTCATCTCCCAAGGGATCCGTCTGTTTGGCAACATCGGTGAGCCGTCTGGAGATCCATTAAAGTTCGGTATCATCATAGGAGATACACTCGGTGTCTTTTTCTTTGCGATGCGCTCCATCCATTATCTTTTAGGGACCTCTCAAGCGACGCGTGTCTCGTCCTTATTTTCACAAACGATGCTGGCTCGAGGTCAAATAGCCTCGGCGATCGGTTCTGGTATTATTGCTGTCACGGGGATTTTCAAGCTACTTCAGGAACACCTGAAACCGGATGAAAATACCCCTCCCTCCAGGAGGCTTTCGACGATCCTTTATTCCACAATGGATATTGTGTACGGTGCTCCTTCTGTTTTGAGTGCGCTTTATTTTGTTTCTTCCTCAAAATCTTTCATAGGGAGAGGAAGCATCGTACAGGCGGAACAGGCGGCCCTTGGATTTGCCCGGTGGAATCGATCTGCATTTCTTGCCGGGAGAACACTCCCCATTCTTTCAGGACTTTTGGTTATGTTGATAAGTTTGGTTAACTTTTTTTTCCTTTCCACGAATGAAAAGGAAGAAAAGTCGTCGTGTATTGGCTTGGCAATGGGAGGGGTCAATATACTTGGTGCTGTTTCTGCCCTACCGGCGATTGGATTTTTGTCGGCCTTCCTGATGATTCCTTCCTTTGCACTCGGAATCTGGCAGACGTCAATTGATTATGGACAGAATCCTGCTAGGGACAATTGAAAGATTGGTTTGGTTCACAGGAGAGCGGGGGTAATTGACAGAGCCTGCCAATAAGCTGCTGGAAGCGACCTTCGTGACATGTTGTCTGGAGTTGGAAGAAGTCACGTACAGGCGAGGTGATCCGAAATTTTTTCCCCTTACCACAAACAAATTCGGCAATCTCATCGGGTCTCATCGCTGCTGCAGAGGCCTCGGCATCACTTTCGCAAGGGCCGATCACCTCGACTAAGACGTTAGTCGGATCTGAGTTTATCGCGACCAATGCGTTTCCCGATCCCAAGGGGTAAGGTTTTAGTTTGCGATACTCCTTTTCAGGGGTTGTTGTGGGTGGATTCCCTGTTTCAAACCTAAAGCAGCCAGCGAGTGTCCCCAAAAGGGCCGTAGCCAATGCAAGTCTGATTCGTGACATAGAACCTCCTTAAAACGTTCTTATTTTCGGCAAATCCCTAATAATGTTTCTTGTTTTCTTCTCCTTGACGGATTTCGGTCGATACGCTTACATTGCCGTCGTTTTCGATTAACCATGAAAAAATATCGTCTATTTACACCTGGTCCCACGCCTGTTTCTGAACAGGCCTCCCTCGCGATGGCCCATCCGATGATCCACCATCGGACAAAGGTGTTTGAGGGGATTATCCAGGAGGTAAGAGACGGACTTCGATGGCTTTTTCAGACAAAACAGGATGTTTTATTGCTCGCCTCCTCCGGGACAGGGGCGATGGAAGGGACAATCACAAATCTCTTTTCAAAAGGAGATCGTCTGATTGTTGTTGATGGTGGGAAATTTGGTGAGAGGTGGTGGAAGATTGGACAGGCTTACGGCCTCGAGACCGACATTATAAAGGTAGAGTGGGGGAAGGCGGTCGTTCCACAGGAGATCGAAAAAAGGCTCAAAAGCGGGAATGTTCGCGGGGTTCTGGTCCAGGCCTCCGAGAGCTCGACCGGGGTCTATCACCCGATTCGGGAGATTGCCGAAATTGTCAGGAAATATCCGAATTGTCTTTTGGCTGTCGATGCGATTTCTGCCTTGGGGGCGATCAATCTTCCGATGGATTCGTGGGGGATCGATGTCTTGTTGGCTGGTTCTCAAAAAGGGTTGGGACTTCCTCCCGGCCTCGCCTTTGTGGCGCTTTCCGAAAAGGGGTGGGGGTTTGTTGAAAAGTCGACCCTGCCTCGTTTTTATTTTGATTTCAAAAAAGAACAGAAAAATCTCCAGAAGAATCAGACCGCCTATACACCGGCGATCAGCCTCATTGTCGGTCTGGCAGAGGCACTCAGGGAACTCAAGAAGGAAGGGCTTGAAGAGTTGTTCGGCAGGCATGAGCGGATGGCGCGTGCTACGCGTGAGGGGATGAAGGGGTTGGGACTCAAACTCTATGCCGAATCTCCGGCCAATTCCTTGACGGCGGTTTGTTCTCCGGACGGTATGGATGCCCAGAAAATTGTCAAACATCTCCAGGAAAAATATAATCTGACGATAGCCGGTGGTCAGGATGACGCCAAGGGGAAGATTTTCCGGATTGCGCATCTCGGTTACTACGATGAGCTGGATGTCGTATCGGTACTGGCGGCTCTAGAGTGGACGCTTACCGATCTTGGTTACAAATTTCCGATGGGGAGTGGGGTTGCAGCGGCGATGCAGGCACTACGTAACTCCCCTCCAAAGAGGAGCGACAGTGGTTAAAATATTAATCAGCGACAAGCTTTCGGAAAAAGGATTGGCGATCTTAAACAAGGCGACTCATCTGCAGATTGATTACAAGCCTGGGCTTTCAGTCGAAGAGCTCAGAAAAATTCTTCCCCTCTACCAGGGGCTTATTATTCGGAGTGGCACAAAAGTGACCGGGGATCTGATAGAGATTTCCAATCTTCAGGCGATCGGCCGAGCCGGTATCGGTGTTGATAATGTCGATGTCGAGGCGGCGACTAAAAAAGGGATCGTGGTGATGAATACACCGTCCGGGAATGCGGTCACGACGGCGGAACATGCGATCGCGATGATTTTCGCGGTCTCACGACGGATCCCGCAGGCAAACGCCTCGCTCAAGAGTGGTCGATGGGAAAAGGGGAGTAAGTTTATCGGAAGCGAACTCTGTAACAAGACGCTCGGTGTCGTGGGGGTCGGGAATATCGGTCGTATCGTTGCCGACAGGGCTTTGGGGCTTAAGATGAAGGTCATCGGTTACGATCCTTTTCTTTCGCGGGAGATGGCGGAGAAGATGGGGATTGAATTGGTTGAGTTAAACGACCTTTTCAAAAGATCGGACTACATTACCCTTCATGTTCCTTTAAATGAGAAGACCCGGAATCTCGTCGATCGCAAGGCGTTTTCCCAGATGAAGCGTGGTGTCTATCTGATTAATTGTGCTCGAGGAGGGATCGTGAATGAGGCGGATCTAAAAGTCGCTATTGAGGAAGGGATCGTTCAAGGTGCTGCGTTCGATGTCTTCGAAAAAGAGCCCCCTCCGCCGGACCATCCTTTTCTCAAGATGGATCAAGTCGTCGTGACCCCTCATCTCGGGGCGGCGACCGATGAGGCCCAGGAGAATGTCGCTATTGAGGTGGCCGAGATGATGGTCGATTTTTTTGCCACGGGGACTGTCAGAAACGCTGTGAATTTTCCCTCTATCTCCGGAGAGGTGATGAAGATTCTCGGTCCTTACATCCGACTCGCAGAAAAGCTTGGTTCCTTGGAGGGGCAGCTTTTGGAAAAACTACCTCGAGAGATCCATATCGAGTATCGCGGAGATATTTCGCAATATAATGTGACCGCAGTCACCCAGTCGGCGCTCAAAGGACTGATGTCGAGGATGGTCAATGATGTTACCGTCAATTTTGTGAATGCCCCGATGATTGCCAGGGATAGGGGGCTTAAGGTGGTGGAGTCTCGTGTCAGTGAGCAGGGGGATTTCGCAAGCTTGGTTACCCTGACGCTAAAAAATGGGGAGACAATCCGCTCCATCTCCGGAACCATTTTTGGGAAGATGAACCCCCGTATCGTGCAGATCGATGATTTTTATCTCGAGGCGGTTCCTGAGGGGACGATTCTTGTGATCCATAACTATGATCGTCCCGGTGTTATCGGAAATATCGGAACCCTTTTGGGAAAACGGAATATCAATATCGATCGGATGCAGCTCGGGATGGAAAAGGGGACCGCTGAGGCGATCGCCCTTTATAATGTCCATGGGGATGTCTCCGAACAGGTTCTGGATGAGATCCGAAAGTTGCCGAATATTATTTCTGTGAAAAAGGTTGTCCTCTAACCATGTCCAACGTTGTTATTGTAGGGACTCAATGGGGAGACGAGGGGAAGGGGAAGATCGTTGACTTCTTTACCGAGAAGGCGGATCTCGTTGTCCGATTTCAAGGGGGGAATAACGCCGGCCATACCCTTGTGGTCGCCGGTCAGAAAACCATTCTTCATCTGATTCCTTCGGGGGTGCTTCATCCGCAGGTTACCTGTATCATTGGCAATGGAGTCGTGATTGATCCCCAGGTTTGTCTTCAAGAGATTCGGGATCTCAAGTCCCGCGGCTATCTTAAGAAAGAGGACCAGCTTTTTATCAGTGAAAATGCCCATGTGATCTTTCCGTATCATCGGGAGATCGATCTCCTGCGTGAGGAACGACGCGGAAAATCGAAGATCGGGACAACGGGTCGTGGGATCGGTCCTGCCTATGAAGACAAGGTGGCAAGGATGGGGATTCGGATGCAGGAGCTTGTTTCTCCGGAGAGGTTGAAAAAACGTCTGGAAGAGGTGTTGCCGGAGAAGAACCTCTATATCGAAAAAATACTGGGAGGTCGTCCACAGTCTTTTCAGGAGGTTTTCGAAAGCTATTTGCAGGATGGCAAGGAGCTTAAAAAATATGTGACGAATACCTCGATCTTGTTGGATCAGGAGATTCGCCAAAAAAAGAATATCCTCTTTGAGGGGGCGCAGGGGACTTCACTCGATGTTGATAGCGGCACCTATCCGTTTGTGACCTCCTCCAATACGGTCGCAGCGAATGCCTGTGTCGGTTCCGGCATCGGTCCAAAATCGATCGATGAGGTGATTGGTGTCTGCAAGGCCTATACGACAAGGGTTGGCGGGGGGCCTTTTCCTACTGAGCTTCAGGATGAGGTGGGGAAGAGGCTTCAGGAAAAAGGGGGAGAATTCGGAGCGACGACCGGTCGTCCGCGTCGGTGCGGTTGGTTGGATCTCGTTGTTTTACGGCATGCCGTTCGTGCCAACGGATTAACCGGGCTTGTTGTGACCAAGCTTGATGTCCTGTCGGGGCTCAAGACCCTGAAGGTTTGTGTCGCCTATAAGTATCGTGGAGAGTTCTTCAGGGAAATGCCGTCATCGGTTGAAATCTTGCAGGAGTGTGAACCAGTTTATGACGAGATGAAGGGGTGGGAGGAAAATCTGGAGGGGGTAAAGAGATTATCCGATCTTCCGAAGGCGGCTCGTACCTATCTGGAACGGATCGAAAAGGAATCGGGGGTTCCTCTCAGCTTGATTTCGATAGGCCCTTCGAGGGATCAGTACATTTTAATCAAGGATCCTTTCACTCGCTAATTTCAAACGAACGAATTTTACATAAATCCTTCCACGGGCACCACGGTTCGCAGGGTTCCTCGCGAGACGGAAATTTTTCCTCACGAATTTCCTGTACGATTGATTGAAGGTGCTTCGTTGTGGTCTCGAAAAGCTCTTTCCATTCGATCTCGGAAAAAAAACTGCTTGAGGAGGGGTGGATCTTGAATCCGTCGGGGAGCAGAGACGAACGGATCATGCCGGCATCCATTGAGAGATCCGAGAGATGGTAGTAGAGCCCGCCGATTGGTTCGTACTCCGGGAGGAGGAGTTTTTGGACAGCGAGAAGATACAGAGGAAGTTGAAATGCCTCTCCTCGCCGCAACTGGTTTCCGGTAATCTTTTGAGAGCCTGTTTTATAATCAATGATGAGAAAACGTTTTGATTCATGATCGACATCGATCCTGTCGATTCTCCCCTTGATCCGAATTCCCCCCCCTTTGCCATCCGGTAATTCCAACGGCCCCTTTTTTCCAAACGACCACTCGAAGGTGGTTGGTTTTAAGGAGCTCTTTGTTTGTTCCATTGAAATTTCTTTTTCCAGGACCTGTGTCAGGGTTTTTTCGATCCTTTCTTTTTGAAAGGAGAGCAGGGCAGGGATCAGGTGAGGCCGATTCTTCTGATAAGATTCCAATGTCTGCACTGTGATTTTCCGGAGGGACGCTTGCAATTTGTCTTTTGAAGATATCCCGATTTCCTTCGCATGCTTTTCAAAAAAAAACTGGAGAATGCGGTGGATAAGGGTTCCAATCTCCAAGGGGGTCAGTTCTGGTTCTTGGGGAGGTATCGGTTCAAGACCCAGATAGGATTCAACATAGAATCGAAACGGGCAGAGCAGAAAATCTTCAAACTCAGAAGGGGTGAACAGGTGGTCTGTGAGCCATGTCTGGAATTTTGGGTCGCTCATCGCCGGCTCCTTTTTTTGAAGGCAGGAAGGAGGAGGAGCCCGGCAACGAAACCTCCGAGGTGTGCATAAAGCGCGATCCCCGTGGAGGCTCGGGTCGGTCCATAAACCTGAATCAACTGGAGCAGCACCCAACCCCCAAGGACGAGCCAGGCGGGGAGGATGATGGTTCGGAAAAAGTAAAAGATCGGCACAAGGATCATGACTTTTGCCCGAGGAAAGAGGAAGAGGTAGGCGCCGAGAACGCCCGCAATCGCCCCGGAGGCCCCAAGGGCCGGGAGCCTGGAATCAAAATCAGAATAAATCTGGGCAAAGGCGGCGATGAGGCCACAAAGGAGGTAGAAAAAAAGAAAACGGAAAGGACCGAGGCGATCTTCAATATTGTCTCCAAAAATCCAGAGGTAGAGGAGATTGCTGCCGATATGGAAAAAACCACCGTGTAAAAACATCGAGGTAAAAAGGGTGATTACGGGAGGAGGACCAACTTTAAACTCATAAGGGATGATCGCGTAGCGGTAGAGCAACTCTTTGGAGGCTTCGAGAGGAAGAAGGAGTTGGAGTCCAAAGACAAAAATATTGATTGAAATCAATAAGATAGTCATCCAAGGAACGTGGTGTGTCTGGTTGAGGTCTTTGTAAGGGATCATTGACAGTTCTTCTTGGCCCCTGATAAACCATCTCCCCATGGCGTTACAACTTATTCCTGACAAGAAGTCTGAAAAAACCTCTTCAAAACTGGATGAGGTTCGCGACCGCCTGATCGAAAGTGCCGGAAAAATTTCGGCAAATATGCTTGGGATGGTCTCCAAGGTAGGGGGGCAGATTTATTCCCTCCTCTTTCTCTCGCGAAATCCGCTTTCACTGGACCAGATCTCCGAGCAACTGAAGGTTTCGAAGGGGGGTGTCAGCGTCAATGTGCGGATGCTCGAAGAGGCTGGCCTCGTCCGCAAGGTTTGGGTCAAGGGGGATCGTCGGGATTATTATGAGGCCCAGAGGGATTATCCACGAAAACTGCTTAAGGATTTTTTCGATCGTGTGCGGCGCGGGATCGAAGACTCGACACGTGTGATTCACCGATGCCTTGCAGAACTGGAACAGGGGTCAAAGGGGTTAAAAGGGGAAGAGGTCGAGGACGCCCAATTCATGGAGTTACAGCTTCAGTTGCTTTCCGCATTTTATAATGCCGCCAGTCATATTTTCGATGATTTTTATCAAGGTCGGGATGTGAATACGAATCTCCTTCGCAAAGCTATTCTCGAATAACCAAGATGTTGATAAAAACCCATCTACTATTTCTCAACATCCTTTTGGTTTTAAATTGCTCTTCCCTAGTTCCCTCTGAAAGAGTTGCCTATGATTTTATGGAGGCGTATTACGTCTCTGCCGATCTCCAAAGGGCGGAACAACTAGCGAGCGGGCTGGCCCTCGAGAAAATTCAGTCGAGTGTTCAGTTGCGGGAGGGACAGACGATTGATGAGACGACGCGCCGGCCGGAGGTTTCATTCAAAAAAATAGAAGGGCAGGTCAATGGCGATGAGGCGGTTTATCTTTTCCTCGTGACCATTTCCCCATCTGATTTTCAACCGATCAAAAAACAGAGTCGTCTCCGAATAAGACTGCAGGAAGGTGTTTGGAAGGTGACTCAATTCTCCGATCAGGACCTATGAATCCATTTCAATATTGTGAAAACATAGCTCGTCATGACGAGAATTTCCCGGTTGGCTGGTTTGTTCCAAAATCGGTCCGAAAATATATTTATGCACTTTATGCATTCGCCAGAACAGCGGACGACTTCGCCGACGAGCCTCAATTTGCTGAAGAGAGGATGAGTCGTCTGGAAGAATGGTCCGAGCGTTTGAAAAAAGCGAGCAGAGGGGAGGCGGATCATCCGCTTTTCGAGGCGCTTGCCATTACCTTCAGAGAAACCTCTCTGCCTCCTCAACTCTTGGCCGATCTTCTGACCGCCTTTCGAATGGATCTCACTAAATCTCGATATAAGGATTACAGTGAGCTTGAGCAGTATTGTCAGTATTCTGCAAACCCAATCGGTCGTGCGGTTCTGATTTTGTATGGACATGAGGATCCAAGGCTTCTCGAACTCTCAGACCGGATTTGTACCGGCATTCAGCTTGTGAATCATTGGCAGGATATCGGTATCGACCTCGAGAAGGACCGTGTTTATCTGCCGCATGAAGATTTAAGACGTTTTGGATATTCGTATGATGATCTGCAAGAGAGAAGGGTCAACGACTCGTTTCGCGATCTCCTCCGATTTGAGATCGGGAGGACACGAGACCTTTTTTATGCCGGGCAGCCTCTTTTTAATTTTCTCTCCCGTCGCCTCCGATGGCAGGTCGAGCTGATGTGGACAGGGCCGCTCAAGATTCTCGAGAGGATTGAATTAGCCGATTACGATATCTTCCGCTTGAGGCCAACCTTGAACAAGATCGATTTTCTTCGTCTCTTTGCCCAAAACCGCCTCGGGAGGATATCGAGATGAGATACCCTTTTAGTGAGTCCGTTGCCAAGAAGAGTCGATCCAATTTTTATCCCGCCTTCTTTTTTCTTCCTGCGGAGAAGAGGGAGGCGATCTGCGCCATTTATGCGTTTAGTCGATTCGTCGATGATTCGGTGGACGAGGCGACAAATCGGGAAAATGCGAGGAAAGAAATTCAGCTCTGGAGACAACGCCTGAAAAGCTGTTACAATGGCCGTCTGTTTGATTCCCATCCGCTTCTTCCTGAGATTTCCGAGGTGATTCGGCAGTTTGAAATCTCCCAGTCGATTTTTGAGGATCTTTTGATCGGTGTTGAGATGGATCTTGTGAAGACACGCTACAAGACCTTTGAGGAATTAGAGAAGTATTGTTATCACGTTGCCGGAACGGTCGGTCTTTTATGCAATCAGATTTTTGGTGGCTCTTCTGAAAACCATCGCGCCTATGCCTTGTCGTTGGGGACCGCCTTTCAGTTAACCAATATTCTGAGAGATATTGGAGGGGACCTCGATCGCGGGCGTCTCTACCTTCCACTTGAAGAGGTCGCCTCTTTTTCCTGCCGTGTTGAGGATCTTGAGAAAAAAATCGAAAACAAGGCTTTTTTTGAGCTCATGAAATTTCAGGCCTCTCGGGCCTGGGGCTACTTCGATCAGGCAAAAAAGAGATTGTCACCGTCAGAGCGGAATCGTTTCGTGACGGCCGAGGTGATGCGACGTTTTTACGAAGGGATTCTCAAAAAAATGGAGAGGGAAAAATTCCCCTCTCTTCGACGACGTGTCGGTCTGGGTCCGATCCAAAAAGGGCGGATTTTGCTCTCGAGTTGGATTCATTTAAGAACAAAATGAGCAAGAAAGATGTGGTCATCCTGGGCGGAGGTTTTGCGGGGCTCTCGGCGGGTGTTGAGCTTGCGGCCTTGGGTCATAAGGTTCATCTTCTGGAACAGCGAGGACATTTGGGGGGGCGTGCCTATTCCTTCCGCGATCCGGCGACCGGTTCACTCCTCGATAATGGACAGCATCTTTTCATGGGATGTTATCAGGCGACGCTTCGTTTTCTAGAGCGTATTGGTCGGCGGGAGGATATTGTTTTCCAGAGGCGACTCGCTGTTGAATTTGGGGCGCCGGGGGGAAAGTTTTCCCATTTTCGTTCCTGGTCCCTTCCGAATCCTTGGCATCTCTTGGGGGGGCTTTTTTCCTTTTCCGGATTGTCGTGGCGGGAGAAGAGACAATTTCTTGCCTTGAAGCGGGGGATAGAAGATCATCGTGATCAGCTTGATCGGCTAACAATTCCCCAGTGGCTTCAGAAGTTGGGACAGAGTCGTGTTGCGTGTGAGAGATTCTGGAATCTTATTGCCCTCGCAGCATTGAATGATGATCCGGAGATCTCTTCGGCAGCTGTTTTTCAATCGGTGCTTCGGGAGGCACTTTTTTCAAGCGCTCAAAATGCCTGCCTCGGTTTTTCGAGGGTCGGTCTCTCCGAGCTCTATGCGGATCCGGCCCGTGCCTTTATTGAAGAGCATGGGGGATCGGTTTTCCTAAAGACTCGCGTTGTGAAGCTTCATTTTTCTGGGCATGAACTTCGGGAGATCGAACTTCTTGATGGGAGGAGAATCGCCCCGGAAATTCTGATTTTGGCGATACCTTTCGGGTCTTTGAGGAAAATTTTGCCGGAATGGATGATTTACCAGGATCCTTTTTTTCATTCCCTGCGTTTGATGAAATCGTCGCCGATTGTCGCGATCAATTTGTGGTTTGATCGGGATTTTGTGGAGAAGGATTTTATCGCTTTTTGGGAAACCCGGATTCATTGGCTCTTTAATAAGGGGCGTCTCTTAAAAGACAGTGAAAAGAATTCTTACTATTCACTTGTGATCAGCGGGGCGAGGGCCGAACTTCAAACACCGGCTTCAGAACTTGTTTCTTTGGCGTTAAGTGAATTGGAATCGATTTTTCCAAAATTTAAAGAGGCAAAGCTGATTCACAGTCATGTGATGAAGGAACCCGAGGCAACGCTCTCACCTGTCGTCGGGATTGAGGCGTTGCGCCCCTCGCAAAAAACACCCTTTAAAAATGTTTATCTCGCGGGAGACTGGACCGATACCGGTCTCCCGGCGACGATAGAGGGAGCGGTGAGATCGGCGGAGAGGGTGGTCAAATTCATTATAAATCCGGCACAATGACCAGTGTATCAATCTGTCCCGTCAACCCCGATTCTACAGACAGTGTCGAGCTAGGACTTGAGGCGTCTGGGTTGAAGGTTCCAAGGACGTAACTGTTATCGGAAAATCGCAGGCCGTTGAAAAACCACTTTGTCGAATCTCGCGGGTCCTGCATCAACTCATAGACCTCGATCCCTGTCAAAAGCGTCGTTGTTTTTCCAACCTCGTGGAGCTCATATTCGCCGCTCGTGGAGTTGAAGGCAATATAAGCGAGTCGGTTTCCGATGGCCCAGCCGTTCGTCACCATTTCATTATTTGCGGAGAGTCGGACGATCCGGTTGCTGTTGGCGCCATCGTAGTTTTCATCGACACGGGCCATGGACGCGCGCGTATCCCGACCGGCATTTCCGGAAAACTCACACCATTGATGGTTCATCTCCCAATTGGTCGGCAAGGTGGAGGAACAGACACTTCCGGTCGCTGTCTTGTCCACCTGACCGTTGAAGCATCCGCTACTCGTCGTGAATGTCCCACCTGCTGTCGTACAGGCCGAAGCGGTAGTTGCCTCGAAATGTAACGTTCCGCTTACGACACAATAGGATGAAACGGTTCCATTTGTGCAGAGGTCGCATTTCCATTCGTTTGCCGACTTCTCGAAGATGTCACCAACGACGTAGATCTCATTCAGGCCATCTCCATCCAATTTGTCGGCCAAAAGGATCTTCTCTGGCTGATTGCCACCCCCCATCATTGATTTGGTCTCAAGACAGCGGCTTCTTTGGGTCGCCATCGTATTCACGGCGCCGGTGCTGTCAAAATTGATGTAATTCCAGATGTCGATATTACAGTCGGCGATCTTTGTTGAGCGGGCCGAACCGGTTGCCGATGGATCAAACCGGAAGAGGCAAGAATCATCCCACTCCGGCTTTGTGGCGACCTGAGGGTCCGGACCAAAAAACAGGATCTGACCTTTGTAATAGTTATTTGAGACTGTTCCGTTTTCGAGCTTCGACTCGATCGGGGCAAAGACAAAATCCCACCAACCGCTTGTGATCTGGACGAGTTCTCCCGTTGGTTTGATATAGCGGAAGAAGCTCTCACCTCCATGGTCTTCCCTTCCGACGGAGGTGTTTCCTGTGTAGAGAACGCCGCCTGATCCGGTAACAAGGACCCTCCGGAATGAAATGTTGGCGTTGATGACTTCAGAGGTTTCACCTGAAGAGGGTGAATATTTCCAGAGGAGGTCTTTCCAGTTTCCAGGGACATGGGCAGTGAAATAGACATTTCCGGCGTCGTCAAACATGATCTTCTTCGTTCGCTGATCGTAGGTATTGATCTCGATTCCGTTCTTAACGCAGATCAGACCACTAGTTCCCGAGGCTTCAGTAATGTTTTGGTCAACTAAATAAAGCTGGCAGGTAAACGGAGACGAGGGGGACCAGGGATCGGAATATTCATCGATCGTGATGACCCCTTGTCCATCATCATAACTGTCACGATAGATCCACGAGTGTTCAAAGGCTAGAAAGACGTCCCCTATGGGACTGACGGCAACAAAAGAGAGTCGAGGCAAACCTGAGATGGCATCCCCACCTTCGGGGTCAAGGGCGCTCAAAATCCCCTTAATTCCGTCATTTGTGACGGCAAAAAGGGGTGAACTTGTATTGATCGTGACGTTGCTCGCATCTTTCAAGGCGATCAAATGTCCCGATTCACTCTTAGATGTTCCAGAAGATGAGTTATCTGATTGGACGGTAAAGAGGGCCTGGGCCCCGGCAAGGTCCACCGTGACGTCGGTTTTTTCCGTCCCGCAGAACCCTTCGCACTCACCACTTTCGAATCGGCCGTCATCTTCGCCTCCGGATCCACGGGTCCCCTGATTTTCGTCCCCTCCACCAAAACAACTGGCAAGCAATCCTGTCACAATAGTCAGTGCAATGAATTTAAATGCGAATCTTGTATTCATAGTTTTCCCCCTATTTTGATGAAAACCTTTTACATGAGGGGAAGTAGGATGCAAGATCTATTCCCTTTAAGAGGCTTGCGTCTGTTAAAAAGAATTGTTATCGGAATTTAGGGAGTTACGGATTATTCCTCTTCTGATTTTGTGAGAAAGGACGGGTTATTTTTAACCCGAAAGCTGTTAAAAATTTGACAGATGAAAATTTATACAAAGACAGGTGATCAGGGGGAGACCGGCCTCTTCGGAGGGGGGCGTGTCAAAAAGTCGCATCCTCGAATTATTGCCTATGGGACCGTCGATGAGCTGAATGCTCACTTGGGTCAGATTCGTTCAAAGAATCCCGAGGCGTCTGTTGATCGACTTTTGGATCGTATTCAAAATGACCTTTTTACCCTCGGGGCAGAGCTCGCAACACCGGGAGGGGAAAAGTTATCAGGGCGGGGAGTTTCTGGGCTTGGGGATTCGGATATTCATTTTTTGGAGGAGACGATTGATCATTACGATGAGGACTTGCCACCGCTAAAAAACTTTATCTTGCCTGGCGGATCTGATCTGGCTGTTTCCCTTCATTTGGCAAGGACCGTTTGTCGACGAGCGGAGAGAGAGGTTGTTTTTTTGAGTGAGAATGAGGTTATTGAAAACTCGATTCTTGTTTACTTGAATCGCCTTTCAGATTTGTTATTTGTCCTGGCACGGTGGGTAAATTTTAAGCAGAGTATTCCCGAAACAGCCTGGATCAAGAGATGATAACTAGAAGACAGATTCCAATGACTCCGGAGGGACATCGGCGGCTTCATGAGGAGCTTAAAAAACTGAAGGCGGTGGATCGGCCGAAGAATGTCGCTGACATTGAACATGCAAGATCGCTCGGCGATCTTTCTGAGAATGCCGAGTACCACGCGGCCAAGGAGAAGCAGGGCTTCATCGCGTCACGGATTGCTGAAATCGAAAACAAACTGGCACAGGCCCATATAATCGATCCTTCAAAGATGAATCATCAAAAGGTCGTTTTCGGGGCGACGGTAAAAATCTCTGATATCAACAATGGAGAGGAGATCCAGTATCAGATTGTGGGGGCTGATGAATCCGACGTGCGGGGAGGAAAGATATCGATTGAGTCACCAATTGCGAAATCTCTTATTGGAAAAGAAAAAGGGGATACGGTCAAGGTTTCGACACCGAAGGGGACTAAGGAATTCGAGATCCTCGAAATCCGATTTGAATGATGTTTCGAGCCCTCCTTTTTGATTTTGATGGAGTTCTTGCCGATACCGAACCACTTCACTTCGGGGCGTTTCACGATCTCCTGAAAGAAGAGGGGATTCTTTTAACAAAAGAGGAATATTATTCTGAATTTTTGGGGCTTGATGATCGCGGCTGTTTTCGGGCAGTTTATCAAAAGGCAGGGCAGCCTCTTTCTGCTCCAAAATTGAAGGAGCTGATTCAAAGAAAGAATCGAAAAATTCTTCAGAAGATCGAATCAGGGTCTCTTTTGCTTCCACAGGTGCGTGAGTTGCTTACAGCCTTGGGGGGGCGTTATTACCTCGCGATTGTTTCTGGGGCGCTCAGGAGTGAGATTGTTGCGATTTTATCCAAAGAAAAACTGGGGTCCTTTTTTCAAGTCATTGTGAGCGCCGAGGAAGTTAATCATGGAAAGCCGGATCCAGAGGGTTTCCTGACCGCCTTGAAACTTCTCAATCGTGATTATATCCCGGAATCCGAGATGCTGCTTCCTGAGGAATGCTTGGTGATCGAAGATTCACCGTGGGGGATCGAGGCGGCGAAGAAGGCAGGGATGAAATCGGTTGCGGTAACGAATTCCTATAAATCTGAAGACCTCAAGGCTGCTGATTGGGTTCTTGCTTCTTTATTTGATCTTAAAGCAATCGTGGGGGGCTGTTAGACAATCGGTGTGCGTCCTGTGAATCCGCCTTTATACTCGTGAAAGTAGTTGAGCTGTTCTTCAGGATACTTCCAGCAAAAATAACCCTCACCAGAATCGAAATCGACAAGCCAGAAGCCCTTCGGCTCGGCGCCAAGCTTTGAGACCTTGTCAGTCCAGCGTTCAATAATCATCTGGAGTTGGGACTCCTCCTGGCTGAGATGTTGCTGATCTTTTGCAAAATTGCCAAAGTTGGTTCGCCATTCAAAATCCTGAACCTGCCGAATCGTTTCCCTCGTAATTTTTCTGATAATGGGTAGGACCGCCTCAGCCTCTTTCAGGGTGAATTTTTTATTTTTCTTGAGTTCGACGACGTTATTCACGGGAATGATTCGTTAGACGAAATGGAGTTTTTCGTCAACCGATCTGTAAAAATTATTGACTTTGAGCGAGAGATAAGGTTTATCTGAAAAATGAAATTCTATAGTAATATCAAATATTTAGAACGTTTAAAACAATCTAAACAAAGAGGAGTTGAAAATGGCAATTGCCCACGATGAACTCAAAGAGATGCAAGAGGAACAATGGAGTCATCAACCCAACAAGACCGAGTTTTACTCTCCGAAGGGGGATCGTCCCGGACTTTCCTCAACGAAGTTGGCCCAAGGGGGGTTCAAGCTTCTTGATAAAATTGTCGTTGGCCTTGCCAAGAGCCTCTGGCCGCTTCTTCGTTTGATCAACAAGATTCATCAGGGAAAGGCCTTTCAACCCAAATGGGCACCGGCGCCTCTTCTCAAAAAGAAGGAGAGGACGTTTCCTCAGCTCGGCTGGCCACGCACCACCGATTCTCTTTGCCCTCGTTGCGTTAAAGAGGTTCGGGAAGAGATTGTTTCCGGGGTTAAAGACTACACACAGCTTATTCAAGAGAAGCCGGGCGAGATCAAGGCGGAGATCGTCGAGCGAGACGGCAAGATCTTGATGGTCAAGGAATGTCCGAAGCATGGCCATTTTGAGGATGTGATGGCGATCGATCCGAAATTTTTGAAGAGAATTGAGAAGCTCTATCCCGGAAGAGACTTTAAATCCCCGCTGACGGAACTGAGAAATCACGGCACCTCTTCGATTCAGTACGGTCGTGGTTCGGTTCTGACTGTCGACCTGACGAACCGGTGCAACATGATGTGCGATCCTTGTTTCATGGATGCCAATCAGGTCGGTTATGTCCATGAGCTTTCCTGGGATGAGGTCAAAGAGATTCTCGACAATTCCTTGAAGATTAAGCCACGCCGTCAGATGTCAGTTCAGTTTTCCGGCGGTGAGCCGACGATCTCCCCCTATTTTCTCGATGCCATCCGGTATGCCAAAGAGGTTGGTTACTTCAGTGTGCAGGCGGCGACAAACGGGATCCGTTTTGCTCAGGATCCTGAATTTGCAAAAGCGGCGTACGATGCCGGGCTTCGGATTGCCTATTTCCAGTTCGATGGTGTCGGGAATGAGAAGAATGAGCATCGAAAAATCAGTAATCTGTTTGACGTAAAACTTCGGGCCATTACCAATCTGCATGACGCCGGAATCGATGTGGTGCTCGTCGTGACTCTTGTGAACACCATAAACGATGACCAGGTAGGAGCGATTGTTGATTTTGCGATTCAAAACTCGGACAAGATCACCTTTGTCTCATTCCAGCCGGTTTCATTCACGGGACGCGACGAAGATGTTTCTGACGAGGATCGAAAAAAGCAACGTTACACCCTCTCTCATCTCGCCCATGACCTGAAAAAACAGACTGGGATTTCGGAACCCCTGCGGGACTGGTTCCCCCTTTCGGCGATTGGCCCCTTTTCCGATCTGGCCGATTATCTCAAGGGACCCAATCAAGATTGGGGGACCTTGAAATGTGGATGTCATCCTAATTGTGGGACTGGCATGGCGCTCTTTGTCGATAAGCGTTCCAAGGAGTGGTTGCCAATGTCCGAGTTTCTGAATATCGAGCAGCTTTTAAGTGACATTCAGGAAATCACGGATGCCTGCCAACCTGCTTGGCTCACAAAGGCAGAGGTCGCCTGTTCTCTCTTGAGAAACTACAACGCCTCAAAGGCTCCGAGGGAGCTTACCCTCAAGGATTTTCTTTTAAAATTTGATAAAGGGACCGGTGGCGGGTTGCGCGGTGGCAAGGGAAATTACGGGGTTGGCCGCGAGCGCCAGAAGGATCGTTGGCACTTCATGTTTGTCGCCGGGATGTGGTTCCAGGATCTCTTCAATTATGATTTTCGCCGGACAGAAATGTGTATTATCCCGTACGGCACCCAATTAGGGGAGATCTCTTTCTGTGCCTACAATACCGGAGTTGGTTGGAGGCAGATCATTGAAAATATGTTCAAGAATGCCGATGTTGGCGATTGGTACAAAAAGAATGGTCGCCATGCCGTGTATGCGGGAAGCCGGCCGATGCCGGTACCGGATCAGGGGTTTGATGTGAAGTTGCCGGCTTCTCTCGATTTGCCGGCGTATAGGCAATAAAAATCCCCCCGCCGTGGTTTGCCCAAGTTTCAATTGCCCCCCTTTGCTAAAGTGGGGCGTCAATAAATTTGGATTGCTCATTTTTTACCCCTTTTACCCCACTTTGAAAAAGGGGGGTTGAGGAATTCAGTGGCTTTAATTTGAGGGGGGATTTTTACATCAACCATCTCTGTACAAACCGTCGAAAAAGCCGTTTGGATTGAGGTGCTGGATCGAGTTGGATCAGTACATACTGGATCCGATAGATGGCGCCGATGATCGTAAAGATTGCGATAATGATGAGTGCTAGCATTGTCAGGAAGTCATGCGGCACTCCCCAGATAAAAGAAACGAGGTAAGCGAAGATCGGGCTGAAGATCGATCCAACGCCGAGATAGACGATACGTTCCGGTCTTTGCATGATCCCTTTTGTTACTTTCACACCGACCCCTTCTCCACGAGCCCGTGTATAAGAAACCATCAGGGAACCAATTAATGCTGAGACGACGAAATAGAGGACCCAACTGTCCCGGTACCAGCTCGCAAGTCCAAGGAACACCACCGCCTCAGCAAATCGATCAATTACCGAATCAAAAAAGGCGCCCGAACGTGTCTCCCGGTTCGTCAATCGGGCAACGCGTCCATCCAGCAGGTCGAACGTCGCCCCAAAAATCATGAGCCAGCCACCAGCACCGACCATCCCCAAGTGAAAGAAGTAACCTGAGATGGCTGAGACAACGAGCCCAAGAAGTGTCAAGGCATCAGGGCTGATACCGAGACGAACCAAAGACCTTTCGACCGGCCCCAGAAGCCAATACCAATACTCCACGAGGAATTTTGAGAGGAATCTGGAATACTCCTTCCGATCGACATCCTCATGCCGTGGCCTTTTGTTGCGAACGAATCTGAAGGTAGCAAGCGTCGTGAGGAAAAGGATATTGACTGCAATCAAGGGTGCTAGCGATATCCAGATAGGGTCCAGTTGGATCAAATATTGGATCATATTGACATCAGTAAACTATTGAGTTTAGGTGAAATATCAATGGAAAATTTTCTGAAAATTATCACCCAACCTGACAACATCGCTATCTTGATCATGATGGTAGCGGTGATCGCTTGTACCTATACCGCTTTTCGCGAGATCGTCCGGAATGATCGCCTCATCAAAGAAGGAAAAAAGGACGAGATCTACAAAAGAATGATTTAGTTAAAGGTAATATTTCTCGCGGAGGGCGAGGAATTTTTTCCCGTCAATAAATTCTATCGGTGCCAACTCGATGACTGTCTTTAGTTCCGGACTAAATTCTCCTGTAGTGATGAAGATCCCTTTTGTCACGCGTTCCTGAAGGACCATGCTTGAAAATTCGAGGATTTGCGAGATCTCGACAACACTCGATGGGGAAAGAAAGAGTCCGCGAATCAGCAGCAGGCCACCGGTAATCGGAGCGGGGTTTTGCGCCATGATATCGATCTGATTTCCTTTTTCTTCTTTTTCGATCAGTTCGAGTTTCATCGCATCGATCAGATCGAGGCAAGAACGATAAAACTGAATCGGACTTTGAAAAGATTCGGGAAGTTTCTGAATTTTTCTTTTCCGATCAGAAAGGGCGATGAGGAAGATCAGAAAAAAACCAAAAGCAAGACCAAATCCGATGACAAAAAAGACAGACACATCAAGCTCCTTGGATCACTCTTTTGGTGACACCGATTCGTTGTCTTTCCTTATAGAGAGAGTAGACGTTTTCTCCAAGATTATTGAGGCGTTCAGTCTCCTGGTCCATCATTCTAATTTCAACGGGTACATGGGTAATGCAGCCCAGTGACTCCAGCGGGTGCTGGGAGTTGCTGACGTAATGATCCAGCCGGACAGGCACCGCGACCACGAATTTAATCAGGTCATATTTTTTCCCTGAATGCTCTTTATCAGGTATCGCGTAAGGAAGGGAGGTGATCAGATGATTGTTGATGGACTTGAGTTTTTTGGAAAACGCATAGGAGGCACGATGTTTCCAGGGGAGAGTGTCACGAAGATTGATCAGCCGATTTACAGAGAGATTGGGAATTACGTAATTAACGGGCAAAACTGTCTGGAAAAGATGAAGAATGACCTCGAGGAGATTCTCTTTTTTCGGAGTCACGATCTGAAATCGTAATCGATCATGAGTGGGGACCCCCAATGTCCCTTTTTTGGAGATGATGCGGGTAATGAGACTCTCCTTTTGTTTGCGTCCTCCCTGGTATTTTATCCCTATCCGGGTCAGGGAAGAGAGCTCACGTTCCATTTTGTCTTCGACAAGACTAAAAAGATTCCGATTGCTGATCGAAAGATTGTAAAGGAGTTCCCGTCCGTTCAGAAGATGGATGACATTCATGACCTTCAATAAGGCACAGGCCAGCTTCTGGGTTTTTGGATCCTTGAGATCGGAAGCGGCAAAAAAAATATCTTCGATCGATGTCGGTTTTAGAAGGGAAACAGGCAGTGTGAGACGAAGCTGATTCTGGATATAACCGATCGCTTCACTCTGGAGACTCATGAGGGCTGTATGGTCTCTGGGATTGCTGAGATGAAACTCATTGATCTTTAGAATTTGCACCACATCCTCTCTTGTCGAACAGTAGAATTGAGGCCAGTCGATCACGGATTCGCCTAAGAGAGCCGTCTTGAGAATGATCTTTTCTCTGGGAGTTCTGGTTGTCATGTCAGTCGGCAAAAACGTATCAGATGTTACATTTATTGACAATAAGTAAGCTTTTCTGCAAAGAAATTCAAAATGACTTCTAAAATTCTGGCGATTAACGCGCGTGAAATCATCGATTCCCGAGGGTGGCCGACCGTAGAGGCAGATGTTGTTTTGGATAACCAGATGATCGGGCGTGCCGCGGTCCCTTCAGGGGCCTCGACCGGAAGTTTTGAGGCGATCGAATTAAGGGATGGTGACTCAAAGCGGTATCTTGGAAAAGGTGTCCGGAGGGCTATTCAGAATATCCATTCCCTGATTTCGGAAAAGTTAAAGGGTTTTGAGATCGGCCGACAGGGTGACTTGGATCGTCTGCTGCTTGAGATTGACGGAACGAAGGAAAAATCTCATCTCGGGGCGAATGCGATGCTGGCGGTCTCGCTCGCCTATGCGAGGGCGACCGCGCTCGCCAAAAAAATCCCCCTCTATCGTCTCCTGTCTGATTTGGCGCAGGAATCCGGAACTCTGCTCCCTGTCCCTTTCATGAATGTGATTAACGGGGGACGGCATGCGGACAATAATATTGATATCCAGGAGTTTATGATTGTTCCGATCGGAGAGCGGTTCTCACACTCGCTTCAAATCGGTGTTGAGGTTTTTCAGAATTTGAAAAAACTCCTTTCGTCAAAAAATCTTTCGACGGCGGTCGGGGATGAAGGGGGATTTGCGCCACGGGTCGATTCCAATCGGCAGGTATTGGAGCTTTTGTGTGAAGCGATCAAGAAGGCGGGGTATCGAGCTGGGAAAGAGGTCTTTCTGGGATTGGACGTGGCGGCCAGCGAGTTTTTTATGAATGGGGAGTATCGATTGAGGACCGAGGAGGGGGTGAAAAGGACAGCGGCAGAACTGTCAGATTACTACCGGCGTCTCAAAAATGATTTTGAACTTATTTCGATCGAGGATGGTCTTGCGGAGGAGGATTGGTCCGGATGGGTTTCAATGACCCGGCAGATGGGTGGTGTTCTTCAGTTGGTTGGAGATGATCTCTTCGTGACAAATCCTGACCGGCTCCGTAAGGGGATCGAACTCAAGGCGGGGAATGCGATCCTGATCAAGGTCAATCAGATCGGAACCCTTTCCGAAACGCTCGAAACAATTCGATTGGCGAAGAGTCATGGTTATCGGTGTCTCATTTCCCATCGATCCGGGGAGACGGAGGATTCCTTCATTGCTGATTTGGCTGTCGGGGTTGAGGCGGGTCAAATCAAGACAGGGAGTCTCGCCCGTTCGGAGCGATTGGCCAAATACAATCAACTCTTGAGGATCGAAGAGGAACTCGGAAAATCAGCCAGGTTCCCTGATCGAACTTTTCTCTCAAAGCACTAATGGATCCGGATCTCGATATTTCTTTGGCAAAAGTAGAGGATTTGGAAGAGATCTTGTCGATCGAGAGGGTTTCATTTCCGAATCCCTATACGCTGAAACTCTTTCAGATGGAGCTTTACCTGGATATCGCGCATCTCTTGATTGCCAAAAAACAGGGGAGGGTGGTTGGCTATATTGACTTCTGGCATGTGGGGCCTGAGATCCATCTCGTCAATATCGCTGTCCACCCGGAGTATCGTCGTCACGGTATCGGCGAATCTCTCATGAGGACGATGGTCTCTTATGGTGAAGGGAATCATGTCGAGGAAATTTACCTCGATGTTCGGGTCTCTAATAAAGGCGCGATCGCCCTCTATGAAAAATATGGATTCAAAACCAGCTCCGTTCGGAAGGCGTATTATAAGGATAATAATGAAGATGCGCTCGTGATGCGAAAGGGGATGGGTGGGAGACCTTGACTCGGCATCAAATTAAGTAAATAATGGATATTAATAATGCTTTCCTCAAACGTATTAGTCCTCAACCGCTCTTTTGTTCCCATCAATATCACCTCGGTGCGGCGTGCCTTTGTCCTCTTTTATCAGGGGCTTGCCAAGGCGGTCGACCACGAACTCTTTGAGACGTTTGATTTCAAGAGCTGGACCGAGCTCTCCGTCAACTCGCATCATGAAACGATCGGTCTCGTAAACCATATTATCCGGATCCCGCGCGTGATTCTCCTGACCGCTTATGACCGGATGCCGCGTCGTCATGTTCGTTTTTCGCGAAACAACATCTATCTTCGTGATGGAAATCGGTGCCAGTTTTGCGGTGAGGATTTTTCCCGGAACGAGTTGAATCTCGACCATGTGATTCCGCGGTCTCGTGGGGGGAAGACGACATGGGAAAATGTGGTCACAAGCTGCATCGAATGTAATCGAAAAAAGGGGGGGCGTCTCCCTTCAGAGGCGGGTCTTGCGTTGATCCGCCATCCGATCAGACCTCGATGGACGCCGTTTGTTGATTTTTCCGGACGGGCCCATTCCTACAAAGAATGGAAACCTTTCTTCAAAAACCTGGTCGATTTCAGCTACTGGAATTTGGAATTGGAAGAGTAAAGACGGGGGATCTGAATGCAACGTACCCGTCTTGATATTTATCTCACAAAGAACCATCCCCAACTCAGCCGAACCGAACTCAAAAATAGGATCGATGAGGGGGCGATCACTGTCGATGGGATCGTCCGGAAGCCAAGTTATCTCTTAAAAGGTGGAGAAAAGATCGAGTTCAAGAGGCGTTCTCCACCGCGTCCCAAAAGTGGTCCCGAGGAGATCCCGCTCGATATCCTTTATGAAGACGATCTGATCCTCGTCGTGAACAAGCCGGCTGGCATGGTGGTCCATCCGGCGGCCGGGAATTATTCGGGGACGCTCGTGAATGCGTTGATGTGGCATTTGAAAATCCCCCCCTCAGTCCCCCTCTTTGACAAAGAGGGGGAAGGGGGAGATTTAAGACCCGGTATCGTTCATCGTCTCGACAAAGGGACCTCTGGCGTCATGGTTGTCGCCAAGACCGACTCGGCGCTTAAGAATCTCATGAACCAGTTCAAAAAGCGTGAGGTTCAGAAAACGTATCTCGCCCTCGTCTCTGGTCATTTCAAAAAAAAAGAGGGGATGATCGATTTCGCAATCGGTCGCGATCAAATTCATCGTCGAAAATTTTCATCGAAGTCCCGTTTTAAAAGGGAGGCGGTGACACATTACAAGGTCATTCGGGAATTTTTGCCCCCCTTGTCGTTATTGGAAGTCTATCCGAAGACAGGCCGGACGCATCAGATTCGCGTTCACCTCTCCGAGTCAGGTCATCCGATTGTGGGGGATACACATTACGGGGCGAAGAGACTCGAGGGCCTGACTCGACCTTTTTTGCATGCCGCCTCCCTCAAGTTTCGTCATCCGGAGACGGGAAATGAATTGGGTTTCTCTGCCTCACTGCCTGAGGAGCTCTTGAGCCTTATCAATCGGCTCTAATTTATTCGGCTCCCCCGGGAGAGACACGATAACCGCTTGAAATGGACGCATGTCCATCGCCCGTCGTGGTTGTCGATAGGGCTCGTAAGGGCCCTGCTGTCCACCGAGGTTGAGCCGTACTAGCGGCAGCAGCAAGCCGGTAAGCAGCATTCGCTTCATGAGGATCGCTCATAATAACGAGTCTACGCGCACCGGTCGCCAATCTTTCCAGATCGGTACTTCGGTCGGTTATCGAATCGACTGCTGCTGAGAGTAAAACTATCCTGCCACGCCAAAGTCGGGTAGGGGGTGGAAGCCGATTGAGGTCATCCAAAAGAGGACGCAACGGATCTTCGGCACCCAGTGTTGTTAAGAGACGCCCTGCAACTTCCTCTACCTCGCGGATTGTCCGTGCCGCTAGAGCTCGAAGCTCACGTCCCAGTGGAATGCCTCCCAATTGGGTTAATTGTGCTGCCCTAATCATTGCCCTCTTTTCGTTCCCAGCCTTTTGAAGTTGCTAAAAAAATCCGTTCCTTGTTAATCAGCTCTTTATAGTCATGGCACCGTTAGAACTCACCCCGATGCTCCGCCAGTATCTCGAGATCAAGGAGCGTCATCGTGATGCAATTCTCATGTACCGGATCGGGGATTTCTATGAGATGTTTTTTGACGATGCGGTTCAAGCCTCGAAGATTCTCGATATTGTCCTGACTTCACGGAATAAAAACGATCCGACACCGATCCCTTTTTGCGGTGTCCCGTATCATTCGGTCGAGCCGTACATCGCGAAACTGATTCAGGCCGGTCGTAAGGTGGCGATCTGTGATCAGGTAGAGGATCCGAAAGAGGCGAAGGGGGTCGTGCGACGCGAGGTAACGCGCGTTATCACTCCTTCCTTGAGTATTGATACCGATCCGTCACCTAGATCCTCCTATCTTGTTGCCATTTCTCCAAATAGGGGCGGGTCCTGTCTTAAGGTTCCGCAATGGGGTTTTGCTTTTTTGGAATTCTCAACCGGGGAGTTTAAGGTGGCCGAGCTTTCCTACGAAGAGATCTGTGAGGAGATCCGATCACGACCGGTTCGGGAAATTCTCCTCCCAGAGTCTTTCAATACCGATTCAGAAAAAACTTTGCTGAAGGATCTTTTAGTAAATCGTCTTCCAATGTGGATTTTTGATGAGGCCTATGGTCGTCGGCTGCTTCAGGAACAGTTTCAGGTGGCAACGCTCTCCGGATTTGATTGTGAAGGGATTCCCTTCGGGGTGATCGCGGCCGGGGCGATCCTTCATTATGTGCGTGAGACGCAGAAAACGAACTTCTTGCCACACATCACGGCGCTGAAGCGGCATCAGAGGGGGGATTTTCTCGTCTATTCCGATGAGACCTATCAGAGCCTCGAGGTCGATCGTCTGACCCAACTCCTCGACAGGACCGAAACGGCGATGGGGGGGCGGCGACTCCGCCAATGGATTCGATATCCGCTGACCCAAAAAGAAAAGATCGAATCGAGGCTTGAGACGGTCCAGGAGCTGACTCAGAAGGAAACTGTTTCGGCCGGTTTTCAGGAGTCATTGAAGAAGATCTATGATCTGGAGAGGCTTACGGCACGATTATCATTGAAGACAGTCAATGCGCGGGACCTGCTCGCCCTTGGGGTCTCTCTCCGGGCATTGGAGGAGATGCGGACGTCTTTGCAACAGCTCTCATCTAGCAGAATGAAAGAGATTGCCAGCCGGTGGGACCCGATTTCGGAGAGCTCTTCCCGGATCTGCAAGACGTTGCGATCCGATCCTCCTCTGTCTCTGCATGAGGGGGGGATGATTGCGGAAGGGGTTCGCGAGGATCTCGATGAACTCCGGAAGATCAAACAATCGAGTCAGGAGTCTCTCGCCGCGATTGAAAAAAAGGAGAGGGAGCGGACAGGGATTTCCTCATTGAAGGTCGGTTTCAATCGAGTTTTCGGGTATTATATCGAGGTCACGACGACCCACCTCCAAAAGGTACCGTCCGATTATTTCCGCAAGCAAACCCTGACGAATGCCGAACGATTTATCACGCCGGAGCTCAAGGAATTTGAAGGAAAGATCTTGGGCGCCGACGACAAGATTCGGGCGCTCGAGTATCAGATTTTCATCGAACTTCGAGACCAGGTCTCCCAGGAGATTTCACGCATCAAGGCCCAGAGTGAGCTTGTTGCGGAGGTTGATACGTTGGTTTCGTTGGCCAGCGTCGCGCTGAACAGGCGACTGATTCATCCCACGATGGTGGATGAATCGATCTTGGAGATCGAGGGGGGGAGGCATCTGCTAGTGGAGAGTTATCTCCCGGCGGGACGTTTTGTCCCAAACGATCTTCATCTGGATACAGAAGAACAGAGGCTTATTTTGATTACAGGGCCGAATATGGCGGGGAAATCGACCGTGATCCGTCAGGCCGGTCTCATCGTTTTGATGGCCCAGATCGGGAGTTTTGTCCCGGCAGAATCCGCGGTGATCGGTATTGTCGACCGCCTCTTTTCACGGATCGGGGCCTCTGACCGGCTCTCGCAAGGGGAGAGCACTTTTATGGTAGAGATGAGCGAGACGGCATCGATTCTCCACCATGCGACAGGCAAGAGCCTGATTCTACTCGATGAAATTGGTCGAGGCACATCGACTTTTGATGGCCTCTCTCTCGCGTGGGCCCTTGCTGAATATCTTCATGACACGCTGAAGAGCCGGACGTTATTTGCGACACACTATCATGAGCTGATTGATCTGGCCTTAACACATGCGGGGATTCGGAATTATAATGTGATGGTCAAGGAGGAAGGGGAGGAGATTGTCTTTCTTTACCGTCTGGCGCCGGGGGGGATGAGTCATAGTTACGGGATTCATGTCGCCCGCCTCGCTGGTATTCCAGGAAAAATTCTGGAGAGGGCGAAGGAGGTCCTTCAGAATCTGGAACAAGGCGAGTTCGAACGTGGGACGCCACGTCTCGGGAAAAAACAGAAAACATCAAATGATCAAAGGACACTTTTTTAAAATCCTTCTGACTTTTCTTTTCTTGTCACAGAACCTCTTGGCCCAGGGACCTATCGTGGTCATCGATCCCGGTCATGGGGGAAAAGATCCCGGGAGTGTTGCGAATCGGGGGATTTCGGAGAAAAAATTGGTTCTTACATTCGCCAAACGACTTCAGGAGACCCTCCGGAAAAAGACAGGGGCGAAGGTTTTTTTGACGCGAAATCGCGACAGGTATCTTCCCCTGGAGGAACGAAATCGTGTCGCGAATGCAAAACAGTGTGATCTCTTTATCTCACTCCATGCCAATTCTGCCAAAAACAAAAAGGCAGAGGGGGTAGAGATCTATTATCTGAATAAGGCAACCGACGCTGCTTCACGGCGTCTTGCCGAAAGGGAAAATCGTGGATCCAAGAGACGCCAGAAAGATGTCGATGCGATCATGTCTGATCTGATCCAGACGGCGGTGACGGAAGAGTCAGCGGAATTGGCCGGGATTTTACGAAAATCTTTGGCGAATGGGCTGCGAAAGGAAGGGGTTTCGGAGGTTCGTGTGAAGACAGCCCTGTTTTATGTCTTGGTCGGTGCAAAATGTCCGAGCCTTTTGGTCGAAATGGGGTACCTCACAAATTCGAAGGAGGCGAAGCGGCTGAAAGACCCAAAATTTCAGACACGAGTCGCTGAGGCGTTAGCGGATGGTGTTCAGCTCTATTTAACAAGACAGGGTCAGGCGAGGAGTGATTTGTGAAAAAAGGAAGCGAATCGTATGAAGCGATCCTTCGTCGGACAGATGAGATTGATAAGCTCCTGATCACCCTTTTTGAAACAGCAGAGAAAGAGAAGGGGGGTCTTAAAATCGCCCTCTTATCTCAGGGGGGGTATGGTCGACGGGAGCTTTGTCTCTATTCGGATATTGATCTTCTCTTTCTCTACGAAGGGAAAGAAAAGACCTCACTCAAGTCTTTTGCGGAAAAGGTTCTTCATCCGCTCTGGGATGTCGGTCTGGAAGTTGGTTTTGCCACCCGGACCGTCTCAGATTGTGAAGAATTGATGCAGGAAGATCTCACGATTCTTTCCTCTCTGATCGATGGTCGATATCTGGCGGGGGACAGGGGGCTCTTTAATAATTTTGAATCGATGAAAGAGAAATTTTTCTCTTCTCTCGCCTTGCGTGAAAAGTTTTTCCAACAAAAATCCAAAGAGGATGAAGACCGATGGCACAAATATGGAGGGTCTGTCTATCTGTTGGAGCCTCATCTGAAGGAGGGAGAAGGGGGTCTTCGGGATTACCACACCCTTTATTGGTTTGCGCGGATCGCTCAGGGTCTGACCAATCCCCAGGATTTTGGCAAAAACGGTCTCTTGTCGTCGGAGGACTTTCATCATTTTTGGAAGGCGATCAATTTTCTCTGGAGGGTTCGTGAGGAGCTCCATCGGCTTGCCGGACGGCGTCAGGATCAGCTTCTCTTCGAACATCAAGAGACGATCGGGCGCCTCCTGGGCTTTTCGAATACCCCTCAGTTTCTGGGTGTCGAACAGTTCATGCAGCAGTATTATCGACATGCCGCAACGATACGAAGAATTTCCAAAAAAGCGGTGCGCGAGTGCCTGATTCAATCCCTTCGCGGTTCTACTCCGGTCGAACATACCAGTGAAGATTCGCATTTCAGGATTGTTGAGGGGAAACTGTCTCTGGGGACACCGGGTCTTTTTCAAAAGGATCCTCTTTGTCTTCTCAAGGTTTTCCATATCGCGAGGCATCATGGGGTTGAAATTGATGATTCCACACGTGGGGAGATCGCGAGAAACCTCTCCTCAATAGATGATTCATTTCGCTCCTCCGCTCCAGCGGCCAGCCTCTTCCGGGCAATGCTTCGGGAGAGTGGTGGTCTTGGCCGGATGCTTGTCCAGATGAATGAGACAGGGGTGCTGGGAAAATTTCTCCCCGAATTCGAAAAACTTCATTTCCGGGCTCAACATGACATTTATCATCTCTATACGGTCGATGTTCATTCAATTTTTGCCGTCGGCGAATTTGAAAAGGTGCTTGAAGGAAAATATGCCGAGTCCCATCCGACATTCACGGAGATTTCAAAAGATCTGAAGCGAAATGACCTTCTGGCCTTCGCGATCCTTTATCATGACATCGGAAAAGGGGAGGGGAAAGGCCATGTGGAAAAAGGGGCCCCGTTGATTCGACGTGCCGGTGACCGATTGGGCTTTAGCAGTGCCGAGCTCGATCTGCTCGAATTTTTGGAGCGCAGTCATCTGATTATGACGCATCTTGCCTTCCGGCGCGACCTTGAGGAGCAGAATCTGATCATCCGTTTCGCAAAGTCGGTTCAGAATCTGGAAAATTTGAATCTTCTCTGCCTTTTGACATTTTGTGATGTCCATGCGGTGAGTCCCGAGGCGATGACCAGCTGGAAGGCCTCTCTTCTGGAGTATCTCTATTTAAAAACAAGGGAGGTCTTGAGAAGCGGTGATTACACCCCGGAGAGGGTTTCATCTCATCTGGGAAAAATTCGGGGTGCGGTTGGTTCTCTCCTGCCACGCCAGAATGATTTGGAAGAATTCGACCATTTTTTCCAGTCGATGCCTTCACGGTATGTGATGTCCGCATCTCCGGAGACAGTCGCTTATCATTTGAGGCTCTGGAGGAAATTAGAATCCGACCGGATCGTCTTTGACTGGAGGATTCTGTCCAGGGAGGGATTGAATGAGGTGACCCTTTTGACTCTCGATACCCCCGGACTTTTTTCGAAGATGGCCGGTATTTTTACCGCCCACAATATCAATATCCTGCGAGCGGAACTTTCTGTCTCGAAGCTTGGGTATGCCCTTCATACCTTTTTTGTGACGGATCATGGCGGTTTGTTAATCTCTGATGTCGAGACCTGGGAGTCTATTTTCCAGGATCTGAGGGCGGTGCTCTCTGGGAGAGTTCGGATCGAAGACCTTGTTTCTGAAAAATTCAGCCCTTCTCTATTCAAGAAAAAAGTGGCCCAAAAGCTTCCCTCACGAATCGATATCGACAATGACGTCTCGGCCTTTTACACTGTCATCGATATTTATGCCCACGACCGGGTGGGGCTTCTTTACCAGGTGACGACGACCCTCACGGCGCTTGGGTTGTATGTTGATGTTTCCAAGATTTCGACAAAAGTGGATCAGGTGGCAGATACTTTTTATGTGAAGGATATCTTTGGGCACAAGATTACCGATGAATCGCGCCTGAAACGGGTCAAAGAGGTTCTGGTGGAGGTTTTGGAAAAAGAACCAACACCTGATTGGAGGGTTCCCTTGTGATGTGGGAGATCTGGGTTTCGATTGCCCTTGTGGTTTTTATTTCTTTCCTTCTCCTCATGATTCGTCGCGCGGAACGACGGAAGTTGAAAAGTCGAACAGGTGATTTGCTTTCTGATGCTCTTCGTGAAGAGATTGAGAAGGAAAGGAGCGAGGGGGCTGAAAAGAAAAGAAAATTTGAAGAAGCGATGAAGAGTGTTGAAATTGGATCCGAAAAGGCTACTATGGATCCGCAACAAAATGCCATCAAGCCAGATTAAAATTTGCCTGGAAACGGGATGTCGAAATGCCCAGACGACGAAAGGGTATTGTCGTCTTCATTATCTCAAGAACTGGAAGGGATTAAAGAGTGAGGCTCATAAGAAGGCGGCGGAGCGGTTGAATCGGTATGTCGAAGGGATTGTCAAAAAATATCCGGACCGTTACATGGAGGTGATTCGAAAGGATCTGAGGGGCAAGAAGGATTTCGAACCATTTCTGGATGATCCTGCCGGTGAGGATGTTCAAGGGATTATGGAAGATCTGGGTTATACCGACGATGAGAGTATCGAACGCCTCCTGAATAACCTGCGTATCAATAAAGAATTTTAAATGAGAGCCTACATCAAGACATTCGGGTGTCAGATGAATGAGCAGGACTCTGAAATCATGAAGGGGCTGCTTCTTCGCTCCGGTTACTCCCCTACCTTGAAACCAGCTGAGGCAGACCTGATTCTCATCAATACCTGCAGCATTCGCGAAAAGGCGTATCACAAGGCGATGAGTGAGATCGGTCGTTACCTCCAGAAGGGGGAGAAAAAAGTCGTTTTGGGAGTGACCGGTTGCGTCGCCTCTCAGGAGGGGAGAAAGATTCTGAGACGAATGCCTCATGTCGATTTTGTGCTGGGGACCGATCATATCGGAAAACTTCCGCAGGTGATCCAGGAGGCCCGAGAGAGGGATAAAAAGAACTCTTATTCGGAGTTTCGGGATCTCTCTGATTATGAGTTTCCGATACCTCTTGAAATTCCGGGGGAGAGGAAGGTGAAGGCTTATGTCACGATCATGAAGGGATGTGATAACACCTGTTCCTTTTGTATCGTGCCGATGACTCGTGGTCCCGAAATCTCGCGTGGTTCCGATGATATTATTCAAGAGATTCGGAATCTGGAATCTCGAGGGGTTAAGGAGGTCATGCTCCTGGGCCAAAATGTAAATTCTTATGGCAAGGGGCTCTTGGAGAAAATGGATTTTCCAAAACTCCTTCGCCGGATTGCCCGTGAAACAGGGATCAAAAGGATCCGGTTTACCAGTCCTCACCCGAAGGACCTTTCACGGACGCTTATTCGTGAATATGCGGAGAACGAGAGGCTTTGTCCCCATATTCATTTGCCAGTTCAGTCAGGGTCGGATCGAATTTTGAAGAAGATGCAGCGGGCCTATAGCCGCCAGGTTTATCTGAGGAAGGTGAATGAACTTCGGGCGGTTTGCCCGGATATCGCGATGACCACCGATATCATTGTGGGATTTCCTGGTGAGACGGAAGGCGATTTCAGAGAGACGCTCGATCTCGTCCGAGAAGTTCGTTATGATCAGAGTTATTCGTTTGTCTTTTCACCCAGACCGGGGACCGTGGCTGCGACGCTACCTGATGACACCCCCCAGGAGGTAAAGGATGAGAGGCTCGTTCGACTTCAGGAGTTACAAAAAGAAATCAGTCTTGAAAGGAATCGTGAGTGCATCGGGAGAAGGGAAGAGGTGCTTGCCGGGAGAACTCCCCAGGGTCGGATTGTAAATTTCGATGGTGCAGGAGAGAATGTTGGTGATATACTGAATGTGATGATTAAAGACGCCACGGCGTTTTTTCTAAAAGGGGAGATCCTATGATGATCGAAATGAAAGTTACCGGTCTCACGATTGACCCCTTTACCAATATGCCGATTATCATTTTGAAGGATTTGGAAGAAAAGAGCGCCTTGCCGATCTGGATTGGTCTCATCGAGGCCTCGGCGATTGCCACCGAATTGGAAAAAATCCAGCTTTCGAGACCGATGACCCACGATCTGATCCGAAATATTTTGACGACGTTGAATGTGACGGTTGAAAAAATTGAGGTCAATGATCTCTGCGACAACACCTTTTATGCCAAAATTTATCTCAAAAATGGGAGCGAGGAACATGTGATCGACTCTCGTCCTTCAGATGCGATTGCGCTGGCCCTGCGAACTCATTCCCCGATTTTTGTTGATAAAAAGGTCATCGATAAATCACGCGACATCGACCTCGCCCGTGGAGGAAAAACAGGGGAGAAAAAGGTTCAGGAAGAGAAGTGGACGGAGATTTTGGAAAACCTGAACCCCGACGATTTCGGGAAGTACAAAATGTGAAGAAGTGGATCCCGCTCCTGCTTTACGCCTCTTTTTTATTTTATCTGTCCCATCAGCCATCTATCGAGCCCCCTGAATTTTTTGGTTGGCTTTTTCTGAGTGATAAACTTCTTCATGTCGGTGCCTATACCCCCTTTGGTCTTCTTTTGGCCCGTGCGGTTAAACGTCACAAGCTCCTCATTGCCTTTTTAGGGGCGACCCTCTATGGTCTCTCCGATGAGTTCCACCAGTCCTTTATCCCCGGCCGGATGGTTGAAATTGGTGACCTTGTTGCCGATGCGGTTGGAGGGTTTGTTGGGGGTTTGCTTTATTTAAGGCTTCAAAAATGGCCCAAATTATCACGCATCATGGAGTGACGCCGAAGATCCACCCCTCTGTTTTTCTGGCGGAAGGGGTAGTGGTGATCGGCGACGTCGTGATCGGAGAGGACTCCTCGATTTGGCCCAACACCGTACTGCGGGGTGACGTGAATTCTATTCGAATTGGACCCCGGACGAATATCCAGGATCTCTCCGTCTGCCATGTCGAAACGGGGACCTGGCCGCTCATTATTGAGGATGAAGTAACCGTCGGCCATCGGGTGGTGCTCCACGGCTGTCACATCAAGTCGCGTTGCCTGATCGGGATCGGATCGATTATCATGAATGGTGCCGTGATCGGTGAAGAGTCTCTTGTCGGTGCCGGATCGCTCGTGACCGAGAAGATGATCATCCCGCCCCGGACCTTGGCATTAGGCTCCCCCGCAAAAGTGAAACGCGACCTAACCCCCGAAGAGATCGCCTTCCTTAAGGTTTCCGCCGAAAATTATGTCCAGAATGCACGAAGTTACAAAAAAGTTTCGTGAGACGGTGAAACAGTGGGATCTCTGGAAGAGGGGAGAGCCTCTGGGACTCGCTGTGTCGGGCGGGATTGATTCGATGGTCCTCCTAGACTTAGTCCGTCGTATCAAGACTTCCGAGCGATCCCACGCGACTGTTTTCCATTTCAACCACAAACTCCGCGGTGAGGAGTCGGATCAAGATGCCCTTTTTGTCAAAAAAATTTGTGAGGGTTGGAAGATCCCTCTTGTTGTGGGAGAGGCCCCTCCCTGGAAGAAGAAAAACAATCTTCAAGAAAAGGCGAGGCAACTTCGCTACCAATTTTTTCGGGAAGAGGCGAAGAAGGCTGGAATCCAAAAAATCGCCACAGCCCATCAGGCGGATGATCAGGCGGAGACCTTTTTGATCCGGTGGATCCAGGGGGCGGGGTTGAAGGGGTTGAGCGGCATTCCGTTGATGAGGCTGGTTGGACAACATCAACGGGTGACTCGGGCGGGGGTGCCCACCCGCGCGCAACGGGTGAGCACGGGTGGGCTTGAGCCCGAGGCAGGACCCGTTGATGTTGGCCTCACCATTGTCCGTCCTCTCTTATTTGTCACACGAAAAGAGATCACCGATTACGCCAAAAAATTTGAGGTCCCGTTTCGGGAAGACTCGTCGAATCGGGAGACGAAGTATCTTCGAAACAAGGTGCGACAGATCTTGTCTGAGCTTCGTAAACTGAACCCGAATCTCTCGGTCCGATCGGCGGTGAATTCGATTCTTTTGAGGGCGGATGAGGAATATTTAGAGACGGTCGGTTCTAACATCGACAGTTTTAATATTCCTATTTTTACGAAGCTCCCCCCCTCCCTCCGCTACCGTCTTCTTCAACGGATGTATGAAGAGGTCTCAGGCCACCCTCTTTCAGGGGAATTTGTCTTGAAGATTGACTCACTGATCAGGGATTCTGAGCCGAAGAGACAGTATAATCTGCCCCATGGAGTGAGGTTCCAGAAGGATTACGTCTGCTTCAGATTTGCAGAAACTTAAATCTCCTGTAGACCGATAAGTATTTAGAACTTCAATGGAAACTAACAATCTGAACCAATCGGTACCAGTCTATTGCGAGCAGCTTGGGATGTTATCTGCGATCCCGTTTGCCCTGGCAAGGGTTGGCGGGGGTGTCGACGCCCTCGTCAATGGTGAGTGGGGGGCGAGGGGGGTTAAAGTCGGTCTCAAACTTTTGCCGTTCCGTCACCTTCAGTGGTTTAGTCGGTTTTCTCCACTTGCCTTCAGTGTGACGACGGTTTCGACGCTCTTTGCCGGGATTGCGGCGCTGACCTCTCTTGTTGGTGAGAGGCCGCAACAGGAGAGGGAGGAGGCTAGCGAGACCCTCATCCATTCATCGCTTCTTGTGGCAAATCTCATGTCCCGTTATGTCGGTCCGTTCCAGTTGTTTGTGCAACTGGGAACTGCTGCTGCGGGGGCTGTTCAGGAGGTTGTAGGTATCGTTATCGCGATTCGGAAAGAGAGACCGTGGTACGACCAGACACTCCGGATCGGGATGTTTCTGATCTTCAACGGTTCGAAGCGTGAGTGGCAGACGTCACTGAACCGGCTCAAAATCAGTTGTGAAGAATGGTCTGTTCGGAGATCAGGAGTAAGGCTGATAAAAGATTGGGATCGAGGGAGGTTGATCCATCGAGCTGAGTTGCCTGACGGTTCGTATACTTTATGCTGGGATCGGCTTGTCAGAGGGGATCGTACAGTCCGAGTTCTCCGGCCAGGTGCGAGACTCGGTTATGATTTTTCTGAACTCCAGACCAATTTACCCGGCAGGAATGCCGTTTATTTCAAAGGGGTTCTCTATGAGAATCGAGGCCCCCTGATCTTCGAAGATGATTTTGGGAATCGCCTTCGGACGGTTATGACCGAGAGAAGAGTTACCGTTTATCCAGAGGAGCAGCTGCTTCATCCTTATCCGCCATTTTGCCATCCTGATTTGACAGTTCCGTATAAGGGGCGCTCATTTAGACTTGAACCTCATCAGACTGCTGGAGATTACTATCTGGCGACAGCGGTATCGGGCACTCAGTCAGATGAATATCTTTTTTACTATAATCGTCGCGAACGTCGTTTCCAGATCGGACCGGATATCGTCTGCCACCCTACAGAGGGGCAGGCATTTTATTATCAAGGAAAGCGATTCCAGATAGAGTTTGAAGAAGGGGGAGGAGGAGTCAGACATTGCCTTGGCAGATCGGTCTCCGATCCCGATCAATTGATTGCCATAGAGAAAGGGGAGTTTGGAGACTGTCGGCTCTTCGAGCGCGCCGTTTTCGATCATCCAAAAGAAGGGATCGCTGCCTCACAATACCTGACCTATGGCGGCAAGACGTATCTGATCGAGCATCGGGATGATGGTTTTGTCTATGCCAGTTTGAAAGGTCAGCCGACTGGCAGAGAGGAGAATTGGTTTGTTGGGCGTGTCGTGCCAGGAGGTTTTGGTCTGGTTCGTCAGACGGTCATCTCATTAACATCAGCAGAAATGAGAGACGAATTTTACAAACAGGTCTGGCGGCTCGAGGTGAAGGCTGATCGTCACTATGGAGGCTGGAAAAAGGGGCAACCCTTTCCGACCGAACTCGTCTCCCGAACGCCTGAAACTAATTTCTACGAGACGAAAGGTGTTCTTGTCTCCGGTCGTCAGATCGAATTACAAAAGTATACCCTCATGGTGGGTGATCGACATCTGGTCGAACTTTATCTGCCCCCAAAGAAGGATCGATTTTATTCTCTCGATGATTGGATCAAACTCTTGCGTGATCTCCCACCACGCTCGCTTTACTCTACAAAGCAGGTTTGGGTTGTCCCTCAGGGGGAAAGAATGAGGCGCGGTGCCCTAGGGATTTTTTTTACGGACAGGCAGGAGATGTATATTCAAGATGGGTATCGTAAGGATAAACTGGTTCGCGAGGTTCTCTTCCATGAGATGGTCGGGCATGGTTTTGAGAGAAACAATTGGAGAATCCGGGGCATGATTATCATGGCGATGAAACTGGATCGGCGGCGAATCAGCGGTTATGGTACCAAGCATGACTTTGAGTACCATGCCGAGGCGGCCAATTTCCTCTTCCGGTATCCTTCCTTGAGACGAATCTATCCGCATCAATGGGATCTCGTTGAAAAACTTCCTGAAGTGGATCCACGGGAAATTCCAGTGAGTCTAGGGACGATGTGGTTTCATAGAGCGGTCCGGGTGGCGGCTCCTTCAGCTTAACGGTTGCCTTTAAGAATCTCTTTATGTTACCGTTTTAACCAATGAAACAGTCCCATAAGACACTTGCCCTCTGGGCCCTGATTATTTTGCTTTCCATCTCAATCGTCCACTTTATGAGCAACCGGCCCTCTTTACGAAAGACGATCAGCTTTAGCGAGTTCCTGGCTGCCGTGGGGAGAAATGAGGTGGAACGGATAACGATTCAGGATGATGAGTATGTCGGGAAATTCAAAAGTTCAAAAATGAATGGCGAATTTTTTGAGACGGTGGGGCCGACAGAGAGTGAAAAGGCATTCGAGCTCCTCTCACGATCCGACGCGGTCGTTGAATACAAAAAACGCCGTGAGACCCCGCTCTGGCAACAGATCCTGATCTCGTGGCTCCCGATGATCCTCCTCTTCGCCTTCTTTTTCTTTTCGATGAGACAGATTCAGGTCGGTGGGGGCCGGGCCTTAAGTTTTGGCCGAAGTCGGGCGAGACTTCTTTCGGAAAACCAGAAGAAGGTGACATTCAAGGATGTTGCCGGTTGTGAAGAGGCGAAATACGAGCTCGAGGAGATCATCCAGTTTTTGAAAGAGCCTAAGAAATTTACCAAATTGGGGGGACGGATCCCCAAGGGTGTCTTGCTGGTCGGGGCGCCGGGTACCGGAAAGACCTTGCTGGCGAAGGCAGTTGCCGGCGAAGCGGGGGCGCCGTTCTTCTCGATCTCCGGATCTGATTTTGTCGAGATGTTTGTCGGTGTCGGTGCCTCACGCGTGCGGGACCTTTTTGAGCAGGGGAAAAAGAACGCCCCCTGTATCATTTTTATTGATGAGATTGATGCGGTCGGCCGTCATCGTGGTGCGGGTCTGGGGGGAGGGCATGATGAAAGGGAACAGACTCTGAATCAGCTCTTGGTGGAGATGGATGGTTTCGAATCGAATGAAGGGGTCATCATCATGGCGGCGACGAATCGTCCGGATGTGCTTGATCCGGCGCTGCTCCGACCGGGACGTTTTGATCGTCGCGTGATTGTCCCACGGCCCGATCTCAAGGGTCGTGAAGAGATCCTGAAGGTCCATGCCCGTAAAACAGTTTTAGGTCAGGATGTTGAGCTCTCCGTCGTCGCGCGTGGCACGCCCGGTTTTTCGGGGGCCGATCTTGAAAATCTGGTGAATGAAGCGGCACTGAATGCGGCCCGATATGACAAGAAATTTATTGAGATGACCGATTTTGAGCTCGCGAAAGACAAGGTGATGATGGGTGCGGAGCGGAAGAGCATGATCCTGACCGAGGAGGAGAAGCGTCAGATCGCGTATCATGAATCAGGGCATACGCTGGTTGCGAAGAAGCTTCCCGGGGCTGATCCTGTTCATAAAGTAACGATTATCCCGCGGGGGATGGCGTTGGGGCTTACCCAGCAGCTCCCGATTGACGAGCGGCATATCCACTCGAAGGAATTTGCCGAAATTGTGATTTCGGTTTTGATGGGGGGGCGGTGTGCTGAGGAGCTTATTTTTAAACACCAAACGACCGGTGCCGGTGACGATATTGAAAAGGCGACTGCCATGGCACGCAAGATGGTCTGTGAGTGGGGGATGAGTGATCTGGGGCCTTTGAGTTTTGGTCGTAAGGAAGGGGAGGTTTTCCTCGGTCGTGACTTCGTCCAGCAGCAGGAGTACAGCGGTAATACAGCGATTCGGATCGATGAAGAGGTTTCGAAAATTGTGACCCAAAACTATAATCGGGCTCGAAAGATTCTTCAGGATAATAATGATGTTCTTCACCGTCTTGCGGAGACCTTGCTGGAATTCGAATCTCTGGATGGGGATCAGATCGATCGAATCCTGAAAGGGGAAAAGCTGGATCCGCCAAAGAGTGTTTCAACTCCATCAAAACCGGCTGTGGTGGTTGAGGCTGTTTCGGAAGGAACTGGTGTTCTTCTCCATCCACAACCTAGCAAGGCGTAACCTCCTGTAGAGGCATTCATGAGGATTGGATCACAAGAGTTTGACTTTTCCCATAAAGTTTATCTGATGGGTGTTCTCAATCTGACACCCGACTCGTTTTCCGATGGGGGGCTTTATTTCGATCCGGCCGTTGCTTTGGATCGGGCCCTTCAGATGGAGGAAGAGGGGGCACAGATTCTCGATATCGGTGCCGAGTCGAGTCGACCCGGATCCAAACCGATTACGGAAGAGGAAGAGGAGAGGCGTCTTTTTCCTGTCTTGAAAAAAATGGTGTCGAAGATTCGAATCCCGATCTCGATCGACACGCGACGGTCACGCATTGCGGAGATCGCGATCAAAGAGGGAGGAGCCCTTATTAATGATATTACAGCGCTTCGCTATGATTTCCGGATGGGGGAGGTGATTGCCGAGGCGGGTGTCCCTTGTATCCTCATGCATATGCGTGGGGAGCCGGAAACGATGCAGCAGGAGGTTTCTTATATCAATGTGGTTTCGGAAATCGTGCATTTTTTGAGGCATCAGATGGAGATGGCAATCCGGATAGGGATCCCGCGAAACCAGATCCTCCTGGATCCCGGTATCGGTTTTGGGAAGGCACCGGAACACAATCTGGAGATCCTGAAACATCTGCAGGAATTTCGTGTGCTCGAAAATCCTCTTGTGATCGGCGCCTCCCGAAAATCTTTCATTCGTCGTGTCTTTGGGATAGAAAATGCACAAGATCCTATGGTACGTCATGGGTCCCTGGCGGTTGCCGCTATTGCCGCCTGGAATGGCGCTTCCATGATTCGAGTTCATGATGTTCGAGAAACCGCAGAGGTTTTGAAGATGGTAGAGGCGCTCTGTACCACAAGAATTTTGTAAGGATTTTATATGGCAGAGATAAAAAAACGTGAGCTTTTTGGAACCGATGGGATTCGAGGGCGTGCCAATGAATACCCGATGACCTCTGAGATTGCGTTGGCACTCGGTCGTGCCCTTGCCTTTCATTTCAAAGGAGAGGGACGCCATCGAAGGATCCTGATCGGTAAGGATACGCGGCGCTCCGGATATATGCTCGAGATGGCCCTCGCCTCCGGTATCACCTCTATGGGGGTCGATGTGCTCCTCGTCGGTCCGATGCCGACGCCGGCGGTTGCCTTTTTGACCCATGGGATGAGGGCAGAGGCGGGAGTCATGGTTTCCGCCTCGCATAATTCATTTCAGGACAACGGCATGAAGGTTTTTGATCATTCCGGTTTCAAGCTTGAAGATCGGGAGGAGAGGAAGATTGAGTCCCTGATGTTTAGTGATTTGTTGACCCATCATAGACCGTCACCTGAGAAGCTCGGGAAGGCGTTTCGTGTTGAAGAGGCGAGAGGACGCTATATCGAATTTCTCAAGGGGACCTTTCCAAAGGAACAGAGATTGGATGGACTCAAAATTGTTGTCGACTGTGCGCATGGGGCTGCCTATCAGGTCGCTCCGACCGTTTTTGATGAGTTGGGGGCCGATCTGAATTCGATGGGTGTCTCGCCCAACGGTCTTAACATCAACGAAACAGGGGTTGTTCTGCCTGATCTCATAAAGAAAAGGGTGATCGAAACGAAGGCAGACTTGGGGATTGCTCTGGATGGAGATGCCGATCGTGTCCTCTTTGTCGATGAAAAAGGAAATCTGATCGATGGTGATGCGATCATCGCTGTCCTGGGAGCCGAACTTTTGGAACAGGGGATTCTAAAAGATGGTGTTGTTGTTGCGACCGTGATGAGCAATATCGCTCTCGAAAAATATCTCGATCGTCGCGGCGGGAAGGTGATCCGAACCCAGGTGGGGGATCGGTATCTTGTCGAGATCATGCGTGAGAAAGGGTATCTTTTTGGGGGGGAATCATCCGGCCATCTGATCTTCCGTCAGTATTCAACCACAGGAGATGGAATTCTTGCGGCACTGCAATTACTCGCCTTGATGCGGACAAAAGGAAAGAGGTTGTCAGAACTGGTTTCAGATTATTCCCCTTGTCCTCAAGTGATGAAAAATGTGCCGGTCAAAGAGAGACGGGTTTTGGAACAGATCCCTTCTCTGATGGAAAAGATTCATCATCTGGAACGTGATCTTGGGAAAGAGGGACGTCTGCTTGTTCGCTATTCCGGGACAGAGCCACTAGTGCGGATCATGATTGAGGGGTGGGATGCCAAGAGGATTGAATCAATGGCTCAGGACTTGGCTTCTAGTGTAGCCCGGGAACTTTCCTAAAATTTCATGGTAAAATTGGGTGTTAACATTGATCACGTGGCGACATTGCGGCAGGCACGCGGGACCCGTTACCCCGATCCTGTAGCGGCCGCTGCGCTTGCCGAACAAGGTGGCGCCGATCAGATCACCGTCCATCTTCGCGAAGATCGTCGGCATATTCAGGAGGTGGATGTCCGTCTCTTGAGGCGATCCGTTCAGACGGAGTTGAATCTGGAAATGGCGCTGACATCGGAAATGATCGATCTGGCGCGTTCCATCCAACCGAACAGCGTGACACTGGTCCCCGAAAAAAGGGCAGAACTCACGACAGAGGGGGGATTGGATCTGGGTAAGGTAAAGAAAAAACTTGGGCAAGCGATCCCTTTATTCAAGCAGAGTGGAATTCGGGTAAGTCTTTTCATTAATTCGGAAGAAAAGGTGGTTCGATTGGCATCGGAACTTGCAGCCGATGCGATCGAACTTCATACCGGTTCCTATGCCGATGCGAAGGATCATGGGGAACAAAAGGCTGAGTTGGAGAAGCTGCGTGTTATGGCAAAATTAGGGAGGTCTTTGAACCTTTCGGTCGCTGCGGGGCATGGGCTTCATTACGAGAATGTCTCAGCTGTTGTTGAGATCCCCGAGATTGAGGAACTCAATATCGGGCATTCCATTGTTGCGAGGGCTGTTTTTGTCGGGATGGAGAAGGCGGTGAGGGAGATGAAGGTATTACTCTCATGAAATTGGCAACGAGCGAAGAAATTAAACTCATCGACAAGTTGGCGGTCGAGAAATTCCGGATTTCCGAATCGGAGTTAATGAATCGGGCGGGAACGGGTGCTGCCAATGTTATTCTCAAGGAGTACCCTTCGGTTCGTCAGATCGTCGTTATCTCTGGGCCGGGGAAGAATGGGGGTGACGGCAAGGTTGTTGCGAAGAGGCTCGAGGAGAAGGGGATTCTCGCTCATCTCCTCGTCACGACCGATTTAATCCCCCACTGGAAATCGCTCATTTCTGAAGCTGAACTTATTGTGGATGCCCTGTTTGGGGTTGGACTTTCAAGAAATGTTCAGGGGATTGAGCGCGAGATAATCCGATTAATCAACGCGAGTTGCAAGAAGGTTGTCTCTCTGGATATCCCCTCAGGACTTTCTGCGGATACGGGGCGTGTCTGTGGAGAGGCGATTCGTGCCGAATTGACTTGCACGATCGGAATTCCAAAAGTGGGACTTTTTATCGGAGAGGGACCTCTGCTTTCGGGGCGTCTGGTCACGATCGATCTGGGAATTCCTGAGGCGGTCTACCATGAGGTCAAGATTTCAGGAAAATTGTTGCACCCGAAAGATTTCGAATCTCAGCTGGCGCCGCGTGGCAACGATACGCACAAAGGAACCTATGGTCATCTCTTGTTAGTGGGGGGGTCTGTCAATCGACTGGGGGCGCCCTTGATAGCAGCTCGAGCGGCGCTTCGTAGCGGTGCCGGTTTGGTCACCGTCGGTCTTCCGGAGCGTTGTTATCAGAAAATTCCAAAAGGATTGCTTGAGGTCATGTACGAACCGCTTTCCTCGAATAAGGTGGGGCGGCTTAACCTCTCCGCCTTGAAGGAGATTCAGACGCTTACCAAGGACAAGGAATGTATCGCAATCGGCCCTGGACTCGGGGTGACGCCCGATATTCGCAAGATTGTGGAAGGGCTTATCAAATCGGGAAAAGCGCCTCTGCTTCTGGATGCCGATGCCTTGAATGCGATCGGGAAAAAAATCGAGATTTTGAAAAAGGGACGTCGGGTGATCGTGTTGACGCCGCATCCGGGAGAGATGGGGCGGCTCATCGGAAAACCGGCCTCGGAGGTTCAGCAGGATCGTCTGCGGTCCGCACGCGAACTGGCGAGAAGCGCGCGTGTGTATGTTGTGCTCAAAGGATTCCGCACATTGATTGTGACACCGGAAGGGGATTATTTCGTTAATCCAACGGGAAATCCAGGAATGGCAACGGCCGGAATGGGGGATGTCCTGACCGGGATGATCGGGGCCTTGATGTCGATATCACCAAATTCTATTCTGGAAGCTATTTTGGCGGCGGTTTATCTGCATGGATTGGCAGGGGATCGTTTGAAAAAACGTTTGGGGGATCGGGGATTTTTGGCGTCAGATCTGATTGAGGAGATTCCGCTCGCGTTTCGTGAGTTGGTTGGTTCATGAAATATCTCTCAAAAAGTCCCGAAGAGACACGTCGAATCGGGGCGAAGTTTTCCCGAACGCTCAAGTCGGGAAGCTGGGTTGGTCTCTACGGAGACCTCGGCGCTGGGAAGACGACCTTTGTGCAGGGGATGGCACTGGGGATCGGGATTAATCCTCGAAATTATGTCTCGTCACCGACCTTCACGATGGTCAATCTCTACGAGGGTAACGGACGGACGCTCGTGCACGTTGATCTTTATCGCGTGAAAAATGCAGAAGAGATTGAAACCTTGGGGCTAAACGATTATGAAGATGCGGTGATGGTGATCGAGTGGGCTGAGAAATTGAAAAAGCCGCCGGAGATTCAGGTTCGATTGAAAACTGTTTCGGAAATGGAGCGTGAAGTTGAAGTCATTTGATCTCATTGTAATCGGTGGAGGTCCCGGTGGATATCCTGCCGCGATCCGTGCCGCGCAGCGGGGGCTGAAGGTTGCGCTTGTCGAAAAAAATCGTCTCGGTGGAACCTGTCTGCAACGCGGTTGTATCCCATCGAAGGGGTATATTGCCGCCGCTGAGATGATTCAGATGGTGGCGCGCGCCGAGAGGATTGGCGTTCATTTCTCCGAACCTCAGATTGATTATCAAAAACTTGTTGAAACCAAGGATCAGAAGGTTTCGAAGCTCACACAGGGGATCGGTTCACTCCTGAAGGGAAACGGGGTCGAGCTCATTGAAGGTGAGGCCTCCCTCGAGTCTCCAACCTCCGTTCGGGTAAACGATCAAGTATATCAAGCCAAAAATATTCTGCTGGCGACAGGTTCTGAACCGGTAAAACCGTCCTCTTTTCCCTTCGACGGCACAGCGATTCTGACCACGGATGAGATCTTCGCCTTGAAAGAGAGACCCAAAAGGCTCATGGTTGTCGGTGGGGGTGTCATCGGTTGCGAACTCGCCTGTGCCTATAATCTTCTGGGTTCCGAGGTGACACTGGTCGAGTTTCTTCCTGAGATCCTCTCGACAGAGGGGGGGCTTGCCTCACGGAGTTTGAAGTCCCTTTTTGAGAAGAGGGGGATCAAGGTGCTGACAGGTATTAAAGTCGAGGAGATGGAGAAGGATGATTGTGTCTACAGTTCTCTCTCGAATGGAGAGGTGGAAAAGGCCGATATTGTGCTTGTCGCGATCGGTCGTCGTGTTGGTGAGGATAAAATTGGATTAGGAAAACTTGGTGTTATTCTCGAAAAAGGGTTTATCAAGGTCGACAGTCGGATGCGGACCTCCGTCCCATCAATTTACGCCGTTGGTGATTTAACCGGAAAAACGATGCTGGCCCATGGGGCAACGGCGGAGGGGATCTGTGCGGCGGAAAACATTGCGGGTCATTCGATGGAAATCGATTATCTCTCGATCCCTCGGATTGCCTACACGATTCCGGAGGTGGCCTCGGTCGGATGGAACGAGAGACAGCTCAAAGAGGGAAAGAGATCTTACAAGACAGGTCGATTCTCTTATCTCGCGAATGGAATGGCGATGCTTCATGAGGAGACGGAGGGATTTGCCGAGGTCTATGTCAGTGACGATCGAAAGATTCTTGGGGCGACCGCCTTCGGGACCCAGGCATCAACATTGATTCAAGAGGTCGCCATCATCATGAAAAATAAATTATCGGTCGATGCACTTGTCGAAACGATCCATGCCCACCCAACGATCACCGAAATTATCCACGAGGCTGCCGAAGACAGCGTCGGGCTTGCGATTCATAAGGCGGGACGGCGTTCTAACTGATTCATGACGTCGTTGAGATTCTCAAAATGATAATTTTATCAAATTGAGAAATTTGGTAATGGGGGAGCGCTCGGATATTTCTAGCAACCTATTGAAACCACTTTATATTTTAAAGACGCATCAAAATGTAAGTTGGAATCGTTATTGCTTCTACATGATGGCATGTCCCGTACCTCTCTGTCCGCTCTGGTCCTCCTTCTTCTTTTTGTCAATCTTCCGCAGTCAGTAGCTGAGTTGCCAGCAGTATCAAGAAGCGAGGTCAGGCGGGCAACCAGTCAGGAGATTTCAGAACCGCCGATCTTTCCGATTATTCATCAGCCTTACTTTCGAGGAGAGAGGGAGCTGTTTGGCTATCGACCCGCTTTTATGCCCAATATGATTTCGTTTGATCCCGAAAACAGCCCATACATTCGAGATCAGTTCAGGATTCAAAAATTGGATAGAAGGACGAGAATCTGGCGGAGCATCGATTTGATGCCAGTGATTCGTTCAAGATATCCTGCTTGGAATGGCGATACACAATATCGATATGATGATGGCAGCAGGCCGCGAGATATAATGAGTGTTGGGTCTGACCAAAGGGTTGTTTTTGATGATCGGGGTGATGCCTATACGATTTTTCCAACAAATCGTTGGGGAGGAAGTGTATGGGAGGTCTTACTCTTGCATTGGCTCCACGATCAAGACCGATGGGAAGTACATGCGTTACCGTCTGATCTTTCGTACGCCCTCCTGGAACATTATGATGCGTACAATGACAAGAGTCGGCCACCCGTGATTCTGGCGAACTCTTACTACAATGATGGCGATGCGATAGTTGGACACGAACTCTTTCTGATTGTTCCGACGAGAAATTCGGATGGGACACTGACGCTCCCGGCTCCCGTTCTACTGACAGACGATGCCATCCATACTTACCCTGGCAACGGGGGTTCAAACCTGGTCATAACCCGGGGGCGCTATTCATACATTGTCTGGGCAGCGTCTCAAGCCGTTATGAGCAGTGGAAAGTCCAGGGTCAATGGCACGCCGACCTACATTATTCGATATGACCACGAGACTCGAGGGCTCAGTGAGCCGGTATTCTTGGGCCTCGGTGGTACGGCGATAGATGATCATAATACCCCTGCCATTACGATCGATCGTGACGGATATCTGCATGTCATTCTGGGGGCCCACCACCAAAGCTTTCTTTATACAAAGTCGCTACGTCCCCACAGCATTGACCGTGGTGGATGGTCAACTCCGAGTCGTATTGGTGGGACTACTCCGGGACCAGAAGATCCCGAGTGTATCAGCGATACTTGTGATGGGTATACCTATGTGAGTCTCATTGCTGATCAGCAAAATAACTTACATCTTGCCGCACGGTGGGCAGGAAGTATCGGTCCTGTTTACAGTGATGGTTCCACTTCTCATTACAGTGCTCAGCTTGTCTATCTGCGTAAAAAATCAGGCGAGGATTGGGAACGACGAAGATCTCTTGTCATACCTCATCATCCTACTTACAGCCATTGGTATCAAAGGATCGATAGCGATCGTACCGGTCGCCTCTTTCTTTATTACAGTTACTATGCCGACCGCCTGTATTCCGAGGAAGTGGAGGCGTATCAGGCGAAATGGCCAGAAGAAGCCCCCTTAAGATATCATGCCAATCAAAGCAGCACCTCCTGCGCAGCAAACTCACCCTGTTATACAACCGGACCAACCTCAATGTATACGATGCCACTATCAGAACGCTGCGAGTGTTCTTATTATCGTTCGGTCAAAGAACACGATCCCGTGCTTTTAATCTCCGATGATGGAGGGGACAGCTGGAGGATTGCCGTCACCAATGATTTCTTAATTCCTGACCCTTTGCCCTCGGTGGGGGGTCGAACAGTAATACCTGCGGGTTCCATCCAGAGGGCATCAAAAGTACCAAAGGAGCCACGTCTTAAAAACCTTCCCAGGTCAAAAAGAGGGCAGAAAAGTGGGGGACCTTAATGAAATAACTCCGTCGGCAGGAGGATCTTTCGAAAAATCTTTCGTCCTTTTTTGCGGAGCCCTTCATCGAGTGTAATGAGAGGAATGTCGCGTACCCGAGCCAAGGCGAGATAGGAGCTGTCGTACACCTTGGTCGAGTCAAGTTTCGTGGCGACCTGCTGAGTTTCTTTTATGAGATTCGATTTCCATTGGAATAAGAGGGGTAGTTTAAAGAGGTGGTCGATCAACACCTCTACCTCTTCCGAGGTCATTTCACCCTTCATTGTTTTTTTATGCAGCGCCGAGACGACTTCATAGAGAACAAGGCCTGGTTCATAGAGGAGAACTTGCTCCTCCTGGACCTTCTTTAAAACATCGTGGCAAATCTTGTGGTGCTCTTCGCTTGAGGAAAGGGCTGCAATAAAGATATTCGCATCCAGGCAAAGTTCTTCTCCAAACATTTATCCCTCTTCGTCTCGGATTTGTCGAACCAGTTCAACAGCGGAGAATGGTTTTGCGTCCGGGTGATTTTTTTTGATGCGATCAAGCAGCCTATCAAGTTCGACAACCCAAGGGTGGGGAGGTTTTGTTTCTTCCTCAGCCTCCCGGAGTCGTATCCATTGTTCTGAATCAACAAGAACAGCGACAGGCCTGCCATTTTTTTCAATGGTAAGCGGTTCCCTCTGGTGGGTTACTTTTTTGAGATAGTCTCCAAAGCGATTCTTGATTTCCGTTGCTGGTGCTGATTTTTTGGGGAGATGCATGGGTGCAGGATATTAGAAATTAGCTAATAAGTCAATAAGACAACAAGAATAGCTATTTCATGAGAGACAAGAGTTCCTCGCCCAGTTGCTGCAATGAAGCCCCTTCTCTCATCACGGCACGTTTCCCTCGCTGGAGGGTTTCCAACGGGGCCTTCGCAATCAGGTCCGCCAGGGAAAAGAGGCGAGCGTCAATTTTTTCCGATGTGACAACTTCATTGACGAGACCCCACTCGCGTCCCTGAATCGGATCGACAGGCCTTCCGGTGTAGACCATTTCAAAAAAGTGCCTCTTGCCGATTACCGGCACGAGGAGCGGAGAGATAATAAAAGGGAAAAGGCCGAGTTTCAACTCAGGCGTCCTGAAATGCGCCTTCTCGGAGGCGATCACGAGATCGGCGAGGGCGACCAGCCCGAGCCCTCCACCGACCGCCCCTCCCTCAACGCCGACAAGAAACGGTTTTGAAAACTGCTGGATCGACTGAACCATTTCACAATATCCCTGAACCGCCCGTCGACGTCCCTCATCTCCCTTCTTGAATTCATCGGTGTCTGCCCCGGAACAAAAATTCCCTCCCGCCCCCTTCAGGGTGACGACCTTGAGATCCGCTGCTTTTTCCGCTGATTGAAAGGCAAGACGAAGCGCCTCAATTGACTCTATCGAAAGGGCATTCGCTTTTTCAGGGCGATTGAGGGTCAGCGAAAGGACCGCCCCTTTTCGTTCTGAGAGAAGAATGGACATCGTTAGGCAAGCCCCATGATTTCTTTCGCCTCCTGAACTGTCGCGACCTCTTTTCCCGTCTCCCGGATCATCCGAGTTGCCGCCATGACAAGATCTCCATTCGATTTTGCCATCTCACCCTGCGGCAGGTAGAAGTTGTCCTCGAGTCCCACGCGAATATCCCCCTCCAGTTGCAGCGCCTCGCGAACGAGTCGCCATTGGTCCCGTCCGATCCCGATCACCTCCCAATGCGAACCGCTCGGCAGGTTCGCCACCATGTGTGCCAGATTCCCGGGGCGGGTTGAGATGCCGCCCAGGACACCGAGGATCAGTGAAAAATGGGCGGGGGTCTTCAGCAATCCCATATCAATGAACGGTTCGGCATTCGTGATATGACCGGTATCGAAACATTCAAGCTCCGGTTTTGCACCGGCCTCGACAATCTGCCGGAGACAATACTCAATATCCCGAAACGGATTCTCGAAGACATGATCGTGATAAAATTTTTTCGCCTTCGGGCTGTAGATCGCGTAGTTCATCGAGCCCATATTGAGGGCGGCAATCGCCGGCCGGTGTTCCACAATATGAAGCGTTCTCTCCTGGATCGGCACGCCGATTCCGCCGCTCGAGAAATTCAGGATCACGGGACAACGTTTTTGAATCTCGGCCTTGATCTCTCCGAAGACCGCTGATTCCCAGCAGGCGGCCCCTTGGACGGTTCGTGCATGGATGTGAACGACTGCCGCGCCGGCGTCATAGGCCCTCTTTGCCTCTTCGGCAATCTCAACAGGTGAATAGGGAATCGCCGGGCACTGTTCCTTTTTGGCCAGCACACCGGTCAGGGCGCAGGTAATGATGACCTTAGGACTCATACCGGAGCGACCCCGTGCCTCTTTTTCGGCCAATGGATCTCTTTGTTTTGAACAAGCTCAAGGGTTCGGATGATCCAGCGTTTCGTCTCTCGCGGGTCGATGATGTCATCAATATAAGCCCCGCGGGCCGCCTTTTCGAGGCTGATCTCCTTTTGATATCTCTCCACCAGCTCCGCGCGGGTCTTTTCGGGGTCCTTCGAAGATTCAATCTCCTTCCGAAAGATAATATTGACCGCCCCCTCAGCCCCCATCAGTGAAATCTCGGCGGAGGGCCAGGCGACGAGACCGTCAGGTTCGTAACCACGGCCGCACATGACGTAGTAGCCGGCGCCATACGCCTTTCGAATCACCACGGTCAGTTTCGGGACCGAGGCGCGTGAAACGGCGTAGAGCATCTTCGCCCCGTGCCTGATGATCCCCTGCCTCTCCACCTTCGATCCGACCATAAAGCCGGGGACATCCTGCAAGAAGAGGAGGGGGATATTAAAGGCATCGCAGAGGTTGATGAAGCGGGACGCCTTGTCGGCCGCATCGACATCAATCACGCCACTGAGCATCGCGGGTTGATTCGCCACAATTCCCAGGGGCCACCCGCAGGTTCTGCCAAATCCGACAAGTATGTTTTTGGCAAAGGCCGGTTTGAGCTCGAGGAAACGACCATGGTCAACCAATCGCGTGATCACCTCATGCATGTCGTACGGCTTCTTTGGATTATCGGGCAGGACGCTGAGAATTGAATCATCAACATGATCGTCAGGGGTCTCTTCGAAATCAAGTCCTCCACTGGGGGCGTATCGCAAAGGCTTTTCACCGGAATGGGAAGGAAAGTAGCTCAAGTATTCTTTAATCACCTCAAGACAGGTACGGTCGTCCGGCGTTTCGAGGTCTCCGACGCCACTTACCTCACAATGGATTCGCGATCCCCCCAACTCCTCCATACTGATCTCCTCGCCGATCACCGCCTTCACCAAGGGTGGTCCCGCAAGCGCCATCGAACTTGTCCCTTTGACCATCGGCACGAAGTCGGAGAGGGCCGGGATATAGGCGGTTCCGGCCGCGCAGGGCCCCATCATCGCGGCGATCTGAGGAACAACCCCGCTCATTTTTACCTGGTCGTAAAAGAGTTTCCCGCTTCCGGCAAACTGCGACCCCGCCAGTTCCTGGATTCGGGCGCCGGCAGAATCAAGCAGCCAGATCATCGGAATTCTTTCCCGCAGGGAGACCTCACGCAGCCGTTCGACTTTTCTCTCCTGAACCTCGCCAATAGAGCCGGCCATCACGGTAAAATCATAGGCGGCACAGGCCGCCATGCGGCCGCGGATTTTTCCCGTACCGGTCACACAGCCATCGGCTGGCGTATAACGACCCTGCATATCGGGATGAGTCGATTGCTGGTGACCGAGGATTCCGATTTCGACAAATGTCCCCTTGTCAAACAACAGGTCGATTCGCTCGCGTGCGGTCAGCTTCCCCGCCTGATGCTGGCGTTGGACCTCGTCAGGTCCGCCCATCTGCCGGATTTTTCCCTTCTCCTCGGCTAATGATTCTATCTGTTTTTTCGTTTTGCTCACGACTTAGGCCCACCCCATTTTTTTGGCGATGATTTCTTTCATAATCTCCGACGTCCCCCCTCCTATGGTAATCAGACGGATATCCCTGGCAAATCGTGCGCAATCATATTCCTCCATATAACCGTATCCCCCATGGGCCTGAAGGCATTCATATGCGGCCTTCTGGGCCAGATCGCCTGCGAAGAGTTTGGCCATCGAGATCTCCTTCACACATTCCGCCTTTGCATCAAAAAGGGCGACGGCATGGTACGTCAACCGACGGGCCGCCTCGATCTCGGTGGCGAGAGTCGCGAACGTGTGTTGCCAGACCTGAAAATCAAGAATCCGGTTTCCAAAGACCTGGCGTTCCTTTGTGTAACGGATCGCATCGTCCAGGGCGAGCTCCGCACCTGCCACCGCCATCAGGGCCGCCACCAATCGCTCTCCCTGGAAATTTTTCATGATGTAGACAAAACCCTTGTTTTCCTCGCCGAGGAGATAACGACGGGGGATTCGACAATTCTCGAAGAAGAGGAGCGCCGTATCTGAGGTGTGATTTCCCAATTTCTCCAACTTCTTGCCTACCATAAAACCTTTTGTGTCGGTCGGAAACGTGACAAGGCTGATACCTCGATGCCCCATCTCCCCTGTCCGGACCGCCAATGTGATAAAATTTCCGCGTCCGCCGTTTGTGCAAAACATCTTGGCACCATTGATAACATAATCGTCCCCTTCACGACGGGCGGTTGTCTTGATGGCGGCGACATCCGATCCACAACCCGGTTCCGTAATCCCCAATGCTCCGATTTTTTCACCCTGAATCGCAGGGACCAAAAACTCTTTCTTCTGCTCCTCGGTACCGAGGGCGTCGATGACCGGCGTTGCGATATCGGCCTGGACGAGAAAATCCATCACCAGCCCGGCCATCCGGCAGCGGATCATCTCCTCGCAGAAGATGACCTTGAACCAGTAGTTTCCTCCACTCCCCCCGACCTTTTCCGGGTAACAAATACCGAAGAGGCCGAGCCTGCCCGCCCGCTGGTAGATCTCCCGGGGAAAGCCACGCGCCTTTTCCCATTCCTCTTTGTGTGGAAGGAGCTCCCTTTCGGCAAAGTCCCGCACCGTCTTTCGAAAGAGTTCATGCTCGGCAGTGAAGGGAGAAGAAAGCCCCACGCGGTGCCTATACCTTAAAATATTTCGAGGGCAACGTTTTTAAGTGAACGGCGAAATTAAGGGTCAGCAATGGCAAACGACATCAAAATTCGGGTCTCGGGAGCAACATTTGGCGGTGGTGAGATCGGGGAGGGGAGTGTTGGAGGGGCTGAGGTTTCCGCCGGGCCGGTTTTGCCGGAGTGGCGGGCGCTCGAGTTCCTCGCCGGCTTGAAGGTTGGTTTTCTTGCCAATGGTCAAGGTTTGGATTCTGTTACGGCCGATGCCGGTGTCGGGGTTGATTACTCCTGGGCAGAGACGAATGGTTTTGACTTCCTGGATCGTACGACGCTTGAGGCGGGGGCTGTTTATGAAAGGGCGGATCGGAACTTCGATCCCGATGTTGGCCTTCGCCAAGGGATCGCCTCGTACACCTTCGGATCCGATGATCAATACAGGATCGGTCTCGATTTTATTGCCCGGGCCGATCCGACAGGGATTCGAGAAGGAAGAGGTATGCGGTTTCTCGGGGCGCTGACTTTTGAATTTGGTGGGGCGAGGCTTTCGAGAAGATTACCCGACGAGCTTCGGAAGGAATTGGAGGAGATCGGGAAAACTGACTTGGGTCGACGTCCGGTTCCGTCTCCCCGAACAGATTGGCATGATCTTTATGCGGCGGTGACCTACGATTCCTTAAAGAAAGGGGAAAGCGTTTCTGATTATCGTTTGCGTGAGGGGCATGAGGCGATCCTCTTCCAGCCGGTTGCGATCATGGAAACGGATGGAAAAATAACCCAACTTTCAGAGGAGGGGATACGACAATGGGTCCTCGCCTCTCTCGAGGCACATCGTGAGAAGGGGGTTCCGATCGAACAGTTTGATATCCTGATTCGAAGGCAGCCGAAGGTTTTTCGACGCGAGGCGATCGACACGAGCGGGAAAAATACCGCCGTTCCCCTCGAAGGTGGCTGGGAGTTTGATCAAGACGAAAAGGTGCGGATCTTCGGGGCTCATTCGAAGCGGCTTGCCTACAGTTTTCAGATCATTCCGACGAAGGGACGCTCCCAGTCGACCGGTGTCGCTATGGAACAGGTTCAGAAGACCCTGAGCGATCCGAAACGACTGATGAAATATATTCATGCCGGAAGGCTCTGGGATAATTTTTCAAAAATGCGGTCTGGAGATCTGAAGGATCCAAAAAAATGGGAAGCGGCTATTTTAGGATCACTTTGGGATGGGGAAGAGTTCGGCTGGAGGGCGGCGCTTCGAGCGATGTCTGATATGGAGGGGTATGTTTCTCAGGTCTTTGTTGGCGATCCAACCTCAGAAGGGCTTGCGAGTCGTGCCGACTCGGCCGATGTCAGTACGCATGAGGGGTTGACGGTTCATTTCTTGAATCTCGTCGATGAGTATGGTCGCGGTGAGTTCACCGAGGTGGTGGATGATCTCAGAAAAAAATGGATCAGGGCCACAGGAATCGATGGGCCTGACAAGACACCACCGATCTTTGAGTTGCTTCACAATTTACGGATCAGACCTTTGATTAACGAATTGGCAGATCAACTTCAGGAGAGGGGGTTGGGACCGGTAGCCAAGTTGGTTGTGAAACTCGGCAAAAGAGTCCCGGCGGACCTTAAGATCGATCTTTCGCAGCTCGAACGAAACGATCTTGTCGAGGCGTTGATCCCTTTTGAGCTTTTGAATGTCGCCTTTTCACCCGATGAGCTTTGGAAAAAATTTGATCGATTCATTGTCCCGAACTTTCCACATCACAACGAATTTCGTCGGCTTCTTTGTGTCAAGGAAGGGGGGCTTCAGGAGGAAAAGGGGGTTTATCACTTCGAGTGGAAGGAGGGGGCCAGGGTCCATGAATGGGTGAATGGCGGTTGGAGAGATCCCCACTTCCAGTGGTTTGAAAAGGGTTCTTCGAAAAATTTGTGTGACAATCCCCAGGACACCAATGCAGAGAAATCCCACTCGACGACCGCCCCTCTCTCTCCGTTTGCGATCGTGATCCTCTACGAGATGGGGGCGTTCGGCGGCAAATTCAAACCCTATTGGGACCGGCCACTTCATCGACCGATTCAATAATCATTTTTCGGCCTTGATAAACCGCCCTATTTAATTGATAAGGCGTGCCGCCATGTCCTTTCGAGTAGACCAGTATAAGCCTTTCCAGCTCTTTACCGAAAACGGAGGTTTCAGCGGTGAAAGTGAAGAGACCACTCTTCCTCCACCACCAAAATCTTCTTCTCCTTGGGTTTTCCCCGTCAGTCTTTCACTAGGCCTGTTCGGGGTCGGCGCTGTGATCTTATGGAAAGTTCAGCCATTAATGCATCTCAGAAATTTAACGACAGGATTGGAGCGGGACATCCTCGCGTTTCTGACCCGAAAAGATCCCCCAGCCCGACTGACCGGGGCCCCTCTGCAACAGCTTCGTGACAATCTAAATGACCTTCTGCGTGCCCTCGCCTCAAAAGAAGACGGGCTCCCCCTTTTCCGCAAAGTCGAACACCTCTCCGGTTCACCGCTTCCGACCTATCTCTTGGAGGGGAGAATCGCTGCGGCAGGAGGGGGTGGTTCCCGGAATCTGAAGCTCACAATTCATGCCCTCGAGAATCCGTTCACCGATCCTTCGAAACCTCATCGGGTTCGGTCGACTGTAATTCGGGTTTCGATTAATCCGACGACGGGGATCGTCGCGCTCGATTCGAGATCTGTGAAGCTGGGGGAGGTGTGTGATGATCAACTTATAAAAGTGCGGCTTCATCAGAGCGGGCAGGAAACGACCCTTCCTCCTCTGGGTGATGAGATCGCTCTGGAGAGATCGTCACTCGGGCTTCCCATAGGAAAAGAGCTGACTGACTTCTATCCCCAGGATGGTTTTCGAATTGTCGGCCTCCAGCCGGAACGAATCAGAGGTTGGAGTGATCTCTTGAGGGATGATCGTTGGACCGGGAATCTTCGTTTCTGTGGTCGGCTTCCGAAACCGATCTATCGCAGAGAACATCTGGGCGAGTATGCCGGTCTCTATGAGGATATCACCGCTCAGGCAGAGAAGGGGACCTCGGTATTTTTTCGTGTCGGTTCGGTGACGCCGCCGGGAGCTGGAGAGGATAAGGCAACTGTTTTTGGAACAATCTACCGTTTCACACGCGGAGGGAGATTAGCAAAAATTGAGCTCGTCGAGCGCGGGTTTGGGGCGTCTCCAAACCCTCTCTTGGACATTGAATATGCTGGGACGACAACGGTTGTAGAATTCCTGGCTCCTGGCACAGTCCATGCGCAACCGAAGATCGATATGGGGAGGGTGGCGGAAGGGATCCTTCAGAGGCTGAAGATGCTTGTTTGGGGGGAAAAACCACCGGCTCAATTTAGTGCGGATGATTGGCAGCTCTATCGTTCGATTGATCAGGCTCTTCAGAACAATCTGTTCCCGAGACTGGCCCGGGAAGAAACGACACTCCCACGCGGAGTCAGTTTTCTGTATTCGACCAACAAGGGGAAGAAGACGAGTCGGGCTCTCCTGAATATTCAGGGAAACTATCATCAAAAAGATGGGGTCTGGCATCTCTACTTTACGATGGAGCAACTCGCCGAAGAGGGGGCTCAGGGACAACTGAGAAGACAGTATCGAACCGTCCGCTTCCCGATCGATCGACGGAATGGTTCGTTAGATTTCGGTGACAAGATTCATACCTATCCGCCGGAGCTCGTTGATGACTCTATCGGTCTGGTCCATTTTTATCCAAGCGGATCGGATCGCCCTGTTGTGCAGGGATTTCGCCAGTCGTTTTTAGGGAGGGGTGATGTCGATCTCGCCACTCTTTTTGAAACCGATCAGCCCGGCAAGGTTTTCGCAATTCAGGCGTTTGATCCTTACACTTTTTATGCCTGGGGTCGTGAGATCGATAGTTCTCGTTTAACACACGCCTTGGTGACCCACGGAGAGCGGGATGGTGGACGTGTGCCCGTGGTCATCCATAATATGGATGTCTTCTTGGGACGTCCCTCCTTCCCTAAGGAAATTCCCGGTGTCCGAAGAGAGGGGAATCGTCAGATTTTTCCAATTGCCGAAATTACACGCGAGGTCCCATGGGCAACAGGGTCAGAAGGCGTTCTTCTCGAGGTGGTTCACCAGAGGGATGCAGCGGGACGTTATTTGAGTCATCAACTCGTCGAGAGATGCGGGGCTTCAACTTACGTTGGGTTTGAGGTTCGGGCCTTTGAGGTTGGTCGAGGTCAGGGTCTCCTTCCGTCTTCGTGGACAGGGCGATCCGCCGGTCATCCATATCGATAGTGTGAAATTAGCGATAAACCTCTCTTCGATGCCCTATTCGATAAATTCGTATGATAGAGTTTTGATCATCGACTGTATAGAGGAGACGGTAGTCTCCCTTTCGGATCCGATACCCCTCAAGCCCTGTTAACCTTTTTGCGCCCGGGGGACGGGGGTTGGATTGCAAATCATCAATAACATCGGTAAATCTTTTTTGAACTTCTTTCGGGAGTTCCAGAAATTCCCTTCTGGCTCTGGATTCCAGTTCAACACGAAATGACACTGGGCATCCTCATTTCTTGAGTTCTTTTTTGACCTTATCCCAGGGATGAAATCCAGATGCCTCCCGGATCGCCTCCTGCAAGTCGTGGGAGTCCATAAGATCTTCCAGCTTCTCTCTTAATGCGGATTCAACGACATAATTTTTTCGAAGACCCAGCTTCTCACAGACCTGGTCCAAGGTCTCTTTCAGATCGGACGGCAGTTTTGTCGCAAACGCCTCAGCCTTGCTCATCGTGACCTCCAAAATCTAGACAAATCTTACTATTTCATGAAAAAATTAGCAATTAAAATCTTAGAAGAAGTTAATCCTTTAAATTCAGAGGAAAATCGGGTACTAGCCTGTCCCTGATGCTCATTGTCCAAAAATATGGCGGGACATCCGTCGGCGATGTTGATCGGATCAAGGATGTCGCGCGACGCGTAATCAAAAGTCGTGAGGGAGGGCACCAACTCGTCGTGATCCTCTCCGCGATGGCAGGAGAGACGAACCGGCTTGTTGATTTAGCCAACAAGGTCGCCGGAGAGCCGGACGGGCGTGAATACGATCAGCTTGTCTCGACCGGTGAGCAGGTCACAATCGCCTTGCTCGCACTCGCGCTTCAGGCGCAAGGGGTTACGGCCCGCTCTTTTCTGGGCCATCAGATCCGGATCCTGACTGATTCCAGCTTTTCGAAGGCGAGGATCAAGTCGATCGATGCCCCTCTGATTCATAAACAATTAAAACTGGGGACGGTCGTCGTGATCGCCGGGTTTCAGGGGATCGATCCGGAGGGGAATATCACCACACTCGGTCGTGGTGGATCTGATACCACGGCGGTCGCGATTGCGGCGGCGTTGAAGGCCGATCTCTGCGAGATCTACACCGACGTCGATGGGGTCTATACGGCCGATCCGCGGATCTGCCCATTGGCTCGCAGGCTTTCCAAAATTACCTATGAAGAGATGCTTGAGTTGGCCGCTTCCGGGGCGAAAGTTCTTCAGACACGCTCGGTAGGGCTTGCCGCGAAGTATCATGTTCCGGTATGGGTTAAATCGTCATTTGCCCCAGCAGGGGAGGATGGAGGAACGCTTGTGTCAGAACAAGGAATGGAAGAACTGGTTGTCTCGGGAATTTCCCACGACAAATCGGAGGCGAAGATTTCGGTGAGACATCTCGCCGATCACCCCGGGATCGCGGCGCGGCTTTTTGCCCCTGTTTCCGAGGCGAATATTAATGTCGATATGATCGTGCAGAATATCAGCGCCGATGGCTTCACCGATCTGACCTTTACGGTGCCGAAGGTTGATTTGAAGGGGGCACTTCGGATTGTTGAGAAGACCGCAAAAGAAATCGGCGCCTCCTCGGTCGAGTCGGATGAAAAGATTGCGAAGGTCTCGATTGTCGGTTTCGGGATGAAAACCCATGCTGGAATTGCGGCGAGGATGTTTCGCGCACTTGCGGATGAGAAGATCAATATCCAGGCGATCTCGACCTCTGAGATCAAGGTGGCGGTCATTATCGAGGAAAAGGATATGGAGAAAGCGGTGCGGGTACTTCATAAGGTTTTCGGTTTGGACAAAAAATGAAAAAAATTGATCTCTACGACACAACGCTCCGGGATGGGGCCCAAGGGGAGGGGGTTTCATTCTCCGTCGAAGACAAGCTTCGAATTTCCCACAAGCTCGATGAGCTCGGGGTTTCTTATATTGAGGGGGGATGGCCCGGCTCCAATCCGAAAGACGACGAATTTTTTTCGAAAAAGATAAAACTTCATTCAGCAAAACTTGTTGCTTTTGGAAGCACACGGCGTCGTGGGGTAAAGGCGGGTCAGGACAAGGTGCTGACGTCGCTTCTGAAGGCGGGGACTTCTGTTGTCACGATTTTTGGAAAGAGCTGGGATCTGCATGTCCGGGAGACCTTGCGCGCCTCTCTCGAAGAGAATCTGGAGATTATCGCCGATTCCGTCTCTTTTCTGAAAAAAAGGACTGATCAGGTTTTCTTCGATGCCGAACATTTTTTCGACGGTTTCAGGGCAAATCGGTCCTATGCCTTGAAGGCGATTCGAACCGCCACAGAGGCGGGTGCGGATCTGATTGTCCTCTGTGATACGAACGGCGGAACCCTGCCTTTTGAGGTCGCTGAGGTGGTTCGTGCCGTTCATAGGGAAATCCGGACGCCTTTGGGGATTCATTGCCATAATGACGGTGAACTTGCCGTGGCGAACTCACTTGCCGCTGTTAAAGAAGGGGCGATCCAGATCCACGGAACGATCAACGGTTTTGGTGAGCGGTGTGGAAATGCGAATCTGATTTCTATCGCTGCCAATCTTAAACTCAAGATGGGACTTTCGTGTCTCTCGGATCCCCAGTTGAAGAGGCTTCGCGAGACCTCCCATTTTGTTGATGAACTGATGAATCGAAGTCACACAAGCCACCAGCCATTTGTCGGAAATTCGGCCTTTGCCCACAAAGGGGGGGTTCATGCGAGCGCCGTCATGAAAAATTGGAGAACCTACGAACATATTCATCCTGAGACGGTCGGGAATCGCCGGCGGATCTTGATCTCGGATCAATCCGGCCGGTCCAATGTCCTCTATAAGGCGAATCAGTTTGGACTTAAGCTCAAGGATGAGGAGACAAGGGATCTCTTGAAGTCGCTGAAGGATCTTGAAAATCGCGGGTTCGAATTTGAAGGAGCCGAGGCGTCGTTTGAGATCCTCATGAAGAAGGTGCTCAAGAAGCATCGACGATTTTTCCGTTTGATCGGTTTTCGTGTGATCGATGAAAAGAGGACGGTGGGTGAGGCCCCTTTTGCCGAGGCGACGATCCAGATGGAGGTCGATGGGAAGATCGAACATACCGCCGCGAATGGTGTTGGTCCCGTGAATGCCCTTGATAACGCCCTTCGGAAGGCGCTGGAGCGTTTTTATCCGAAGTTGAAGGAAGTCCAGCTCGTCGATTATAAGGTGCGTGTTCTTCCGGGACCGAAGGGGACTTCTTCACTGGTCCGTGTCCTGATCGAATCCCAGGATAAAAAGGAAAAGTGGGGAACCGTCGGCGTCTCTGAAAATATCATTGAAGCCTCCTGGATGGCGCTCGTGGATGCTCTTGAATATAAACTCATGAAGGAAAAACGTTGATAAAATTTTATTATATTCTAAAGGAAAGGGGATGAGGTTTCTCAAGCTTACTTTCATTGCCTTTCTCCTGATTCTCCCAAAAATTGCAGCAGCCGAGACCGGCGCCTCGTTACAGAATTTTATGCCGGTCGCGGGTTCCACCCCCTATTTTGCGGTTTCCAATTCCCAGACGCTGAAACCGATGACGCTCCATGGCGCCTTGTTCATCAACTATGCGCGCAAGACGATGACGAGGGGAAACGATGTCATCATGAATGGGCTTCTCATGGAGGATGCTATCTTCTCTTTTGGGATCCTCCCCTGGCTCGAGACTGGTTTTGCCGTTCCCTTTGCCTTTTCGAACGACACCGAAAATCTTGAAGATCTCAATGCGAATCGGGCAGTGAGCCGCGAGACCGACATGGGGCTCGGCGATATCCGTCTGGAACCTAAGTTTCGGATTCTCGATAACAGTCAGTATCCGGTGGGACTTGCCTTGACCCCATTCATCTGGTTCCCGACCGGTGATGAGAATCATTTTGTGGGAAATGGCGGTTTTGTCGGTGGGGCCCGTGCGATCCTCGATTACAAATATGAAGAGATCGCGGAGATCGCGCTGAATTTTTCATATCTGGCCCGTTCCGATTTTGTTTTTCCGGGAACGACCACGGCGACGGTTTTGGGACTCGAGCGTGACGATCAGTATCTGATCGGTCTTGCCGGTCGCTACACCCCTCTCGAATGGCTCGATCTGATTGGGGAGGTCGATTCTTCGCTCCTCGTGAAGGCGCCGTTTGATCGGACAGCAGAGACACCACTCGAGTTTTTGGTCGCGGGGCGTGCGCGAATCCCACAGGTAGCAGGGCTTGCTGTCAATTTGGGAGGTGGAACCGGACTTACCTCGGGGTATGGTTCTCCAAGTTTTCGGGTCGTGACGGGGGTCAGTTATACGTATGGTTTTGAGAAGGCCCCACCACCGCCGCCACCCCCTCCAGAGCCTGTAGCCCCCCCTCCGCCGCCGAAGGTGGAGATCAAGAGGAAGATCCATTTTGAAAAAGGGAAGACGACACTTCGGCCTGTTTCGACACAGATTCTTGATGATGTGGCGAGTACACTGAAGGAAAACCCTCAGGTGAAGAAGGTCCAGATCGAGGGGCATTCTGATGGTGGCGGAAAAGAGGCAGCCAATCTCAAGTCCTCCATCAAACGAGCGGAGGCGGTCAGACAGTACCTCGTTGATCATGGAATTGAACCGGAGCGTCTGACGGTAAAAGGCTTTGGATCGTCTCAACCGGTTGACTCGAACGATACCGATATTGGCAGGGCCAAGAATCGACGCGTTGAATTTAACATCCTGGAGCAAGGAGAAATTGTCGAACCCCCGAGCACCCCTGAAGCCACTGATCCTGGCGTCCCCGAGGGAGCTCCCACAGGAGCCCCTGAGGAACCAGCCCCCCCAGCATCCACAGTCCCTCCAACAGAGTGAGAAGCCGCGAGAGACGCCGGTCCGCTTTGTCCCTGGGGTTGGTCCGAGGCTTGGCTCGATTTTGAATGAAAAAGGGGTGCAGACCGCCGAGGACCTCTTCTATTTTTTTCCGTACAAATATATCGATCGCCGTCGTCTTGATTCGATCCGTGGTCTGGCGCCCGGACAGCGAACCGTTGTCGGTCAGGTCGTGACGTCGGGACTCGTCTTTTTTCGAAACAGACGGCGTCTCTTCGAGGTTATCTTGAGTGATGGGACCGGCGCCGTTTCACTGAAGTGGTTTCATTTTTACCCCCAGATGCAATCGCGGTTCAAAAAAGGGACGACATTGATGGTCTCCGGTCCGGTCACCCATTATCGCCATGAACCGCAGTTTGTGCATCCCGAGGTTCAGATTCTGAATTCCGATCTCATGGAGGAGGTTAGCGCCCCCGGCATCATTCCTGTCTATTCCGAGATTCCCGGCTTGGGTCAGAGGCGATTTCGAAAAATTATTGAAAACAGCTTTTCCCGTTTTGTGATCGAGGAGGTCCTTCCATCGGAAATCATTGCCAGATATCAATTTCCGGAAAAAAAGGAGGCGCTTTTTCAGCTCCATTTTCCTCCTCCGTCGGCGGATGTCGACGAATGGAATCGTGCCATCTCTCCGGCGCATCGCAGGGAGATTTTCGAGGAATTCTTCCTCATGGAATTGGCACTGGCCCTGAAGAGGAGGGGAAACAAACAGGATCTGGGGATCGTGTTTCGTTGGACGGTTGAAGCGGTAAAAGAGTCGCTTCAAAAACTTCCGTTTCCCTTGACCCGTGCGCAGAGGAGGGTACTGCACGAGATCTTGCAGGATATGGCCCAGCCGATGCCGATGAATCGACTCGTGCAGGGGGATGTCGGGAGCGGAAAGACGGTTGTTGCTTTGCTCTCGGCGCTCGTGGCGATCCAAAACGGGTATCAGGTCGCCCTCATGGTTCCTACCGAGATCCTGGCCGAGCAACATTTTCGGACTGCCAGCGAACTCTTGTCTTGCTTCAAGATTATTCCGGCCCTGCTCACAGGCTCCTTAACCCAATCGGAAAAAACCAAAATCCGTTCACGCATCAGGCGTGGTCTGCATCCGTTGATTATCGGGACCCACGCGGTGATCTCGGAGGGGGTTGAGTTCCAGAATTTGGGACTTGTGATTATTGATGAACAACATCGATTCGGAGTTCTTCAGAGGCAGGCGTTGCGTGCGAAGGGAAAACCAGACGTCCTCGTGATGACCGCAACACCGATCCCAAGGACACTCGCGATGACCGTTTACGGTGATCTGGATGTTTCGATCATTGACGAGATGCCGCCGGGGCGTCAGCCGATCCGGACCGATATTGTCGAGTCCCGAGAGAGGGGAAGACTCTATCAGTTGATTGCACAAGCCCTGGATCGGGGGGAGCAGGGGTATATTGTCTATCCGCTTGTCGAGGAGAGCGAGAAGCTGGTGCTCAAAGATGCCGATCGGATGTATCAGGAGCTGAAGAAGATTTTTCCGGACCGGACACTCGCGCTGCTGCATGGGCGTGTGAAAGGGGAGGAAAAGGAAAAAGTTTTTCGGGATTTCAAGGCGGGGCGGGTCGGGCTCCTCGTCTGCACGACCGTGATCGAGGTCGGCGTCGATGTCCCGAATGCGACCCTGATGGTGATCGAACATGCCGATCGGTTTGGTCTCTCCCAGCTCCATCAGTTGCGTGGAAGGGTCGGAAGGGGGGAGAAGCGGTCGACCTGCATCCTCGTCAGTGATTATCAGAAAACCGAGACCGCCTATAAACGACTGAGGGTGATGTGCGAGACGCAGGATGGTTTTCGAATCGCTGAGGAGGACTTGAAGATCCGTGGTCCCGGTGATTTTCTGGGGACACGGCAGGCGGGACTGCCTGAATTTCGGATGGCGAATATCCTGCGTGACCAAAAAATCCTGATCGAGGCGAGGAAAGAGGCGTTTCAATTGATCGAGCAGGATCCTGATCTTCGTCATGTTCCCCAGCTCAAGGAAGGGCTTATGATTCGTTGGAAGGAAAGGTTGGCCCTGGCCGAGGTGGGATAGGGGGATTTATGACTCGATTGGATCAATGGATCGTCAGATGCCACTCTTTATGTATGGCGGTTGTTTTGATGGTTGTCGGCGTTGCTGTCTTGATCGGCTGGTGGTTGGACCTCCCCATATTAAAATCAGTTACACCCGGTCTTGTCACGATGAAGGCGAACGCGGCGCTCGCCTTTTTTTTCTCAGGGCTTGCCCTTTTTTTGCTGCGTCGAAAAAAAGACAAAACCCGATTTTACCTGCCTGGAAAAATCTTCAGTCTCTTTGTCTTCTTGATCGGCGTTTTATCTTTGTCCCAATATCTTTTTGGGTGGGATCTGGGGATCGATCAGCTGCTGTTTTTCGAGGATCCTGACCCTCTGTATACAGTTTATCCGGGTCGCATGGCGCCGGAGTGCGGGTTTGCCTTTACGGTGGGAGGACTCGCTCTTCTCCTGATCGATATCAGGATTGGAAAATTGATTTATCCCTCGCAGACCCTGTCACTTTTTATTGGCTTCATCGGATTGACCAGTCTTTTGGGATACCTGTTCGGTGATGATGCGATCCATCTGAAGGAGATCCTGTATTATACGAGGGTCGCCCTCCACACCTCTGTGGCATTTATTGTCTTTTGTACCGGCCTTTTGTTTTTACGCCCCCAGGAGGGGCTTATGCTCCCTGTTACGGCAGATGACGCCGGGGGGCTTATGGCAAGGCGACTCCTGCCGATGGCGGTTTTGATTCCGGTACTTTTAGGGGGGTTCCGGTGGTGGATTGTCTCTTCAGGTCGCTCCGATATGATTTCGGAGGTCGCGCTCTTCGTGACCCTCAATATGGGGGCCCTTGTTATTTCGATCTGGATTGGCGCTGGTATTCTGCATCATATTGATACGAGACGACAAAAACTCGAGACGATCAGGGATGAATTCGTCAATATGGTCTCTCATGAGCTTCGAACCCCGCTTGCCGCGATGAAAATGGCCTTGGATAATCTCGAAGCGAATACAGGAGGGCCACTCACAGAGAGGCAATCAAAAACGATAAGACTCATCAATGGGAATACCGATCGTTTGATCCGGCTTCTGAATAACCTGCTCGATCTGGCACAGCTCGAGTCTGGAATGGTCAGGATGAATCTCCGGTCGTTGGATCCAGAGAGGTCGATTTCAGAGGTCGTGAGGACTTTTCGGCTTGGAATGTCGGTGGGGAGAGAGATTCAATTGAAGACAGAGATTCAATCTCCGCACCTGATTTTGGCTGATGATGATTTCTTCTCCGAGGTGCTTGTGAATCTCGTCAACAATGCCGTTCGGCATGCGAAAGGTCATGTGACGATCAAGGAGGAGGAGAAAGAAGGAGCGCTTGAAGATGGGCAAAAAGGGGTCGAATTTTCCGTGATCGATGATGGACCTGGAATTCCCCCTGACAGGATGAAGCTGCTTTTTCAGAAATTTGCGCAGATTGATCAAAAGGAAGAGGCGAACGACTCTGTTTATAGGGGAACCGGTCTGGGGCTTGCCATCTGCAAAAACATCGTGGAGCAGATGGGGGGGAAGATCTGGGCGGAGAGTCAGGTCGGGAAGGGGAGTGAGTTTCATTTTGTCTTGCCTGAAGCGTAAAAAAAAGTGATTCCATCGCCTATGAAAAAAGAGAGAAAGGATCTCTCCGAGAGACGCCCCTACAAAATGGGGACGCATCTCATCCATGGAAAGTTTCACTCGAAGAAGTGGGAATACCGCCATCATGTGGTTCCCCCATTGACCTCATCGACGACCTTTCGTTTGGATACACAGCACCGTGGGGCGCATGGCTTCTTTGATTTTGCCTGTGATCACCCGACCGAGAAGAAGCATGTCCCGATTTATATCTATGACCGTCTCGATGAGCCGACACGCGGGATGCTGGAGGAGAACCTTGCCTTTGTGGAAGGGTCGGAGGTGTCAGTTGCCTTTGCCTCCGGCATGGCGGCGGTCTCTGCCGCCTGTCTCGTTTCTCTGAAGGCGGGGGATGAGATCCTGGCCAATGATATCCTGTACGGCTGTACGTACAGTCTTCTGACCAACTGGCTTCCACGATTGGGGATCAAGGTCCACTTCGCCGATCTGACCCGAGAGGGGTATGAAAAATCGATAACACCGAAGACAAAGGCGATCTACTTCGAGAGCCCCTTGAATCCCAATCTCAAACTGGTCGACATCGGCCGCCTGCGCAAGAGAGTCGATCAGGTCAATGCCAAGAGAAACGAAGATCAGAAGATTGTCCTGATTATTGATAATACCTTTGCGACGCCGTTCTGCCAGCGACCGATCTCGCTTGGTGTCGATATCGTCGTTCACAGTCTCACGAAGGATATCGGGGGGTTTGGGACCGATATGGGAGGGGCAGTCATGGCCTCGGAGAAATATCATAATTCCCTGCTTCTCTTTCGAAAGGACTTCGGGGCGGTCCTTTCCCCAAAAAACGCCTGGCCGATCCTCGTCTATGGGCTTCCGACCTTGGGGTTAAGAATGAAACAGCAGCAGGTGACGGCACTCAAGGTAGCCAGGTTTTTAGAAGGGAATCCCAAGGTTGAAAAAGTTTATTATCCGGGGCTCCCTTCGTTTCCTCAACTCGCCCTGGCGAAGAAACAGATGATTGACTTCGATGGAAATTTTGCGCCGGGGAGCATGATTTACTTCCTTCTTAAGGGAAAGACGGAACATGAGGCAGAGCGTTTTATCGATCGGATTGCGAAGGATTCTTATTCCATTACGCTTGCTGTGAGTCTCGGTCAGGTCCGAACCTTGATTGAGAATCCATTTTCAATGACCCACTCAGGGTTGCCGGAAGAGGAGAAGAGAAAAAAGGGGGTGGAACCCAACGGAATCCGGCTTTCAATTGGACTCGAGGAGCCGGAGGACATTATCTCCGATCTGAAACGGGCGTTGGGATGAGATTTGTTTCTGATCCAGATATCCCATCACGATTGTTTTCTGGTCGAGCGGGTTATAAAGGGCTGAAGTCGTTTCACCAACCTTCGATCCATTCTGATCCAGAATCTCTGCTTTTGCCGGGATAGAGTGCTGACCCTCAAGATAAAGTGAGCAGAGTTTCTTCGGTGTCCTTCCCTGACCGTAGGCGAGGATCCGTTCAACCACCTCCTGTCCCGGATAACACCCCTTGTTCCTTTTGTAGGTATGAGAGAGATTTGCCTCGAGGAGGATGTGTGTTTCGTCGATGTCGACCCCGTATTCCGGGATGCCGGATTCCATTCGGATCAGATTGAAGGCGGTTTGGGAGAGAGGGGAGAGATCTTGCGGTAGGGGCGTATCGCCATACGCCCCAACGGGATAGAGCAAATTCCAGATCGGTTGATTGTAGAAATTATCTTGCCAATGGTAACACTTGGCGGCGGGTCCTGTCTCGGATTCCGCCCACCCGTGCTCACCCGTTGCGCGCGGGCGGGCGCCCGACCCGAGCCACCCGCCGCTACTCAAACCAACCCACTGAAACAATCTCCACTCCGTCGTGACATCCGTAATCGTCACCTTTTCCATAATCTTGAATTTCTTCAAAACCTCCTGAGCCCGTGTGACTGCCAGTTGGTTACCAATGCCGAGATAAGACTGTTCCTTGATCCTCACAAGACAGAAGAGCGACAGCACCATCCCTTTTCGATCCAGCAGGGCATTGTGTCTCGCTTCGCCGACGGACATGGAAAGAATATCATTCGTCACCATCCGTTGGAGGTACGCGGTGGCATCAGGACCCTCGATCTGAAAAAATTCGTCCATTTCCATTTTCTATAGTAAACATTTTTACCACTTCAACCTGTTTTCTCTTGACTCATCGTAATTTCTGGATAGGTTCCTTGTCCAAACTAAAAAAAGGGAGGGTTTTCTATGAAGATCAAACATCTGCTTCCGCTTCTTGTAATCATCTCGTCCCCCATTTATCTTGGGATCGGGAGTTGTGGTGGTGGAACAAACCTGGCCGATGAAGTGGCAAAAGAGATTGGTATCTGCTTTGGTCGTGTCATCGATCGGTCGACACGCTCCGGTATTGCGGATGCGACGGTTGAAATTTATGCCGGTTCCGTCCAGACCGAGAAGGATAATACAACGAAAAAACAAAAAGAGACCAATTTCGTCGCTAAAACGACAACAGGAACGGATGATGCCGACACAACCCTCTTTAATGAGGCGGGGATGTTTCGGTTTGAAAATCTCCCGACAGATACCGGTGGAACTGGATTTCGTGTACGTGTCGGGGCGACCAACTATGCAACATTAGAGGCCACCTGTGTCTTTTCCGGTGCCTCTCAGGATAACACCCCATTGGCAGAAGATATGGGGGATCTGGCCTTGGCGAGAGGGATCAGTCTCTCAGTGAACTTGATGAACAACGGTATCGCTGTTGCGACCTGTCCAATTTATGCATTCCCGACTGCTGCAACCTCTACAGTTGATGACGGTGGTGGAACGGGAACATTTTCTGTTCTGGGAGGGGTTGAAATTTCCGGCACCACAGATGCAAACGGAGCTGTAACCTTGAGTGGTTTGAATCCGCTCCTGGATTATACGATCGTTGCCCCTGCCTGCGATAACAACAGTGACAACGTCTATGATTTCTCAACAGCAGTAGCGGCCTATGACAGTGCGATCGATAGCAGTACGACGATCCAGATCGAGGCGAATCCTGTCGGTCGGAATGAGGCGCTTGCGTTGGTTGATCTGAACGCGACGGTTATTACCGATACGGCTGTTGCCGGCTTTCCGGTCACTGATCTTGTTACCGATGTTTTCAGTGAAGGAACCGCAACAACTGTACTTGGAGGAATTAACGACCTCTTGGGTATCAGTACCAGCCAAAACATTGTCCTTGTTTTCAACTTCCCGGTCAGTATCGCGAGCAGTCCGGGGATTGGATTGGACTTTACGAATAACTTGATCGCCTTGGCCGGTGTCACCGGTTTCCCATTGCCTGGTTCAGTGGATGCAACCTGTACACTCAGCGCTGGGGACACGGTTCTGACCTGTGACCCTGCAGCTGATCTCACGACGAATGAGATTTATACCTTCTCAGGAACGGTTGCCGCAAATGAGCCATTCGGAACGAATGGAACCACGGCGAATGAGATTCTTAACCTGAGTGACCTCGATGATGATGGAACACTTGATGGTGGTTTCTATGTCTATAATTCGGGGTCGGGAGGTATTTCGAGCACATCGTCGTTTACAGCTGACAACTACGATGGGGTTACCAATGCGACTGGAACGGTGGATGGTGTCTATCTTGAATTCCCCGAGTTTGTTTATGGGACCTGGGAGGTGATTTCGGTCGTCCGGGCAGGGACAAGTGTGAGCCTTGTCGGTGCTGGTTGCCGTGGGACCCTCCACACCACCTCGGCCTTTCTCTTTGAAGGGAATGATCCCGACACAGCGGGTGTTATTACAGGTACCGCTAGTGACGGAACTGAGGCGGCCGGACAGGGTTCCGCGGTTGTCTACCGCGTTCCTTTGATTGCCGCTGCTGCTTGTGATACGGCGGATGTCGCAGGGGATGGTGGAACGGATGTTGACATGAATAACAATTTCACGGGTACAGCTAACACCGTCACCCTCTTCATTGATGCGACCGACGTCGAAGGAAACCGTCGGCAGGGTGAGTTTACGCTGGCAATACAATAACGCCCCCACCGGTTAATTCCTGAATTTCAGATACCCCCCTCTTACACTAAGAGGGGGGTATCTTTTTGAGGGGGATATTCCCCGCAACTGGTCAGATCCCACGCCGATTGTTGGTTTGAAAAGGGGGCCATCTGGATTCAACCAGTCTCTCAAATCTCTGTTGGAATGGTCATCTCTCCGAGGATTGGAGTCGGAAGACATTTGAAATGGACCGCTTCGGTTTTGCCGCATCCACAACCATTTCAGTCGTCAGTTTTCTGGGGTGGCGCGGGATGAAGAGACATCAGGCGGCTATTCAAAATAGGGTGGATGCCTGGCCAGGACTCTCTTTGGCCGAAAAACTTCGCCATCCCCTCTGGAAACATTTGCGAACAATCACCGGGATCAGTTGTGGGGTGACGTTGTTATTTTCGGGATATTTTTTGGGTCAGCTTTTGGTTCTTCAGGATCATCTGAAACCAAATTCCAGCTTAGGAAAGACCTATCTGGAAGGATTTACACCTCTTTGGGCACTTTCCACTTCCTTTTGGTTTCTCGTGAAATTTGTACCTTTCCTGAATCGGTCGACCGGCAACTCAGTTCGACTTGGTTTAGGTCTGACATCGCAGTTTTCAGGAGTCCTAACCGCCTTTGGACTTGGTATCTGGACTATTTCGAATCTAAAAGAGAGTTGTCGGGGGAAAACTTTCCTTTGATTTTTCTCTCACACCTCCCTATTTATCAGTAATGTCCAAAAAAGAAATCGATCGACTCCGCCGTCAAATCGACCTTCTCGATCGAAAAATTCTTTCTACTCTTAATGATAGGGCGAAGGTTGCCTTGAAGATCGGCAGGCTGAAGGCCTCGCGTCAGGAGGAGCTTTACACCCCCTCCCGCGAAAAAATCCTGATTGACCGTCTCAAAAAGCGAAACAAGGGTCCTTTTCCGTCCCATGCCCTCCAGACGGTCTATCGAGAGATCATCTCGGCATCCAGGTCTTTGAACGCCCCGATGAAGGTGGCCTACCTCGGTCCCGAGGCGACATTTACGCATATGGCAGCGATCAAACATTTCGGGCGCTCCTGTGAAATGATCCCTGTCGTGTCGATTCCACGGGTCTTTGAGGAGGTCGAGAATAACCGTGCGCATTGTGGTGTTGTCGGGATTGAAAACTCGACAGAAGGGGTGGTAGGGGCAACACTCGATCGCTTCCTCGATTCTCCACTAAAAATTATCGCGGAGGTGACGTTACCGATTACCCATAATTTCTTAAGTCATTCCGGAACGCTTCGAGGGATCCGAAAGATCTATTCCCATCCGCAGGCATTTGGTCAATGCCGCTCCTGGCTTGAGGACCATTTCCCCAGTACACCGCTCGTTGAGACCGAAAGCACCTCACAGGCGGCGGCAAGGGCTGCCGAGGAGCCAAATGCCGGTGCGATTGCGAGTGAAGAGGCGGCCTTGATCTACCGTCTCAAAATCGTCCAGCGCCATATCGAAGACAATCCGAACAACATGACCCGCTTTCTTATTCTCGGCAGGAAAAGCCCGGGACGGACAGGGCATGACAAGACATCGATCCTTTTTTCCGTAAAAGACGAGGTCGGGATCCTCTTCCGGATGTTGAAGCCTTTTTATCAGGCGGGAATCAACCTGACCAAGATCGAATCACGCCCCTTAAAGAAAAAAGTCTGGGAGTATATCTTCTTCCTCGATATGGATGGGCATCTGGAGGAGAAGAGGATTGCGACGGCGATTCGTGAGCTTTCGAGACACTGTCTTTTTGTAAAAGTGTTGGGTTCGTATCCGAAAGCAACGTCGTGAAAATCTGCTCTCGAGTCATCATCATCGGTTGCGGTCAGATCGGGGCCTCGATCGGGCTCAACTTGGTCGCTAGAAAGTTAGCCGATCGGGTGATCGGGATTGACACCAATAAAGAGAATCTCTCTCAGGCATTGAAACGAAGAGCTGTCGATAAAATTTTTCCTCTAAAAAAAGCCCCTGATCTTTTCAAATTAAAACTTTCCGAACAAGATCTTATGATTCTTTCCACGCCTGTTCTGACGATTCAAAAATATCTTGAAATCCTTCCACGAGGACCGCTGCTTATGGATGTCGGGAGCACGAAACGTCACAGTGTCGCCATTGCAAAGAAAAGAAGACTCCGTTTCGTGGGAGCTCATCCGATGGCGGGGACGGAGAAGGAAGGGGCGGAGGCGGCAAATAAAGATCTCTTTCGAGGTCACGTCTGTCTCATCACGCCAGTCAATGGGGTTAAAAGAAGCGATGAAAAAACAATCAGACAAATTTGGGAAAAAATGGGAAGTCGCGTCTTCTCTCTTGATTCGGCCTTGCATGATACCCTCCTCGCCTTTATTTCCCATCTCCCTCATCTGGTTGCCTTTAGTCTGATGGAGGTGGCCGGCAGAAAAATTCCGTTAAAGGAGATTGCCCGCTATTTGGGAGGTGGATTTCGCGATACAACCCGGATTGCCGCGAGTTCCGCGGAGATGTGGGCCGATATTTTTCTGGATAATCCGAAAATTCTTGAGGCGACAGACCGTTTTCGTGAGACCCTCTCGAGGTTTCAATCAATGATTCGAAAGAAAAAACGGGGGGGACTTCGAAAGCGGCTGCAAGAGATTTCGTGGATGAGGAAGAAACTTGATGTCTCAGCTAATCGTTCAACCCGCTAAGATTCTTGAGGGGGAGGTCAAGCTCCCCGGTGACAAATCGATTTCACATCGGGCGATCATCTTCGGGGCGCTTTCACACGGAAAAACAGTGATACGGAACCTTTTGGAGGGAGATGATGTCTTAAGGACAATTCAGATCTTCAGGGATCTCGGGGTTCGTATCGAAAAAAATGGGGATCGCTGGGTTGTCCATGGGAAGGGGGCTGAGGGGCTCAAGAGATCGCCGACCCCGCTTTACTGCGGGAATTCCGGGACCACGATGCGTCTCATGACCGGTCTCTTGGCGGCGCTCCCTTTTGAATCGGTCTTGACGGGGGATGCCTCACTCGATCGCCGGCCGATGGGTCGTGTGATCGTTCCCCTTTCCAAAATGGGGGCGAGGATCTTTGAGGAATGGCAGGAGGGGCGGCGTTTTATCCATGTTTGGGGGACAAAACTGAAGGCGATCCGGTATCGGCTTCCGGTCCCTTCGGCCCAGGTCAAGTCGGCGCTGCTTTTGGCCGGTCTTGTTGCCGAGGTATCGGTTCAGGTCCGGGAGCCGATCAAGACGAGGGATCATACGGAAAGGATGCTAAAACTCTTTCGGGATCGCCGAGGCAAAAATCTCATAATCCCCGGTGATCCCTCATCCGCCGCTTTTTTTGTTGTGGCGGGTCTTATTCACTCAAATCCAAAGAGTCATCTTCTGATTAAAAATCTCTTGTTGAATCCAACCCGGATCGGATTTTTAAAAGTTTTGGGCAAGATGGGGGGGGAGATAAAAATTCAGAGGCAGGGGACAATGGCCGGAGAACTGACAGGAAATCTGACTGTTTCCCCAAGCTGCTTAAGGGCGGTTTCTCTCGGGGGGGAACTGGTTCCCAGTTTGATTGACGAGGTGCCGATCCTTGCCGTCGCTGCCTCAAGGGCGGGGGGGAAGAGTCGCTTTCGCGATATGAAAGAGTTGCGTATCAAGGAGAGCGATCGGATCAGTTCCATCGCCTCCGAATTCCCAAAATTTGGGGTCAAGGTAGTTGAGAAAAAAAACGGTTTTGAGATCAAAGGCACCGATCGGGTTCAAGGCGGTATCGGGGAGAGTTATGGGGATCACCGGATTGCGATGTCGCTCGCGATCCTTGGGACGGCCGCCTCGGCAGAGAGCCTGATAAATGACGTTGATTGTATACAGACCTCTTTCCCGAGCTTTATTTCAACGCTAAGAAAAATTGGTGGTAACGTCCATCAAGTTCGCTGAACCCCACTCATAACCCATTGAACAAAAAAGCAAATTGACATTCCCCACCTACTTGTACTACACGCACTCACCGATGGTCACACACGAAGATTTTGCAAGCCTTTTAGAAAAAAGCTTTACCAAGTCCCTTCCGCAGGAGGGGGATGTGATAAAGGGCAAGGTCGTTGCGATTACCAAAGATTTTGCCTTGATCGACTTTGGGTATAAGCAAGAGGGGCAGATCCCGATCTCCGAGTTTCGGACCGGTCCGTCTGAACTTTCTGTCAAGATTGGCGATGAGGTTGAGGCGTATCTCGATGTACTGGAATCTCCCGAGGGGTGTGTATTTCTCTCGAAAGAGAAGGCGGCGACATTCAAGGTTTGGGACAAACTCCAGGAGGCCTTTGACCAGGATGGTTTTGTGGAAGGGGTGGTGGTTTCAAAGGTCAAGGGAGGGCTGTCTGTTGATATCGGGGTGAAGGCGTTTCTCCCTGCCTCTCAGATCGATGTCCGTCCTCCGGGAAATCTCGATCGTCTGCTCGGGAAAAATTTTAAGCTCAAAATCCTGAAACTGAACAAGAAGAAAGGAAATATCATCGTTTCGAGAAGGGCCCTGCTTGAGAAGAATCGTGAATTTGCAAAACAGGAAATTTTGGGAAATCTTTCGGAGGGGGAGGCGGTCACTGGAAGTGTGAAGAATCTGACCGACTACGGCGCTTTTATTGATCTGGGCGGATTGGATGGGCTTCTCCATATTACCGATATGAGTTGGTCCCGGGTGGGACATCCGAGTGAGATTTTAAGTGTCGGTCAAGAGATCCAGGTGAAGATTTTAAAGATCGATGGGGAGACTGGACGGGTTTCTTTGGGGCTTAAGCAGTTGACCGCTGATCCGTGGGAGAAGGTTCCTGAAAAATATCCGATCGGATCACAGGCCCGGGGACGTGTCGTGAATGTGACGGACTACGGCGCTTTTGTTGAGCTCGAAGAGGGGATTGAAGGCCTCGTGCATGTCTCCGAGATGAGTTGGTCGCGGAAGATCAAACATCCCTCAAAAGTTGTCTCTGTCGGAGACTTTGTCGATGCCGTTATCCTTGATCTGGATCGAGAGGCGCACAAGATTTCCCTTGGCATGAAACAGATCTCCAAAAACCCATGGGAGACAGCTGCTGAAAAATTTGCTGTTGGGACGAAGGTAAAAGGCTCTGTCCGCAATATCGCTGATTTTGGTCTTTTTATCGGTCTCCTGCCGGAGCTCGATGGTCTCATTCATGTTTCGGATCTCTTTTGGGTACGGAATGCACGTCCGTTGACCGAGATCTATCACAAGGGGGATGAGATCGAGGCGATTGTTTTAAACCTTGATAAGGAAAACGAAAGACTGGCCCTCGGTATCAAGCAGCTTACAGAAGATCCATGGACCAGAATCAAAAAAAATTATGCCATTGGAACGCGTTGTGAGGGGACAGTCCTCTGGGCCGCCTCGAAGATGATTGCTGTCGGCTTGGAAGAAGGGGTTGAGGCGCTTCTTGATTTTTCAAAAGAAGAAGAAGGCCTTGAGGCGAAAGTCGGGGATAAAATTTCAGTTGTGATCCATTCCCTCGATGAAAGAGACCGAAAAGTTCTTGTAGGTCCGTACGTTGAGGAAGAATCCTCCAAGGGGAAGAGCAAAAAGAAAAAATGAAGCGATGGTTTTTTGTCTTTGTCCTGCTGGCAGGTCTGGCGGCTCTTTTGTTGGCCAGATCTCCATCAGGAAATCTTGCTGTGGTGAAGATCGAGGGGGGGATTTTTGAATCCGATCCTACGTTGCGCCAATTTGAAGATCTAAAAAAATCAGAGGAAGTCAAAGCGGTCGTCTTGAGAATCGAATCGCCCGGGGGGAGCATCGGAGCGTCTCAGGAGATTCATGATGGGGTTGAGGATCTGAAGAAAGTGAAGACTGTCGTCGCTTCCTTGGGAAGTGTCGCTGCCTCGGGAGGGTATTATGTCGCGCTTCCAAGCCACAAGATTGTTGCGAATCCCGGGACAATTACGGGAAGTATCGGTGTCCGTATGGAGTATCTGAATGTGGAAAACCTTCTAAACTTCGTCAAGGTGCATCAAGAGACCTTGAAGAGCGGTCGATGGAAAGATGTTGGTTCCCCGACGCGTCCCATGGATGCGGAAGAGAGGGCCTTTCTGGAAACGATCTTGAAGAAACTTCATGACCAGTTTAAAAAGACAGTTGCCTCTCATCGCGGACTTTCAGCTGAACAGGTGGGTGAGTTGGCCCAAGGCCAAATTTTCACCGGGGAAGAGGCAAAAGAAAAAGGGCTTGTTGATGAGTTGGGAAATCTGCAGACCGCTATTCAAACAGCCGCCTCTCTTGCCGGTCTTGAAAAACCTGAGATCTTCTATCCTGAAAAAGAATATAAAGGTTTTCTTGAGTGGATTTTTGGACGGGCCGGGACAGCCGTCAGGAAAATGTTTATTGATGTTCCAAGGGTGCAGTTTTTTTATTAGGAGGGATTGCCATGACAAAGAGTGAACTGGTACAGAAACTGATCGATAAGGCCTCCCATATTTCCCAGAAGGATATGGAGAGGATCGTCAATTCCATATTTGACATGATGTCCGATGCGCTTTGTCAGGGAAACCGGATCGAGCTGCGTGGATTCGGGACATTTGAAGTCAGAAAGCGCGAGCCGCGTGAGGGAAGAAACCCAAAATCCGGTTCCAAGGTGATGTTGGGCCTCCGAAAAACCCCTTTTTTCAAGGCAGGAAAAGAGTTAAAAGAGATCATTAATAATCATAAAGGATAATAATCATGGACAGAAATCTGGCATTGGAGGCGGTCAGGGCGACAGAGGCGGCGGCGCTCAACTCCGCTCGGCTGATGGGACGTGGAGACAATAATGCCGCGGATCAGGCAGCGGTGGACGGGATGCGTCGTGCCTTGAACTCAATTGCATTTCAAGGGACCGTCGTGATCGGAGAGGGGGAACGCGATGAGGCGCCGATGTTGTATATCGGAGAAAAGGTCGGATTGGGAAACGGCCCTCATGTCGATATTGCGCTGGATCCTCTCGAAGGAACCAATCTGACGGCAAAAGGAGAACCCAACTCGATCTCTGTGATGGCTTTTGCGGCGCGTGGTTGTTTCCTGCATGCCCCTGATACCTACATGCAGAAAATTGCAGTGGGACCTATGGCCAAGGGGGTCATTGATATCCGGCAGAGTGCCACCTGGAATCTCCAGCAGATTGCGAAGAAGAAGGGATGTGAGGTCGAAGATCTGACTGTAGTTATTCTGGAGCGTCCACGCCACGAGGATTTGGTCTGTGAGGTGCGCAAGGCGGGGACCCGGATCAAATTAATTTCTGATGGTGATGTCTCTGCCGCGTTAGCGACCTGCTGGAAGGAGAGCGGCATTGATGTCTTGATGGGGGTTGGGGGGGCTCCGGAGGGGGTTATTTCTGCCGCTGCGCTGAAGTGTCTTCATGGGGATATCCAGGGGATTTTGAAACCGAGAAACCAGGAGGAGATTTCAAGGATGAAGCGGATGGGAATCACCGATCTGAATCATGTCTACACGCTCGAAGAACTTGCGGCAGGCGAGGTGATGTTTGCCGCGACCGGTGTCACGACAGGCGATTTTCTGAAGGGGGTCCGGTTTTTTGGGGGAGGGGCTGAAACCCATTCTGTCGTGATGAGATCGAAGTCCGGGACTATACGGTTTATTGAGGCGAGACATTATTTTGACACGAAACCGGTGTATTAATTTTTATGCCACAGGTGACCGAATCCATTATCATCAACGTCTCCCCGAAAGTGATCTACGAAGTAGCGCTCGATTTTGAGAAGTACCCTGAGTTCCTCTCTGATGTGAAACAGGCGACCATCCAAAACGGCAAGGGGAAGTCGTTAATCGTTGATTTTGATATCAAGGTCATCAAATCGATCCAATACACGCTCAAGGTGACGGGAAATCCGTATAAAAGTATTCAATGGGATCTGATCAAGGGGGAGCTCTTCAAGAAAAATAGCGGGGGATGGGTGTTCAAGGAGGAGGGGAAGGGGAAGACAGAGGCGACCTATACAGTGGATATCGATTTCGGTCTTTTTGTCCCCTCAATGATTACCTCGAAATTGATCGGTTCGAATCTCCCCTCGATGATGAAGAAATTTAAAGAGCGTGCCGAAAGTCTCGCCTGATGGGTACCCTTAAAAAAATTATCCGAACCGGTCTTGGCGCCGCCCTGATGACGGAAGAAGGGGTCCGGACGGCACTCACCAATCAGGCCAAACAACGAAAAGCGGATCTGGAGAATATCATCGCGCGCGAGGTTGGAAAATTCCTGCAGCGGATTAATATCCACCAGGAGATTCGCAAGGCGCTTGAAGGGCTCACGATCGAGGTGAAGATCAAGGGGTCTAGAAATTAGACCGGCGAATCACTTCGTAGCGGATTCCTTTTCGTGTTGCGGCATCCCTCACCTTCACAACAGAATTATCCCCTGTGCCTTGGGGACAATATTGCTCTAGGCCTTTTATAAAAAAACAGGCTGATTCGTCGTCGGTGATGGCAATAATGACCTTACCAACTTCGTTTAGGGTTGAAAAGGATTCAGTGTTCATGAGTGCTATTGAGGTGTCCCACGTATATTCAGGACCGGCAGCTGGCTTGGTTTCTATGATCTCTATAGCCTGCTCAATTGCAGTTTTCATTGCTGTTAATTCAGCGCTATCAGACAATTCAGAGATTTCGGAATCCGGTTTAAGATGTTTTAAAGGAAAACCAGCCCCCATATAGATCCATAGCGCGAATGTGACATGTCCCCCTTCAATGACCTGGCTTTGGCCATGCTCCATGATTTGGTCTATCAGGTCCCGAATCTTTTTGGCGTACGGGAGCATGCTTCCGGAACGGTCAATCAGGAGGGCGATTTGGTAGTGGTCTTTCTTTTCTCTGAGGGTTAAGTGATCTAAAAGCTGTTGTCCAAATTGGGTCAGACGTCTTCTATTATCTGGTTCCTCGGCCTCTATGACACGTCCTTGATAGAGACTTGCCGGAAGCTGCTCCAACGGTGTCATCGATTCTCCATCAGAATCCCCTTTATCTGACCCGTTCGGCTCCCCCTCCTCAGCCGCCTGAGGTGCATCACCCTCCTCGCCCAGTGGGGCATTTGACGACAACGGCCCTCCAAAATTGGCCTTCGGGGCAGTGATCTTTGGGGTTCCCCTGTTTGAACGAGAGGGATGCTGAGGAGCTTTCTTTTGCGAGTCGACAACCAACTCCGGCCCTTTATTTCTTGTCGGTTTCGGAGATGTCCCTTCGTTGCCCGGTGGTAGAAAAGGAGGGGGTTCTTTTGGCAACGGAGTTTGAGGTTCCGGTGATACGAACTCAACTTCAATCACCTGAGGTTCTTCAGGCTTCTTTGTCAGTCGGGTAAAGAGTTTGAGGAGGCCGATGTGGAGAAGAATGGAGGCGCCGACGTAAGGGTAAAACCGTCGAGGTTTTCCTCGAGAAAGAACTGCCGCAAAGAGGGTCAAGCTTCCGGAGAGTGAGAATGAGGGGGCTGCAAATTTTTCCCACGACCTTTCCCTCTCTGCTCCCCCACTCCTTGTTAAGGAGAAGGGGGGCGGGGGGTGAGTTGGTAAAAGTCGACAGTCTACTTTTGATCGAAAATCGATAGTCATCGGTCCTTATATCGTTTAAATCAGCGGAATTGTTGTGAGTATCTTCCCAATGCAAGCAGTGGAAAATACTGTTGATACCCATGATACCGGATGTAAAAATGCCCCGGAAATCCGGTACCGGTGAAATGTCGCTCCTCCCATCGTCCGTTTGCATCCTGAGAATTGATCAAGAATTCAACACCGCGGCGAATTTCTTCGGTGTATAAATCTCCCCCCGCGGCGATGAGACCTAACAATGCCCAAGCGGTCTGAGAGGGGAGGGAGAGTCCCAATGGAACATAGTGCCCTTCTCGATCCGAGAGGCATGACTCGCCCCAACCCCCATCCGGATTCTGGATCGATTTGAGCCAATGGACCGCCTTCCGTATCCGCAGATCGTTTTTTGAGATTCCAATCGCTGTGAGACCGACAAGGACGGCCCAGGTGCCGTAGATAAAATTGACCCCCCAGCGTCCACGCCAGGAACCATCTGGTTCTTGGGTCTTGAGGAGGAAATTAAGTGCTCGTTTTAAATCCCCCCCCAACCCCCCTCTTTGCAAAAGAGGGGGGCGAAGGGGGGAGATTTTTCTAAGATCAGCCAACAATTCCAAAACACGTGCCGTGATATCGGGTGTCGAAGGGTCAAGACAGGCGCCATGATCGGAGAAGGGGATCCTGTTGACCCACGATGAAACGTTGTTCTTATCAAATGCACCCCAACCGCCATTTTTTGATTGCATCGAGAGGAGCCATTGGAGGCCGCGTTCAATCGCCGGTCTCTTCTCTTGTGTCGGAAGATCGACCGTTCCAAGAAACCGGAGGATCTCAATCGTATCATCAACATCGGGAAAATAATCGTTTTGAAACTCAAACGACCATCCGCCGGGCAGGGCGTCTCGATTTTTTTGAGACCAGTCCCCTTTAAGATTGGTGATCTGTTTTGAAATCAGATAACGAGCCGCCTTAAGCAACTGTGGATCATCCTTTTGTAGGCCGGATTCGAGTAGGGTTCGGGCGACCCATGGGGTGTCCCAAAGGGGGGAGATACAGCATTGTTGATGGATAAATCCCCCCCCAACCCCCCTCTTTGGCAAAGAGGGGGGCGAAGGGGGGAGATTTTCTTTTTGCCGAAATCTCTTCAATCCCCCCAGTGCCTTCTGAATCGTCGGATCTGAAAGGGGATACCCGAGCGCCTTGATCGCTAGCGCCGCATACGCCATTGCGGGATAAATATCTTCAGTCCGTTCGATATGCTCACGAATCCATTTTTCAGCAAGTTGCTCGGCCTTCTTTTTCCCAGGATGCCAGGGAAGTTTTTCTGCATATTTAAGGAGGCGATCGAGAAAAAAGAAAATCCCCCCCTCGATCCCCCTCTTTGACAAAGAGGGGGAAGGGGGAGATTTTAATTCGTCGAGGCTGAATGGAATTTCTATCACCGGTTTCCTGTCCAGGATAATCAAGAGAGGCACAATCGACGCGCGTGCCCAGCTAGAAAACTCATAGATGGAAAAGCCAGACCAGAGAGGGAGCTGCATGAGCCAAAGAGGCATCGAGGGGCATTCGATCCAGGGGACAAGGCCGAAAAGGGCGAGATGGATCTTTGTAAAAACCCGAACCTGAGAAATCCCTCCAAGCTCACAGATCTTTTCACGCGCCTTTTTGAGAGAGGGGTGATCCGGTGGAAATCCGGCGAGTCGAAGGGAAAAATAACACTCGACCGTTATGGAGAGATCGGGAGGACCGTCAAAGAAAAGCGCCCAGCTTCCGTCAGTACGTTGCAGAGAAAGGATTCTTTGCGACAATCCCCCCTCGATTTCCCGATCGACAGCTCCCAACCAATGCATGAGTTGGATCAGACCGGCCCCAATCGACTCATTCGCCTCCAGTGTGTACCACCAATAACCTTCAGGCTGTTGATCTTTGAGCAATGCATCCCGCGCACGACTGATCGCAAGAACCAAAGGATCAAGATCTTCTTTTTGAGCTGGTTGTTGCATGAAAATCAGCGGAAATAATTAGCAGGTAGGGAGGGGGTGCTCAACCCAATTCATCAGCTGGGTTGACTGCCCGAGCAATTTATTCGCGAGGTCCCATTCCTGATCATCCAGGTAAATTCCAGATTCAATCAGGAGCGTGTTAAATTTCTTCCCACCGATCTGATTCAAGGCAATTTCTATACAGAGTTTTCTGAGGAGTCTTTCCTGAGGGGTCATCTCGATCATGAGAGAGTAATTATATTATTAAAAAATTAGTTAAAGTAAGTCAATAGGTATATAATTTAATATAATTTAACTAAATTTATATCTCATTTTAGGATGCTTGATGTTGGGGAAATCCTTTGATACTCCCTAAGGTTATGAGGCTTGGTCGCTATAAATTAGAAAAAAGAATTGCCGTGGGGGGGATGGCCGAGCTTTTCCTCGGGAAGTTAGAAGGGGCGGCGGGGTTCGAAAAAACGGTCGCCATCAAGAAAATCCTGCCGCAGTGGTCATCCGATCCCGATTTTATTTCAATGCTCGTTGATGAGGCGAAGATCGTCGTCTCTCTCAATCACCCGAATATTGTCCAGGTGATCGAATTAGGACACGAAGCGGAATCTTACTTTATTGTGATGGAGTATGTTTCCGGCATGGATTTAAGGTCTCTGCTTCGTGAAGCTGGCCCGTTGCCGGTCGATGTCTCTTGCTTGATTATTCAGGAACTCTTGTCGGGTCTTTCTTATGCGCATTCAAAAAAGATCGTCCACCGTGATATTTCGCCGCAAAATCTGCTGCTTTCCTCCGAGGGGCAGGTCAAGATCACTGATTTCGGGATTGCGAAGGCGGCGAGTCGGAGTCGCGAATCTCATACGGGAGTTTTGAAGGGGAAGTTCGCCTATATGTCTCCTGAACAGGCCTCGGGACTCGAAGTGGATACCCGCAGCGATCTGTTTTCGGCAGCGGTTATTTTTTATGAGATGTTGACGGGAGAACGTCTTTTCGAAGGGAAGGGGGAGATTGACACACTGGACAAGGTCCGTCGCGGACAGGTTGTTTTTACGCCTCATTTTGAATCTAAAGTGGATCCTGAGTTAAAAAAGATTTTTCAAAAATCGCTTACCGCGGATCGATCGGCACGGTTCCAAACCGCATCAGAGTTTCGTGAGGCGCTTCTCTTTTATGCCCAGCAAAAGGGGATATCGCTTCGTCCCGAAGCGCTTGTTGCCTGTCTCAAAAAAAGAGGGACGGGAAAGAAGGAAAATTTTTTGAAAACGGAAACAGTTTCCTGGAGGCCTCAGAGACAGAGAAAAAATGTTCCAGCGACTCTTATCCTGCTGGCAGGTGTTTCCGGCGCCCTCTTTTTTGGATACCAAACCTGGCGAAATCGATCGCACCCTGAAGATCTTCTCTCTCCTTCAGAAGTAAAATCCGGTTATTTGAGCGTTCAGGTGGTTCCATGGGGCAAGATCGTTATTGATGGAAGGGATTCGTACGAGTCACCCCTTCAGCAACTTCCCCTGCCTGAGGGAACCCATCATCTGCAGGTTTCCTATGACCCTGAGAAGAAACAGTATTCGAAAGAGGTTCAATTGGTTTCGGGAGGACATACCGTCTGTTTCACCGATGTCAAAAGCGGGCGGGGGATCGAATGTCGCTGAAAATCAAAATCGTATTCTTTCTCTTCTGTTTCCTCATTTCATTTTCTGGTTTTGCCGATCCTGAATTAATCCAGCCTCAATTTCCGCCGGTCAAAGAGATGAGATTGAAAAATGGGATGAAATTTCTTCTGGTTTATCGAAAAGGCCCTCCTATCTTCTCGGCCTATATCCGGTTTCGTGTCGGTGGGGCGGATGAAGAGAAGGGGAAGACCGGACTCGCCCATTTTCTCGAACATATGGCCTTCAAGGGGATTCAAGGGATGAATGAGGCGGATCTGTCACGGCTCATTGAGAAAAAGGGGGGAAAGGGGTTCAATGCCTCTACCTCGAAAGATATCACCAGTTACATGGTCAGTTTCCCCACCGATCAGCTCGAGTTTTGGGCGACGATCGAATCCGAGAGAATTTTTCGGCCAAATTTTTCCGATTTTGACAAGGAGAGGGAGGTGATCCTCGAGGAGAGGCGGATGAGGGTCGAGGATGATCCTGACGGACGGCTTTATGAGGAATTGCTTCTGCGCGCCTTTAAAGACACCCCGTACGAATGGCCGACGATCGGTCTGGCCGAAGACCTTCGTAAGGTGACACAGGAAGACTTAAAGGAATTCTGGGGCAGGCATTATCATCCCGATCAGGCGGTCGGGGTTCTGGTCGGAAATTTTGATCTCGTTGCTGCCGGAAAAATTCTAACCAAAACTTTTGGTAAAATTCCCGCTGGCCTTCGTCGGGGGGAAAAAGAATTTGAGAAAAACGCGTTTGTCTCTGAAAATTTCAAGATGACTGATGAGGTGAGGCCGCGTATTGCGATTGTCTATCTCAAGCCTCCTCCCCCCAATAGGGAGGATTATGTTTTCGACCTTATTGACGGGATTTTAGGGAAGGGGCGATCCTCGAGGCTCTACAGGAAACTTGTCATTGAGAAGAAGGTTGCAGCAGGGGTGGAGGTCTATTCCGGGGCACCAGGTATTCGAGGCCCGAATCTTTTTTTCGTGCGTCTTACCCCTTTTGAGGGGCACTCTGTTGAGGAGGTCACGAAGGCGTATGAGGAGGAGATCGAGAAATTCAGGAGAGAGGGGCCAACAGCAGAAGAGGTACAGAAGGCGATCAATAACCTTTTGATAGAGCTCCTCTGGAGCCTGAAGACAAACGAAGGACTCGCTGAACAGCTCTCTTATTTTGAAACAGCACTCGGAAGTTGGCGTTATTTGGAAACCTATCTCGGAAAAATCACCGAGATCTCACGTGAGGAGATTCAGGAAGTGGCGGAGAGATATTTGGATCCCTCTCAAAAACTGACAGGAGTTCTCGCGCCATGAAGTTTAAATTATTTTTCTTTCTCTTGTTTCTCATTCCAAAAATTAGCATCGCAGGATCTTTTTTTGAACCTCCAGAGATCCATCGGGAGACCCTCTCAAATGGTCTCGTTTTGTTTGACCTTGAAGATCATGAGTTGCCAACAGTCGAGCTGGTTGTCCTGGTTCGGGACGCCGGTTTGGTTCGCGACCCAAAGGGAAAAGAGGGGCTTGCCCAGCTCGCTATGGATGGGATCCGGCTCGGGGGGACCAAAACACGTTCTCCGGAGGGGGTCGAGGAGGAGCTTGAGTCGATGGGTGCCTCCCTCGAAATGGGGGCGAATGCGGAGTGGAGCTATGCCTCTCTCAAGATATTGCGCAAAGACCTGGAGAAAGGTCTCGAACTCCTCTTCGATCTCTTTCGAAATCCCCTGTTTGATCCCGATCAGATTGATCTCATCAAGAGACGGGCTACAGAGAGGATCCTGCGTGGTGACGAGGAGCCGCTCGAGCGGGGGCTCAAGGAGTTTGCCAAACAGGTTTATGGGAAAAAAAGTCAGTGGGGGAGGGCCCCTTCACCGAAATCGATCAAGAAAATTCATCGTGAAGATCTTATTGAATTTCACAAGAGACATATCGTCCCCAATCGTCTTGTCATGGCGGTCAGCGGCGATGTGACCTCTGTAGAGCTTGGACGTTCTCTGAAAATCCGGACAGCAGACTGGCCGCAGGTGTCGGTTGACCTCTCCCCTCTCCCGAAGGTCAAAAAAAGTTTTGAGGGGGGGCAGTGGTTTGTCGCGAGCAAGGGGTTGAAACAGGCGACAATTCTTGTCGGCCATTTGGGGGGACGTCGCGACAATCCGGATAAATATGCCCTTTTTCTGATGAACTATATTTTGGGGGGGAGTGGTTCGCTGAGTTCCCGTCTTGGCGAGAAAATCCGGACCGAAGGGGGGAAGGCGTATGGGGTCTGGTCTCATTATGGGATGAATGTCGAAGAGGGGTTGTTTTATGCCGTCGCGCAGACGGAAGGATCTCAGGCCAAAGAGGTGACAGAAGAGATGATGCAAATCATCCAGAAGATGTCCCAGTCGCCTGAAATTTCAGAGGAAGAACTGGCGCGTGCGAAGGAGGCAGCCCTGACCTCGTTTTTCTTTTTGTATGAAACCTCCTTTTCTTTGGTGAAAGATCTGGCAAAATTTTATCTGTGGGGATATCCGGATAATTATCTCGAGGTTTTCCAGCAGGAGATTTCTTCTTTAACACATGAAGATCTGGAAAGGGTTTCTAGACAATATTTGTATGCTGACGGACTCAAAAAAGTGATTGTTGCTGATAAATCTGTTCTTAAAGGATTAAAACCTTTGGGCAAATTTAAGGTAGTCAAACGATGAAAAAGAAGGTTCGAAAATATCTACAGGAGGCTCTTGGAGGAGATCTCCCTGAATATCAGATTGAGCGGTCAAAATTGAAGGTGCACGGGGAGCTTACAACAAACCTCGCGATGATCCTTGCGAAAGAGCGGAAGCAAAATCCACGTCAACTTGCCCAGGAGATTGTCTCGCATCTCTCACGACACGCCGATTTTTTTGAAAAGATAGAGGTGGCGGGGGCAGGGTTTATTAATTTTACCTTGAAGAAATCCGTTTGGCAGGAGTCTCTCAAAGAGCTCGCTACGGTCGATTGGCGGTCCCTCGTGACGAGGTCGGGGGAGGGGAAAAAAGCGCTTGTAGAGTTTATCAGTGGAAACCCAACCGGCCCTCTCCATGTTGGTAATGCACGTGGGGGGCCTCTGGGGGATGTGATTGCGAGTTTACTGCAGGCGATCGGTTATGAGGTCACGAGAGAGTATTATATCAACGACATCGGGGGGCAGATTGATCACCTGGGGGCCGGGATACTGTATGAATATCTGAAGCTGTTTGGAATCGATCCGGGTTCCGAGCCGCCCCAATATAAAGGGGCCTACGTCCACGACCTGGCTGAGAAGGCGAAGGAGAAATTTGCACGTCGGTTTATTGATACCCCTCGAGAGGAGGCGATCTCCGTACTCGGTCCTTATGGGGTAGAGCTTGTTCTGGAGTGGATCCGGAGCTCCTGTGAGAAGATCGGGATTCGCTTCGACAGCTGGGTCCATGAAAAAGGAATCCTTGCCTCAGAAACCAATAAAACCCTCCAGAGCCTTGAGGCCAAGAAAGTGGTTCAGGAGAAAGAGGGGGCGTTATGGTTCGCCCCGAAGGATGAGTTTCTCGAGGATCGCGAGGCGGTCCTTAGACGATCTGATGGAAGGCCGACCTACTTTGCGAATGACCTTGCCTATCATGCCTTGAAATATCGGAGGGGATTCGATTTTATGGTCAATGTCTGGGGAGCGAATCACCATGGCCACCTTCCACGAATGAATGCAGGGGTCTCTGCGTTGGGGTTTGATCCCGAAAAACTTCACGTTGTTTTTTATCAGACCGTTCGCTTGAAACGTGGGGGAGAGATCGTCGCGATGTCGAAGAGGGAAGGGAACCTCATTACGGTCGAAGAGGTTGTCGATGAGGTCGGAAAAGATGCACTTCGCTTCTTTCTCTTGATGAGGGCGGCGGAATCTCATCTCGATTTTGATCTCGATCTGGCCAAGAGACACACACAGGAAAATCCTGTCTACTATGTCCAATATGCCCATGCCCGATTGGCCAGTATTTTCCGAAAAGCGGAAAATCAGGGCATTTCGATGACAGCAGATCCGCATCTGACGCGACTCGATCTCCCGGAAGAGATCGAACTGATCCGGCTGCTTCACGAATTTCCGGAGGAGGTAGAGCGGGCGGCAAATTCGCTAGAGCCGCATCGGATCCCCTTTTATCTCCTTGAGTTGGCCAAGGCCTTTCAGTCGTACTACGCGCGGGCCAAGGAGGATAAAAGATATTGGATCCTTGGGACCGATATTGACACGACTCGGGCTAAATTGTATCTTGGCGCGATTCTTAAAAAAACATTGGCACAAGGCTTGGAATTAATCGGAGTCTCGGCTCCAGAGGTCATGGACAGTGAGTGAATTCAGAAAAGATCTTGAAGACTATTTCTGCAAGTTCACTTTTGGTCAGTTCGTGACGCTCATCCTTCTTGAACTCGTCACCCTTTTCCTCGTTTTCTATCTTGGGGCGCGGTTTGGGCCTGATCTCATTGGATCAAGACAGGAAGTGGCACAAAAAGAGACGACCTCTGAAGAGGAATCGGGAAAACCGAAAGAGGTGTCCCTGACCTATCCGGAACTCCTCACCGATCAGACAGAAGGGGCGATTCGGGTAAAACCGTCGGGGGTGACAGCCAAGGAGATGGTTGAGCGGGAGGCCCCTATAATTGTCCCGCTCGAAGAAGAGAAGGTTCCTGTCATCGTAGAGAAAAAGCCCGACGTTGTGGAACCGGCTCCTCGGGAAATAGAGAAAGGGAAATATTCCATTCAGGTCGGCTCTTATCAATCTTCGAATGAGGCGACGACCCAGATGGAAAGATGGAGGGGGAAGGGGTATTCCACATTTATGACGGTAGGTGAAATCCCCAATAAAGGGACCTGGTATCGGGTTCGTATCGGCCATTTTGGGAATCAGGAAGAGGCAAAGGGTTTTCTGAAGAGGTTCAAGGAAAAGGAAAAAACGAACGCCTTGGTGGTTCCCTCAAAAAGTTAAGGTTATGCCACGGAAAAAGATTACAACAACGATTTACATTACTCCGGAGCAGAATGAGAAGTTGAAGCTTCTGCATGACAAGACCAAAGTTCCTGTCGCTGAATATATCCGTCAGGGGATTGACCTCGTTTTGGAGAGGAATAGCGAGGCGCTCCCGAGACAACTGAGTTTTTTGGAGACCACCACTTTCTTCCCTAATGGCCTAAATGGGAAATTGCCGGTTTAGCCCGCTACAGTGACCAAAAACATCAGAAACTTCTGTATCATTGCCCACATCGATCATGGCAAATCGACATTAGCCGACCGGATACTCGAATATACCGGCGCGATTTCGGAGCGGGAGAAGAAGGATCAGTTCCTTGACAAGATGGATTTGGAACGCGAGCGCGGGATTACGATCAAGGCACAGACGGTCCGGTTGCATTATAAAGCCAAAGACGGCCAAGAGTATATTTTCAATCTGATTGATACCCCCGGCCATGTCGATTTCCATTACGAGGTTTCCCGGAGCCTTGCCGCCTGCGAAGGGGCGCTGCTGGTCGTCGATGCCTCTCAGGGGGTCCAGGCCCAGACGGTCGCCAATGCCTATCTCGCGATCGATAACAATCTCGAACTTGTTCCCGTCATTAACAAGATGGACCTGCCGACCGCCAATCCGGATGCGGTGAAGAAGGAGATCGAAGATGTGATCGGAATTCCTGCAGAGGATTCGGTGCTTGCCTCAGCGAAGACCGGTTTGGGAGTTGCCGATATCCTCGAGTCGATAGTGAGACGGATTCCTCCTCCGAGTGGTGACAACAAGGGTCCCTTAAGGGCGCTACTTTTTGATAGCTGGTTTGATAACTATCTGGGGGTTGTTATCCTGATTCGAGTCATGGATGGCGAGATCCTTCCCGGGATGAAGATTCGTTTTGTCTCGACAGGAAAGGATTATGAGGTTCAAAAGGTTGGTGTTTTTTCCCCTCATCCGGTTGAGGCGTCACGTTTAGGAACAGGAGAAGTTGGTTTTTTAACGGCAAATATCAAGTCGGTTCATGAGACTCGTATTGGTGACACTGTTACCGAGAGCTTACGACCCACCCTGAAACCACTTTCAGGATTCCGTCAGGCGAAACCGATGGTCTTTGCCGGCTTTTATCCGATCGATTCGACGCAGTACGAGCCGCTGAAGATGGCACTTGAGAAACTCCGACTCAATGACTCTTCGTTCTCTTTTGAGCCGGAGACATCGCAGGCGCTGGGCTTTGGATTTCGGTGCGGATTTTTGGGCCTGCTCCACATGGATATTATTCGGGAAAGGTTGGAGAGGGAGTACAACCTGCAGCTTGTTACCACCGCCCCAACCGTTTCTTTCAAGGTCAAAACGACTAAAGGAACCTGGCGGACAATAGATAACCCGCAGCTTCTTCCCTCGGAACAGGAGATCGAATCAATGCAGGAGCCGTTCATCCGGGCGACGATCCATCTCCCGACACGGACGGTTGGCAATATCATCCAACTCTGTGCGGATCGGCGCGGCGTTCAAACGAAACTTGAATATATCACACCGGAACGGACCCTCTTGAGCTATGAGCTCCCGTTTAGCGAGATCATGTTTGATTTTTACGACCGATTGAAGTCGCTCAGCCAGGGGTACGCCTCTCTCGACTATGAGTTCCTGGAATGGAGGGACGCCGATCTGATACGACTCAACATCCTGATTAACAACAGCCCTGTCGATGCGCTTTCGATGATCCTGCATCGGGAAAAAGCGGCTGAGCGCGGACGAGAGATCGTCAAAAAACTCCGGGAGGCGATCCCGCGTCAGATGTACGAAGTCGCCTTGCAGGCGGCGATAGGGGGGCGCGTTATCGCGAGAGAAAATGTCAAGGCGCTTCGAAAGAATGTGACGGCTAAATGTTACGGTGGTGATATTACCCGTAAAAGGAAGTTGCTAGAGAAACAAAAAGAGGGTAAAAAACGGATGAAGCAGGTGGGAAATGTTGAGATCCCGCCCGAGGCTTTTTTGGCTGTATTGAAGGTTGATTAAACGATGAACCCGACAGATCCGATCTTCATAGGACCGAAAAAGAAGGGGAAACTTCGGGAAACTTTCGAGTCTCTTTTCGTCGCCTTTCTGATCGCCTTTTTTATCCGTTCTTTTGTGATCGAGGCGTTCAAGATTCCGTCAGGTTCCATGAAGCCGACCCTTCTTGTTGGAGACCATATCTTTGTGAACAAATTTATTTACGGTCTGCGGATCCCCTTCACAAAAAAACGGATTGTTAACTATAAAACCCCTGAGCGGGGAGAGGCGATTGTCTTTATTTATCCTCTCGATGAAGGGAAGGATTTTATTAAACGGGTTGTGGGGCTCCCTGGAGATCAGATTCGACTGAGTGGCGATGAAATTTACGTCAATAGAACCCCGATTGCCAGGAGTGCTTTGAAGATCGAATCGGGACAAAAACATGATCTGGCCTTGATTCCAGTCGTTCGTGATGCCGTAGCGGATGAGGCAAAAATCAAGGCGATCCCCTATTCACCCGATTGGGAAAATTTTTCTTATTTTTCGGAGTCACAGGGGAGAAATCAATATCTTGTCCAGATCGATTCAAATCCGTCCTACTGGAACGGTGAGTTCGCTGTCCCTCCTCACCATCTTTTTGTCATGGGAGACAATCGCGACAATTCCTCGGACTCACGTGATTGGGGTTTTGTCCCGATGGAGAATGTGAAGGGGAGGGCGATGTTCGTCTGGCTCTCACTCGACTCTGATCGAAAGACACTCCGTTGGGACCGGTTTGGAAAGTGGATTCACTAATTTTCTAAGTCGGAACGAGGTCACTCCATTTTTGTAACGGCAATGATTCCTCCAATCGAGAGGGCGCTCAGAACCAACATTAGGGGGATCATTGGCCCCTTGAACACTGCATTAAAGGTACTATGGACGGCGTAGCTGAAACCGTTTTTGGCAGTTCTATGTTCAAGATATAGTTTTGTACCAACGATCAAAAAGGCTGTTGCTGAGGCGGCCGCCCATTGGATCGGAATGGTTTTAGCCATCGTTTCCAGAAAAAATCCGGTTTCATTCAGACGATCTGTTCCTTTGCGGCGGATATACCATGTTGTCAGAAGAGAGGCCGTTCCAAACGCAGCAAGTCCCATAAGCCCATTCCCTCCAGCCGCGGCCAAAACAGACTTAAGACGGATTGTCTTGCATTGAAGTTCTTCGGCCGCCCCTAATCCGGCCAACAACAGCGCACCAGCAGCTCCCCCGGCAGTCGGTCCCCACCAGAAGTTTCGTTGTTCAACTTTGTTAATTGGCATATCGCCTACTCTGCTTCTTCATTTTTTCAAGAGTTTCAACGTCTCTTCGTTATTATTCGTGCTGAGCAGCAGGATCGGATGGACCTGACCCTGGGCCGAGGTGTAGAGATAACGGATATCGATTCCTGCCTGACCCAACTTCGTCGCGATCGCTGCTAACTCACCCGCCTTGTTGTTGAGTTCAATACTGATCACGTCAAACTCCTCAGGATGATAACCATGCTTCTCCCAGAGTTTTTCGGCCTTCTCGTTGTCACTCGTTAGGATGTCAAGATAGGCCCAGTCGTTTAAGTGAAAGGTGTTGATCGCCTCGACATTGATATGCGCCTCAGCAAGCGGGCTCAAGATCCTTCCTAATTCTCCGACATGATCTTGTACCCTAAGTCTCACTCCGCGAAGTCGTTTTGCCTGATAAGAACTCATGAGATCCTCCTATTCCTTTACCGTAACGGTAATCTTTTCCGAAATGACCGGTGGATGATGCGGGATATGAGTCAAATCTCCCAAAAGTAGCTGCAACGTATGTTTTCCAGCTGGCAGGGTTATTGTCGTTTCCGTCTCTCCTCCACCAAAGTGGCGATGGTGGTCGTCCTTTGGAATCGGGGCGTTCAGGGCAGGCAATTTCTCAAGATCGATCAAGAGATGATGATGCCCGGTGTTCTCCTTCAGGATTCCTGCCGGTGCCACTCCCATTCCTTTCAGACCAAATCGTACCGTCACTGGATTGGAAACGGTCTCTCCATCTTTTGGTGAAATGAAGTAGAGATGGGCCTCCTTCGGTGCCTTTTTTCGTTCGTCTGCTGAGATCACTCCGATAAAGAAGGGAAGGACCAGGAGAAAAAGAAAATATTTCCGAAACATGGCGTTTTTTTCACACAAGAGGTTTCTGTTGTCAATCAGCGTTCATGAATGATTTCTAGGGGGGACCGACGTAGACCTTGACGATACTCGGATCACTTTCATCCTTGCCCAGGGGTCTGATAACAAACTCTTCTGAAATTTCATCTGTATAGGACTGCCCAAGGGTCAAAAGACTATCAAAAGTATCAAACTCCGAAAAGGAATTTGGGCGCATATCCAGCAGACTCGTCTTGGGAACCTGAAATGTGGCACAGGTAATCGTCGCGGACGTGGGGCCTGTTGACGTGTAAGTCGAATAATCAAACTGAGAGGCACGACGGATGGCGATCGCCCCCGCTTGGGTATTAAAATCGTCGAGGTCCGATAAATAAAGGGTGAGAAACGGAATCAACTCATCATTGGAATCAATGACGAGTGTTCGTCCAGAACGGTTGATTTCCAGGCAGCGGCAGAGAGAAGAAGAATCGGAGTCACCAGATAGAGAAGGCAACGAGCTCACACGGCTGTTTAAAGTTTTGAAAGTCCGAATATAGGTCCCATCGCTACCTGTCACCATCGGATCGACTTCACAACAGGTCGACCACCCCAGTGATTTTTTGTAATAACCATTGGTATCCTTGAACTGCATCCCTTGTCCCATCACATCATAGTAATCATCGTAATCCCCTGATGGGCACGACTCGCGCTCTATTCTCGAGCCGCAGTTAAATGAACCTGCGTGAGACCTGATTCCCAGGCCATGCAAAAATTCCTGCCGCATTGCATATTCGGCATAGGTTCTGATCGTCTCATAGTCATAATCGCCGTAATCGAGTTCAGGTGAGGGATCGAGCGCGGTCACATTGTACCAGGCGATACCAATAGCATTGGGTTGTTCTGCTGTGTAAGCACTAATGAATCCTATATCGCCATAACCCGCAGGTTGCCACCCTCGATCTGGCATAAGATAATTTTCAATTGCCGGCGTAACGACGATCAGAAACTGGCATTGTGAAAAATCGATACGTGACTCGGCAGCCGGAATAATGAGATCCAAATCTAGCGTGTCAGGATTTGCGGTTTCAGGCAGGTCCACATCAATCCACTCCTCCGGACAGGGGCCATCGGGATGCAGTCGTTGATAAGAAATCTCCTCAATATCCCTCATGAGCTCACCGAGTCGATAACAAACCGACCATCGATCCATCGGGAGCGGATCAGAGGGTCTCTTGGCAAGGATAACACAGGTATTAAGACTTCCCGTTGATGAAAACCCTAACTCCCCACTGCAATAACTCCCCCCATGTCGGCGACCCCCATCTTTTCCGGTATCCATAGGAGGTGGGGTCCGAGTTCGCAGATCTCCTGGAGGAGGAAATTGAGGTAAGCCAACAACTCCATGACGTTTACCAAATAAACTGGGTTTCTTTTTTAGATAAATCTCTTTTCCGGGGGTTGCTTTTTTAAAATACCTCTTGGCAATGGGCAAATGAGCCAGTTTTGTTCGTGCCTGGAGAAGCGTGATCTTCTGGGGTGATTTAACTTTCGGTTTCTTTTGTTTATTTGGAACCTTGGCCTGAATGTCTTGTCCCGCAAGCAGGAGAAGTGAAACAGACAGGATAAGAAACAGTTTCCGACGCATCTATTTGGAATTTTAGCATATTGAGTGTTTATAGCAAGCTCACTAATATTTTCAGAGGTTGACTCCGTACCTGTTGGTTGGTACATCTATCCTCAGTGAAACTCGAGATCCGGTTCTTCCAGACGGCGCGTGGCGATGAGCCTGTAAAGGATTACATGAAAGAATTGTCTGCCAAGGATCGGACCAAGATTGGAGGGTGCCTGCGTGTCTTGGAAGTAACCGGCAGGCTCGATATGCCGCACGGGAGAAAGATGGCGGGACAAAAGGATCTCTTTGAGATCAGGGCAGGTCGTCACCGGGTCTTTTATGCATTTTTTGAAGGGGAGATTGTCCTCCTCCATGCGTTTATGAAGAAGTCGCAGGAGACCCCCAAGGGGGAGATCGAACTGGCTTTAAGGCGGTTCGCCAATTACGTCAGTTTGGGAGGGTAAAATGAAAACAAATCCACACAGAGGGTCCAGTTTTTCGAACTTCTTGAAAGAGGAGCTAAAAGACCCGGAATTTGCCCGGGAGTTTCAGAAGGTAACGGCCGAGATCATGATCGGGCAGATGGTTCGAAGAATCGTCATATTTTGTGACCTACGCCGATTTTATCAAGTTTCCGGCCGTGGCGGACTACACGAGATTCGGCGGCCATGTTGCGGAGGACTTTCGCCAGCTTTGCAGGGTGGTATCGGGAGAGGAAGTGTTGTAGCCGCTTTTTTAACCGGCAAGTGGCATCAGCGGCAAGACCCCATTGTCAATTTCAACGCCAAGCATTTTCTCCAAAATCTCTTTGGCAACAACCAATCCTGAACGGTTTGCAATAAGATCTTTTCCAGAAATAATCCTACTACCAAGGGTTACTCTGTGATGAGTACTCTCATAGCCTCGGCTGGAACCATCAATCGTCAGTGTGCCGGTTTTAAAGGGATCACCGCGCATATTACCGGCGCAAACGACCTCCTCAGCACCATTGCCGAGAACGAGGCAAGAATGCGGTGCCACTTGATTTGTTGAGTATCTTAAAACATGTTTACCATCTTGTTGATGGACGATCACATACTTGACCACGGATCCATCATAGTTACTAAGATCGCCAATCTTCCTGACTTCGTAGACCGGTTTGTCGCCCGCCAGTAATTCCCTGTTAATAGTTGGAGGCTCGTTTGATTTAAGAGGAAGCGGACGCAACGGCATTCTCACGGGTGGTATTGGATCGAGCACTCTTTCTCTCGGTCGTTCCAGAGGTAAACTAGGTGGTCTGGTAAGTGAGCGTCCAATTGGTCTCCGGAACAGATAAAGGAGACCTACCGCGGTGACAACACCGATAGCAATTATAAATAGCCTGTTTTTATTGGAATTTTCATATGAGTCGGTGCTTTGATCAGGAAATTCTGTTGCGGCCAATAAGGTCAGTATAGACAATCCCTGAGAGAGTCCTAAAAATGCTGGTGGTGTCGCAAATAGGTTGATGGCCATTACAAGCGGGTTTTCGGCGGACGGGCGAAAAAGTTGCGTCCGGGGCTAATATTTTCAGAGGTGATATCCCGTCCTGTCACTTGACAACTCCCAGCTCAGTCCGGTACACACGCTTCTTTAATGACCGCGAAAAAACAGAAGAAACCCTCCGCTCCGCGGGAAGGTTTTTTTTTACCTGGAAAAGATCTCTTAGGGATTAAAGACCTTCCGACAACGCTTATCACCCGGATTCTTGATCACGCAGACCAGTTTAAAAAAGGGCGGTCGGATTTAACCTTACGGGGGAAGACGATCATCAACCTCTTCTTTGAACCCTCAACACGTACCCGAACCTCGTTCGAATTAGCGGCGAGGAAATTAGGGGCTGCTGTGATCAACATGAGCCCTCAAACCTCGAGTCTCACGAAGGGGGAATCTCTCAAGGATATGGTGGAAAATCTGGAGGCGATGCACCCGGATCTCCTCGTGGTGCGTCATGCGGCGAGTGGCGTCCCGGGACTTGTCGCCCACTACACGAAGGCGAGTGTGATTAGCGCCGGGGATGGTTCCCACGAGCACCCGACCCAGGCCCTCTTGGATCTTTACACCGTCCGGAAAATTTTGGGGAGGATTGCGGGGATTCGAATCCTGATCGTGGGGGACTTGGCCTACAGTCGAGTGGCCCGTTCCAATATCTATGGGTTTTCAAAAATGGGGGCGAAGGTGACTGCGGTCGGTCCTGCTACCTTGATTCCACCGGGACTCGAGAAACTAGGGGCCGAGATTTCAACGGACCTTCGTGCCCATCTCCCGAAGGCCGATGTCGTCATGTTGCTTCGAATCCAACGCGAGAGGCAGGAAACCCTTAATTTTCCTAGTCTGGCTGAGTACACGCGTTTCTATGGACTCACGAAAGATCTCCTCCCCCTCTTAAAACCCGGGGCGCTCATTATGCATCCGGGGCCAATTAATCGTGGGGTTGAGATCGATCCGGAGATTGCTGATATGAGGGGGGAAAAGGGGGGGCCGCGTACCGTGATCCTGGATCAAGTCGAAAACGCAACCGCCGTTCGAATGGCGGTGCTCTCGATGTGGGGGAAGAGATGAAGCGATCCCTTTTAATTAAAAATGGTTACCTGATCGATCCTCTGAATCGGAAAAAAGGGAACTACGACCTTTTTATCAACGGAGATCGGATTATTGAGATCGCACGAACTCTCCGTCATCAGGCTGATCAAGTGATTGATGCCAAAGGGATGGTTGTTTGCCCCGGTTTTATTGATCTTCATACCCACCTCCGGGAGCCTGGATTTGAATATAAAGAAACAATCCGGACGGGGACGGAAGCGGCAGCGGCGGGTGGTTTTACGACGATTGTCTGTATGGCAAACACCCAACCGGTCAATGACAATGCCGTCATCACGGAATTCATCCGTGAAAAGGCAAGGAGTGAGGGGATTGTCAATGTCTTGCCGGTTGGCTCTATTTCACGAGGACTCAAGGGAGAGGCACTCTCGGATATTGGTCAAATGGCCGAGGCGGGGATAATTGGAATCTCCGATGATGGAAAAACAGTCATGAATAGCGCCTTGATGAGAAAGGCGCTCCAGTATGCCCGCGGGTTTGAACTGCTGGTGATCAGCCATTGTGAGGATGAAAATCTCTCCGGGGAATCTTCGATTAACGAGGGGCTTGTGGCGACAGAGTTGGGTCTTCCTGGGTCCCCCAATGCCGCCGAGGAGTTGATGATTGCTCGGGATATCGCGTTGGCAGAATTGACGAAGGCACGGCTTCATATCGCCCATCTGACGACCCGTGTCGGTCTTGAGCTTGTTGCCGCCGCGAAAAAGAGGGGGGTGCGGGTTACCTGTGAGGCAACTCCCCACCACCTGACGCTTACGGACGAGGATGTACGGGGGTATCGACGAAGTTGCAAGGTTCGCCCTCCGTTACGAACCGATGAGGATCGACGCGCCCTTCTGAAAGGGATTCAGGAGGGGATTGTCGATGCGATCGCAACCGATCATGCCCCTCATGCCACTTTCGAAAAAGAAATTGAATTTGTGAATGCCTCCAACGGGATCATCGGTCTCGAGACGGCGCTCCCTGTCATGCTCGGTTTTGTCCAGAAGAAGCAGCTGACGTTAGATAAGTTGCTTCATCTTCTCACCGCAGGACCTGCGGCGGTTCTGGGTCTTAAGGCCAAAGGGCATCTGGGAGAGGGAAGGGCGGACGCCGATCTTGTCCTATTTGATCCCGAAGAGACGGTCGTGATCGATGCCTCAAAATTTCGTTCGAAGTCAAGAAACTGCCCCTTTGACGGCTGGAAGCTAAAGGGGAAGGTTCACCAAACTATTGTCGGAGGAAAGGTCGTTTATGACAAAGGCACTTCTGATTTTAGCTGACGGAACGACCTTTGAAGGGGAATCGTTTGGTTACGAGACTGAGGCAATCGGCGAAGTCGTCTTCAACACCAGCATGACCGGTTATCAGGAGATCCTGACCGATCCTTCGTATAAGGGACAAATTATCGTGATGACCTATCCGGAGATCGGAAATTACGGCGTGAACAAGGAAGATGTCGAATCCTGGCGCCCGTTTGTCGAAGGATTTGTCGTGAGGCATTACAATCCTGTTTTTTCCAACTTTCGCTCAAAGCTTGACCTCGGCAGTTATCTCAAGAAAAACAAAATCCCTGCCGTAGAGGGGATCGATACGAGGGCGTTGACGAGACTCTTGAGGGACAAGGGGTCGCAGATCGGGATCCTTTCTGCAGGTGGCCAGGATAAAAAGAGACTCCTGAAAAAGGTCCGGGAGGCACCAACGATGGTAGGACGAGATCTCGTCAAAGAGGTGACGTGCGAGAGACCGTATCGGTGGAAGGAGGGGGTGTGGAACCTTCGAAAAAATCCCCCCCCAACCCCCCTCTTTGACAAAGAGGGGGGCGAAGGGGGGAGATTTAAGGTCATCGCCTACGACTTCGGCATTAAACGCAACATCCTCCGAAACCTTGTTGATGTCGGGTGCGACGTCACTGTCGTCCCTGCTTCAACAACTGCCAATAAGGCCCTCGCGATGAAGCCGGATGGGATCTTCCTCTCGAATGGTCCCGGGGATCCGGAACCGGTGACTTATGCGATCGAGACAATCCGTCAGCTAATCGGAAAAGTTCCTATTTTTGGAATCTGTCTGGGGCATCAACTGATTGGCCTCTCCTTGGGAGGCAAAACCTATAAACTTAAATTCGGACATCATGGAGGGAATCAACCTGTCATGGATCTTCAAACGAGGAAGGTAGAAATTACGGCACAGAATCATGGATTCGCTGTCGATACCGATTCGTTAAAGGGGAGGGCGGAACTGACCCATATCAACCTGAATGATCACTCGGTTGAGGGGCTCCGATCTACACGTGACCCTGTCTTCTCCGTCCAATACCATCCCGAGGCCTCACCGGGACCGCATGATGCAAACTATCTCTTTAAACGCTTCGTCGAAATGATGAACCCATGTTGACACTTAAAGATATTCAGGAGGCGAGGCGACGCTTAAAGGAGTATGTCTATACAACTCCGTTGGAACGATCCTCAGAGCTTGATCAACGTGAGATCACTCTCTATTCAAAGTTGGAGACATTGCAAAGAACTGGCTCATTCAAGATTCGAGGCGCCCTCAATAAAATTCTTTCACTCACAGCGGATGAAAAGAAAAAAGGGGTCGTCGCCGCCTCGATGGGAAATCATGCCCAGGGGGTTGCCTTGGCCTCAAAGATGATCGGAATTCCTGCAACGATCGTCATGCCGATCGGTGCCCCGATTGTGAAACTTGAAAATACACGTTCGTTTGGAGCGACTGTGGTTGAAGAGGGGCAATCGTTTGAGGAGAGTCTCGACGCGGCGCGACGATTGACGCGTGAGAAGGGGCTCAGTTTTATCCCCGCATTCGATGATGAATCGATCATCGCAGGTCAGGGTACTATCGGACTTGAGATTTTGGAAAAACTGCCGGATGTCGATGAGATCATTATTCCTGTCGGAGGAGGGGGGCTCATTGCCGGTATTGCGATTGCGATCAAGGAATCACGCCCCCAAGTGAAGATCACCGGCGTGCAGGCAGCAGGGGCGAACGCGATGGTCCTTTCATTTAAAAATAAAAAACGGACCAAGATACCGGTCGCTGAGACATTTGCGGATGGGATCCGGGTCAAAGAGCCGGGAGAAATCACTTTTTCCTACGTCATGAAATATGTCGATCGGATTGTGGAGGTGCCTGAGGATCAGATTGCCTCGGCTGTCTTGACCCTCATGGATCGCTCGAAGGCGGTTGTCGAGGGGGCAGCGGCGACAACTCTTGCGGCGGTTCAAGCAGGCTTTGCCGGTCAAAGTGGTAAAAAGACAGTCCTTGTCCTGTCAGGGGGAAATATTGATTTTACGCAGATTTCACGAATTCTGAATAGAGGATTGGCCCAGATGGGAAGGATTGCACGCCTCGTGGTCCTCTTGCCTGATGTCCCCGGACAACTGGCGGCCCTTTTGAATATTATCAAGGGAGAAGGGGCCAATGTCCTGGAGGTCGAGCATGATCGTGCCTTTTATTCGGGACCGATCAACTGCACGCAGGTGAAGGTGACGTTGGAGACGAAGGGTAAGAGACATATTGATATGATCCTGAAGAAAATAGGGGATGCCGGTTATAAGCCGGAGGCGATCTAAATGCCCAAACGAACCGACTTGAAAAAAATCATGCTGATCGGTTCCGGTCCGATCGTGATCGGTCAGGCGTGTGAGTTTGATTATTCCGGGACTCAGGCCTGCAAGGCGCTCAAGGCCGAGGGGTATGAGGTTGTCCTGATCAATTCCAACCCCGCGACCATCATGACCGATCCTGAAGTCGCCGATCGCACCTATATTGAACCGATCACACCGGAGGTGATCCAGCAGATTATTGAAAAGGAGCGGCCTCAGGCGCTCCTGCCGACGCTCGGGGGCCAGACGGCGTTAAATCAGGCGGTCATCTTGGCCGAGAGTGGGGTGTTGGATCGCTATCAGGTCGAGCTCATTGGCGCCAAATTGCCAGCGATAAAAAAGGCAGAGGATCGGCAGCTTTTTAAGGAGGCGATGAAAAAGATCGGTCTCGAAGTCCCCACAAGCGGACTAGCCCATTCGATGAAGGAGGCCTGGAAGGTTCTAAAAACCACTGGGTATCCGGCGATCATCCGACCTGCCTTTACGCTTGGGGGGAGTGGTGGAAATATTGCCAGAAACAAAAAAGAATTCGCCGAATATGCGCAGTGGGGGATCGATTGTAGTCCCGTAAGACAAATCCTGATCGAAGAATCAGCGCTTGGCTGGAAGGAATATGAGCTCGAGGTGATGCGTGATGGCAAGGATAATGTCGTCATTATTTGCTCGATTGAAAATTTTGATCCGATGGGAATTCATACCGGAGATTCTATAACCGTCGCACCGGCACAGACACTCACAGACAAGGAATATCAGATCATGCGGGATGCTGCGATCCGGATCATTCGAGAGATTGGTGTCGACACCGGTGGATCCAATATCCAGTTTGCGATCCATCCGAAAACCGGTCGGATGGTGGTGATCGAGATGAATCCGCGGGTTTCACGAAGTTCCGCCCTCGCCTCGAAGGCGACCGGATTTCCGATCGCGAAGATCGCGACGAAACTCGCCGTCGGATACACCCTGGATGAGATCCTGAATGACATTACACGATCGACACCTGCCTGCTTTGAACCAACAATTGACTATGTCGTGACGAAAATCCCCCGGTTTACGTTTGAAAAGTTCCCCGAGGCGGAATCGACTCTGACGACCCAGATGAAATCGGTGGGTGAGGTGATGGCGATCGGAAGGACATTTCAGGAGTCATTACAGAAGGGGATGCGGGCGTTAGAGACTGGGAGTGCCGGGTTTGAAAATCCCCCCATCCCCCCTTTGTCAAAGGGGGGTATGATGGAATTTATTCGAAAGAAATTGAAAAACCCCAATTCGGAACGGCTTTGGTACATCGGAGAGGCGTTTCGACGTAGGTATTCTGTTCAAGAGATCTATCGACTCACCAAGATCGATCCCTGGTTTCTGAACCATATCCGGGAGATCATCCGGTGTGAAAGAAAATTAAAACGTGTAGGGGCGTATGGCGATACGCCCTTACAAAAAAGACATTTAATGGATGCCAAACGGGCCGGTTTTTCGGATCGAAGGATCGCAAAACTCTGGGACACAACAGAAGAGGTCGTTCGCAAGAGGCGAGAGAGGGGAAATATCCGACCGGTCTATAAGAGGGTTGACACTTGTGGCGCCGAATTTGTGGCACATACCCCGTATCTTTATTCCACCTATGAGACGGAGGATGAATCTGATCCAACGCAAAAGAAAAAGGTCGTCATCCTGGGAAGCGGTCCTAATCGAATCGGGCAGGGGATTGAGTTTGATTATTGTTGTGTCCAGGCAAGCATTGGCCTTCAGGAGGAGGGGTTCGAGACGATCATGGTAAATTGTAACCCGGAGACCGTTTCCACCGATTACGACACCTCGGACCGACTCTATTTCGAGCCACTGACCTTTGAAGATGTGATGAATATTCTTGAGACGGAGAGGCCTGATGGGGTGATTGTCCAGATGGGAGGGCAGACCCCCCTTAAACTCGCTGTTCCGTTGAAGAAGGCTGGCGTGAAGATCTTGGGAACCTCCCCGGAATCGATTGATCGTGCCGAAGACCGAAAACTCTTCGCCGCCTTAATCCATAAATTGGGTCTCAGACAGCCCGAAAATGGGACTGCACGTTCCGAGGAGGAGGCGGTCGAGATTGCGAGAAAACTCGGTTTTCCGGTCCTGGTCCGTCCTTCTTATGTCCTTGGTGGTCGTGGGATGGCGATCGCGCATATTGAGGAATATTTGAGAAAGTTTATGAAGAAGGCGACGGAAGTCACACCCGAACATCCGGTATTGATCGATAAGTTTCTTTCCACCGCTATTGAGGTCGATGTTGATGCCCTTTGCGATGGTGAGCAGGTGGTGATTGCCGGGATCATGGAACATATCGAGGAGGCGGGGATCCACTCCGGGGATAGCGCTGCTTGTCTGCCCCCATTTTCACTTCCTCCGAAGATGATTGCCGAGATTACAGAGGCGACAAAACTTTTGGCACGCGAGTTGAAGGTCATCGGTCTGATTAATATTCAGTTTGCGATTCAAAAGTCCCAACTTTACATCCTCGAGGTGAATCCAAGGGCCTCGCGAACGGTCCCCTTTATTTCAAAGGCGACAGGGGTTCCGATCGCCCGGATCGCTTCAAAACTGATGGTCGGTCGAAAATTAAGAGATTTTGATTTGAAGGGACTCGAGGAGCCGGATTACTTCTCGGTCAAGGAGTCTGTATTTCCTTTTCAGAAATTTCCTGGAGTTGATACCCTGCTGGGGCCCGAAATGAAGTCAACAGGAGAGGTGATGGGGATCGGTCAAGATTTTGGTGTTGCCTTCGCGAAGTCTCAGATCGCCGCTGGCAACATATTGCCACTCCAGGGAAAGATTTTTTTGAGCGTGAAGGATTCCGATAAGCCGCTTATTGGTGGAATTGTCAAAAAACTCCTCAGGGCCGGTTTTTCAATTGTCGCGACACGAGGGACGGCGAATTATCTTCGAGGGGCGGATATGCCCACGGAGATCATTAATAAAGTGGCGGAAGGAAGTCCTCATATTGTGGAGGCGCTTGAGAGAGGCGAAATTACGATGGTGATCAATACGGTGGAAGGACGGATTCCCGCCCTCGACTCCTTTTCGATCCGCAGAACGACATTGATGAAAGGGATTCCTTATTTCACAACCATCTCAGCAGCGATGGCAGCGGTCGATGGAATTCTGGCCATGAAAGAGAAGGGGCTGACCGTCCGGTCGATTCAGGAATATCATCAGAGGGCCAGAACATCAGTATCGTCGCATAAGATATATTATGTCAAATCACTTCACTGAGAGGGATTCAGGACCGCCTTCCAGTGACGTTTCTCTTTTTCAATCGTTTCATTTGTTCCAATGATCATAAGACCACCAATTGCCACCGATGCTGCAACTCCCATCAGAATAAAATCATCACTAAGATTGTTCCCTCGAGGAAGTAGTGCCAAGGCAATCCCTCCTACCCCAACTGCCATTCCGCAAAGTAATCCAAAAACATTAACACCAAGGCCCACTCTATCAGTCTCATGCTTTTGGGAGGCGGTGCCAAGACAGTAGGCCAAAAGGACACCCGAAATTGAAGCGGCAGCAACACTAACAGCCAGCAGAGGGTGTGCCGGGATGAACTTGCCAGGATGGTGTCGGTAGAGACCCAATCCCAAAAAGGAAAACCCAACACCATCGATCAGGTAATTTCCAGCAGATAAAACTCTTTCTCGAGTCGTTATTTTTCCAGGTGACGGCGAGATTTCTGGTCGCATAAGATTAAACAGAAGACCGATTGCCAAAATTCCAGCGCCTCCCAAGGATAAATAGTATGGTAGAGTTGTCAGATTGACCATGGAGCGTCTTGTTAATGCTGTCCAAAGAGCACCAACTCCGACACCAACCGGTACTGCTGTCCCGAGATTCCCTCCAAAGCTCTCCGAATCAGGCAATGAGATAAGATGAAAAGCGACGGCACCGATCAAAAATGGTATACCTAACCAGAGGAAATTATTGGGGCTTATATTGAGTTTGATCTTTTCTCTCAAGGCACCGCAACCGATAAGTGTGGCGCCAAAACCCACCATCATACCGGAAAATGTAAGCCCAACTTTATTACCGGCACCAATTTTTTGAGACCAGGGCTCGAGACAATGATTATAATTTTCAACAGAAACATGAGCTAAGCCAAGAATCCGATCACGTTCTGTTTTTGTTCGTGGGAGAAAACAGGAGTCTTTGTTCGAACAGTTTGCCTCGATCGTCCTGATGACCGAAGGCATGCATGCGCGGACAGAAGGATCTAAAGAATCGATTCGAATCCCCTCATTCCGAATCTGCTCCGTCATAGGCTCCCCCTTTCCTTGCTCTCTAAATCGGTTTAAGCTTCAAATGGTTGCGGACTCCTTTTTCCTATGGTAGCCGAGGCTACAAATATGCCTAAACGAAACAAAGTTTCAGTTGGTTTGATCCAAATGGCGTGTACGGAAGATTCAGAAGGGAATCTTAAAAAGATCGTCGACCGGATCCAGACAGCGTCAAGTCGTGGGGTCCATGTCATCTGTCTCCAGGAGTTATTTCGAACAGGCTATTTCTGTCAAGAAGAGAAGAAGGAATATCTCCGATTGGCGGAGTCGATTCCGGGCCCGACACTGGAGCTCCTCTCCCCTCTCGCTAAAAGAAATCAGATAGTGATCGTCGCCTCGATTTTTGAAAAAGACGAAGAACGCTACTTCAATACCGCTGTGGTTATCGACGCTGATGGACGGTTTCTTGGAAAGTATCGCAAGGTCCATATTCCGGATGATCTCAAGAATTATTATGGAGAATCCTATTATTTTCAAAAAGGGGATCTTGGTTACCCGATCTTCAAGACCTCGTATGGAACCGTGGGACTTCAAGTCTGTTATGACCAGTGGTTCCCCGAGGGGGCACGCGCGTTAGCCCAAGCGGGGGCGGAGATTATCTTTTATCCGACGGCGATTGGCTATAATAATACCCCAAATGAAATTGAAAGGGATGCGTGGATTACGGTTCAACGAGGTCATGCGATTTCAAATGGCGTTTTTGTCGCCGCCTGTAATCGGGTCGGTCAGGAGAACCATATTAATTTTTGGGGAACCTCGTTTGTCTGTGATCCGATGGGAAAGATATTGGGGAAGGCATCGGCCGATAAAGAGGAAACTCTCATTGTCGAGTGTGATTTGTCGAGGATTGAAGAGGTGAGGAAGGATTGGCCCTTTTTGAGGGAGTGTTAAGCTCCTAAACAAAAGTCGGCCATTCTTATACGAATCATTTCGGCATCTGCTACTGCCACACGAAGAGTTTTTAGTGTCGAGCGCTCCCCCTTGGTAATTTTTAGCTCGCCTTCAGTGAGCCCTAAAACTTCTCGAAGAAAAGAAACAACTGTTTGATTTCCACCCATTCGTGGGGCCTGGATGTCAAGAAGAAGAGATCCTTCGTCAGAACACCCCCTGATAGATGTCATTGTGGCATCAGGAGTCACCCTAACTGAAAAGGTATGCAGTCCCTGTATCATCGGGTGGCGGTCAATTTTTAACTGCCTTAGGATCTCCATTCGGGCTTCTCTTCCAAGAGTCCCCCAAGTTTTTCCCAACAAAAGGGAAGCGACTACCGCACTGGTCGTTAAAAACAGAAAACTTAGAGTCATCCTTCGAGTAGATGTGAATGTTGGGGAAACAGCCCGAGAATAAGAAGAACAATTTGTTGCCGAAGCGCGAGGAGAAGAAAGATCCGAGTTTAACAATGGTTGTTGCTTTCCAGCCAGAAGGTCTGAATTTGAAATTTGGAGATCAAAAGCCATAAACTCTTGTTAATTCTCGGGTAAAAGGCAAATTAGTTGCTAAATATTCATAATTTCGATTAGTTTACTGTCTTATGAACTGGTTCGTGCCCAAAGTGTCGCAGACGGCGTACTCTTACAGAATGCCCGCCGAATGGGAATTCCACGAGGCGACCTGGCTCGCCTGGCCTCATAATCCTGATACCTGGCAGGGACGTCAGAAATTTGTCTTCCCGATCTGGGTCGAACTGATCAAGGTGCTTCACCTCCATGAGAGAGTCCATATCCTTGTGAATGATGAAAAGATGGAGACAGAGGTACGAGCGAGACTCGAAAAAGCGGACATCGACTTTAAAAAGGCGAGGCTTCACAAGATTCCAACCAATGATTGCTGGATGCGGGATATCGGTCCGACATTTCTGTCCCCTCCCGCTTTAATTAACTGGGTTTTCAACTCCTGGGGCGAAAAATGGCCCCCGTGGGATCAGGATGCCCTTGTCTCCTCGCGGATCGCCGAAAAGATGAGACCCCTCCCCTTCCTTCGGCCTGGAATTGTCCTCGAGGGGGGATCGATCGAGACCAATGGTCAAGGAGTTCTCCTGACCACAGAATCCTGTCTTCTCCATCCGAAAAGGAACCCGAATTTAAGGAAAGAGGAGATCGAAAAAGTCCTCAAAGATTATTTAGGTGTCACAAAAGTCCTTTGGCTTCAAGCGGGGGCTCCTGAAGGCGACGATACGGATGGGCATATTGATAATCTGGCCCGTTTTGTCTCTCCGAATCAGATTATGGCACCCCATACGGATGACCCCAAAGATCTCAACTATTCTCTCTATAATGATAATCTCGACGCCCTAAAATCAATGACCGATCTGCAGGGGAAACCCTTTGAGGTTATCCCCCTCCCTGTTCCGAAACCGATCATTTTCAACAACACCCCGCTCCCCGCTTCGTATGCAAATTTTTATATTGCCAATGGTGTTGTGCTCTTGCCGATATTTGGTGATCCAAAAGATGACGAGGCGATTCGACTCTTCAAGACCCTGTTTCCGAAGAGGCGTATCGTTCCCATTTTGTCACGGGATCTGGTGATTGGATTTGGCGGGATTCATTGTGTGACGCAGCAACAGCCCCGCTAAAACTGCCCATCCGAAAGATATGTATAATCGGAGAGTGCCTTCCGATACTCATCAATCCAAGACATTCCGACGGAGGGCCGAAGACGATCCTCTTTGATCGCATCATCGATTAATTTCTTGAAATTTCGTGCCAGATCATTGGTGTCGTACTGCGTGTTGTGGAGGACCTGATCGATTGTAGAACCTGGAATCACCTCTTCTAGATAGAACCCTCCTTCTTCCTCGGGATCAAAAAAGACATGCACTTCATTCGTTCGCCCGAAGAGGTTATGCTGATCCCCCATGATATCCTGATAGGCCCCGATCAGGAAAATCCCGAGATAGTAAGGCTCTTTTTTAATCTTGTGGACCGGAAGAAATCGTTTTGAATCCTGGAGATCAATAAACTCATCAATCACCCCTTCTGAGTCACAGGTAATATCGACAAGCTTGGCACGATGTTTTGGTTCTTCATTCAAACGGTGAATCGGGATAATCGGAAAAACCTGCCCGATCGCCCAATTATCCATGACCGACTGAAAAATAGAAAAGTTACAAATATACTGATCACTGAGTTTTTCACTGAGCTCTACGATCTCTTTGGGAACCCTTCCATTATTCATGAATCGATTCACGATCTGCTCGGCGATCTGCCAATAAAGATAGTCAACCTTCGCTTTTGTCACGAGATCGAGCATGCCGACATCAAAAAGCCGATAAGACTCCTCACGGATCTGCTGCAAGGCATGATAGACCTCGATCAGTTTCTTTTTATAAGGCAACTGCTTCTTGAGGGCGACGATGTCTCGAATGATCTTGTGTTCCTTTTCGAGATCCTGAATTTCCATAAACTTCGAACGCTGGCTTTTTTCGACATTGCCAAAGGCCTCGACGACAAGAACCGTATGGTGGGCCACTGTGGCCCGTCCACTTTCTGAAACAATAATCGGCTGAGGAACCTTCTCCTGATCACAGATATCTTTTACGTTATAGACGATCGTGCTTGCATACTCATCGAGCGTATAATTTGTTGAGGAGGAGTTTGTCGTCCCTGTCCCGTCATAGTCGACCCCGAGTCCCCCACCAACATCGAGATACTCAAGCTTCGCCCCCAGCTGGACGAACTTTGCATAATAACGAGCCGCTTCACGGACCGCCTGTTTGATATGCATAATATTCGGTACCTGAGATCCGATATGAAAATGGACCATTTTGAGGCAATGTTCCAATTTGTTTTCGACGAGAGTTTCCCAGGCATCCAACGCCTCTGAGGCGCTGAGGCCAAATTTGGCTGTTTCTCCGGAGGAGGTTGCCCATTTTCCGGAGCTCTTGCTTATCAAGCGAAGACGGATTCCGAGGACAGGTTCAATCTCGAGCTCCTTGGCGATTTTCACAATCCTCTCAACCTCATCTGCCTTTTCAACAACAAGGATAATCGACCTCCCAACTTTCTGCCCCATCAGGGCAAGCCGGATGAAATGATTGTCCTTGTAGCCGTTACAAACAATGAGACTGTCCGGGATGTCGTTGATCGCCAGCGCAGCAACAAGCTCCGGTTTGCTACCGACTTCAAGTCCATGATGAAACTCACGGCCGACATCCAGAATCTCCTCAACAACCTCGCGAAGCTGATTGACCTTGATCGGGAAGACGCCTCGAAAGGTTCCCTTATAATCCTGATCGAGAATCGCGCTTTGAAAAGCGAGATTGATCGCCCGAACACGGTGACGCAGGAGGTCTTGGAAACGGATCTGAAGGGGAAAGTTCATTCCCCTCTTCTTCGCCTCACGGACGACATCCATAATCGAAAGCCGCGCCTCTTCGAGAGGGACAGGAATACAGACAACCTCGCCTTGATCGTTAATAGAGAAGTGGCCGGATCCCCAACTATCGATATTGTACAAACGAATAGCCTCTTCGCGCGTCCATTCCTTTTCCTTAGAAGGGATCTTGACTGGCTGGACATTGTCGCGAACTTCACTCGGCGGAAGTTCTTTCAAAGTGGCGTGAGACATTGATAAATCTGATGTGATTATAAAGGAAATTTTTCCATTGCGTCAAACCTTTTTTGATTTTTGTTCAAGAGAAAATATTTTTTCGATCTTTTTGAAGGCATTTTTGTCCAAGGCGAATGAGATACTCTGGGCAAAGACATTCAAAATGGCGACGGCATTGGCCACTGCATCCTGTTCGAGGACGCTCGTCAGCCGCTCACTGAACGCCTTGTTCACGATTTCAATCTCGTCATAGATTTTCTCAAGCCCCTTGAGATCCCAATCGGGTTCTTTTTTGTTCCGATATTGGATAAACTGGGACAAGAGGTACATCGAGAGGACGCGATATTGAGTTTCCTCAAGACTCGCAAATGGAAGATGAAAACGAACCATCGGTTTCAGACTTCCGAGAACAGGACAGCCACTCGTTACCATATAGATCCCCATCAAAGAACTGATCCCCTTCTGCAGAGACGCCTGTTTGAAGTAGCCTCTTTCAGCCGTTTCAATTCTGATCTCCGCCTCTTCGAAAGAAAGGCAATCTTTGAAGGATTGAATCAGATCGGAGAGATTTAAGGCGACGGGACAATAAGGAGACCGAACTTCGGACAACGGACAGTTTGGGCACTGATGAAAACCCAGACGTGTCCACTCGGGTGGTTTCTCTCTCTGAGGGTTAATTAAATCGAGAGTCTCCTCATCGAGTGAAACAACGAACTCCTTTTTCGAGCCGTCCTTGAATTGAAAGAGGTATCGAAACCGAATCACTCTTACTTCAGATGAGCTGAAACAAGCTTCGTCATTTCAAACATATTGACCTGTTTCTTGCCGTTGAAGACCTTCTTCAATTTGTCATCGGCATTGATGCACCGTCTGTTTTTTGCATCCTGAAGCTTGTTCTTCTTGATGTAGACCCAAAGTTTTTTGACAACTTCGGTTCGTGGGATTGCTTTGGAACCAACAACCTCAGCAAGGGCTGCATCGGGTGTGAGTGGTTTCATGAACGCCTTGTTTGCTGGCATAATGCCTCCTTGTTTGTAGGAGGGATCTTCTGCCTTAAAAATAAAATTAACACAATGTTTTTTTAATGCGCTCGTGTCGGCTTCAAATCCCACCACGGGAATCGTAAATAATGAAAGTACCTCTTGCGGGGGATGATAGGAGCGAAGCCTATGAAATTGGATTGATGGGCAACAGGAAACAGAGAGTGCCTTCCGCCCGAAGGCGGAAGGCCTGTACTCACTGTTGGATGTAGCGGGGGTGGGATTTGAACCCACGACCTCCGGGTTATGAGCCCGGCGAGCTACCGGACTGCTCCACCCCGCAGGGGAAGGGGTTTGGGCCCCCTCATCTTCGGTGTGGATTTTTTTAGTCGCTACGTGCTCTTACGCAGGGAAGTTCCCCTTGTCAAGCCGAGGTTCCCCGTACCCTCCTAAGGTACGAAAAATTCTCTCTCAATGATGCTTTTTTAGCACCGTTTATTACCTATGGATCGATAAGTAAAATCAGAGGAGATCATTTTATGACCACTCGACCCCTTGTTAGTGCCGACAGTCAGTTTGCGGAGTATCATGATGCTTGGATGACGTTCGCTCAAGGATTTGAACGTCGCCCAGGCGATCCTGCTCTCGCCGAGCTACTCGCGCCGCGGATAGTTCAGGCTGAGTTTTCAAGAGTTTATGCAGATGGGTTGAGCGCACTACATAAAATAAGATACCTTCATCCAGGCTATTTTCAAACATCATCATACGCTGCGACCCGTGCAAACGAACTGTGTGGATTGGCACTTCATCTGGACGCATTAGAATATAGACTCCACCTCTACGGAAAGGTTTGTGAGGGAGGGGTGCGTAACAGCGCATCGACTTATTTCACACCATTTGGTGTCTACAGACGGAGTCTTGAAGAGGCCCGCTCTGAAATAAATAGCGCTTATACCGCTTTGGAGTCGTTTGTTGGCCAAACGATGGAGAGGCATTATCAGGGTACGGCACAAACGATGGTTGGTGGTGCTGCTGGAGTTGTCAGTCCAGCCCCTGCTGCGCGCATATCGCTAGGTCAATTAATGATGATTGCAGCCGGGGTTATCTTAGTAGCTGGTATTGTGAGTGCCTGTATTATTATTTACAACAATTGCGAGTCTGCTACCGATACCGGCGGCGGTGGTGGATCAGGCCACGATTAGGGAGTCTCCTCCCCCTCTTCAGACTCGAGCACCTCTTTTTCGACGCTCTTTAGGTCTTCCAGACTTTTCTCAAGCCCGCCAAGGATCTCACGATCTTTTTCGTCCAGATCAGAAAAATCGACAGGGAGGGCAGTCAGATCAGAAAGATCCAACCGCTCCGGTTTCTTCTCTGTTTCGGACAGCGCCTGGACCTTCGCCTCAAGCTCGGCGAGGGGTGGGAGGTCATTCAGATCTTTGAGTTCAAACAACTCCAAAAATTCCCTCGACGTTGCGTAAAGGAGCGGTCTTCCCGCCTCCTCTTTTCGCCCGACAATCCGGATCAATTTCTTTTCCATCAAGGCCTTGAGGACGCCTGAGCTATCAACCCCTCGGAGATCCTCAATTGCATTTCGCGTAATCGGCTGACGGTAGGCAATCAGCGCCAAGGTCTCGACAGCGGGTGTTGAAAGCCTCTGGGGCTTTGAAGGAAAAAGGAGTGAAAGCCAAGGGGCAAGCTCCGGCCTTGTGCGAAATTCAAACCCACCGGCAATGGGGACAAGGCGCAATCCCCCTCCCCTTTCCTCCCACTCTCGTGCCAGCAATTCGAGGGCCTCTTCGATCTCAGGTCGTCGACCCGGGATCCTTAGGGGGGCATTGCTCAGGATCTCGTCAATTTCCTTCACTGTGAGAGGACGACCTGCCATAAAGAGCAACGCTTCAATGATATTTTTGAGATTCATAAGAGTTTCACTCATAATGTTTCCTGATCTCCTTCCGTTTCATTTTTTTCAGATACAAGAGGGCAGACGACAATCACACCACAGGTCATTTCCTGGACAATACGGATCAATTTTTGACGTGCCATTTCCAGGATCGCGAGAAATGTAACGATCAGCTCTGTCCGAGATCGATCCTCCTGAAACAGCGCCTCGAAAAGAACCTTGTCTGTCCCACGAATTTTTTCAACAAGCTCCAACACCCGTTCGGCAACCCCTACCCTTTCCCGATAGACCTCATGACTTTTGTCCTTGGGCATCCTTTTCAGAAGTTCCTGAAACGCAGCCATCAGAGAGAGGGTGTCTGTCTCGATTATCTCTGACTCATCATTTCCAACTTCAGAAAGATCCGGAGATCTTTTGAAGACAGTTTTTCCAAGCAGTGGTCTTTCAAGCAATATTGAGGCTGCCATTTTATACTTCTGATACTCGAGCAGTTTTTGGATAAGATCGGCACGGGGATCGAATCCCTCTTCCTCTTCCTTCTCCGACTCCGGAAGGAGCATCTTCGATTTGATATAGGTGAGCTCGGCCGCCATATCGAGAAATTCGCCGGCAAGATCAACATTGAGCTCCTGGGCCAGCTGAAGATATTCCAGGTATTGACTTAAGATCACAGAAATCGGGATGTTTTGAATGTCGAGATCATCCTTCTTGATCAAATGAAGCAGAAGATCCAGTGGTCCCTCAAAAGCTGGAAGTTGCACACGACAATTGTCTATTGTCTCAAGATTCATAATTTCATCGCACTCCGGACCCTTTCCATCGTTTGGGCAGCAACCTCATGGGCCCGACGGTTTCCTTCCTGAATGATATCCTCCAAATCCTTGGGTCTTTTCAAGAGCTCCTCGCGCTTTTTTCGGATTGGATCCAGAAAGTTGTTCAGGATATTCGCCATCATTTTTTTATCCTCAACACACCCGATCGCAGCGGCGCAACAGTCTCTCCTGACCCTCTCAATCGTTTCGCGATCACTATGAAGCTTATGGTAATCAAAGATCAGGCAGATATCGGGATGACCGGGATCCTCTTTTCTCTGCCTTGCCGGATCCGTGATTGCCGAAAGTACCTTTTTCTCAATCTCTTTCGGAGAGTCTGAGAGAAAAAGGCAGTTGTCATAACTTTTACTCATCTTTCTGCGATCAGGCCCCAAAAGCTTGGGGGCTGGCGTCAGCAGTGGCTGTGGTTCGACAAGCACCTGTTGTTTATAAAGGCTGTTAAATCGACGCACAATCTCCCGGGCCAGCTCAATATGAGGAACCTGGTCACTTCCGACCGGGACGATTTCTGCATTATAAAGGACAATATCAGCGGTTTGTAAAACAGGGTATCCCAAAAAACCATGCGTGGAGAGATCTTTATTGCTAAGTTCCTGTTGCATCTCCTTATAGGAGGGGACCCTCTCCAACCACCCAAGCGGGGTGATCATGGAGAGGAGGAGTTGAAGCTCCGCATGTTCCTTAACCGATGATTGGATAAATAGTGTCGATTTGCGGGGATCGAGGCCGACGGATAGCCAGTCGGCAAGGATCTCACGCCTCGACTCTCGAATCACCTCTGGGGTTGCATATTCGGTCGTGAGGGCATGCCAATCGGCGATAAAGAAAAAACAGTCGTACTCCTCTTGCAGCTTGAGCCAGTTCCGGAGGACGCCGTGATAATGCCCCAGGTGCAATTTTCCTGTCGGTCTCATTCCGGAAAGGACCACTTTTTTCTTGGAATTCATGGAAGCAGCAACCTCGCGAGAGATAGAACAGGAATCATCAGATATTTCAAGGCCCCTGAATAAAGGAGGAGAAAAAGGATCAGAAAGCCATAGCGACCAATCTGATCATAGGAGGCGAGATATCTGGCGGGAAGGATCCCCTCCATCACCTTACCCCCGTCCAGCGGGTGAAGCGGGATCAGATTAAACGTCGCCAACATCAAATTAAGATAAACCCCTGTCTCCAGCATTTCATAGATAATAACGAGGGTTTTCGACGGTGGGAGAGAGACAAGCGCGTGAAGAATCCCGGCAATAACAACAGCCAACAGGATGTTAGAAACAGGACCGGCAGCAGCGACCTTGAGAGTTCCTTGTCGCCCTCCCCTGATATTTCGGGGATCGATCGGGACCGGTTTCGCCCACCCGAAGAGGAGCAGGCCTGGCATTAAAAACATCATGAGGGGAAATAAGAAGGTCCCGATCCAGTCAATATGACGGAGCGGATTCATCGTCAGCCGCCCCAAAAACTTTGCCGTAGAATCCCCAAGACGAAAGGCAACCCACCCATGCGCGTATTCATGAAATGAAAGCGAGAAGAGAAATATCGGGAAAAAGAGAAGAAATGAGGCGATTCGATCTGTCACGGTTTTTCTACATCATTGGAGCTGGGGCTGGAAAGGTTCCGATAAAACTTGCTGTTGCGAGGTCATGGGCATCAATCGCTGTCATTACCGCTCTCGCTCTGTTCTGAATTAAAAGGAGGTTGGTCGGGTCAGTCGCACCCAGATCAGCGACGTCGAGGGCCCAGATTCTAAATTCATAACGATGAGGAGGATCGCCAGCTGGCGGGCATGGCCCATCATAAACCGCTCCTGGTGGTTCCAGGACTTCATTAAAGGCTGTTTTAGAACCAACAGCAGGGAGAGCCGTACCGTTCAAAGAAGTCATTCTTTGAGGAAGATCATAAGTCAACCAATGAATGGCAGGATTTCCATTAACCAAAAAATCAAGATCGACCATGGCTACCGCATAGCTCAAAACCTGAGGCACTGTCCCTTCGCTCCAACTCCAGCTCAGAGAGGGAAAGATATTCTCACTGTCAGCATAACAAGCGGTAAATCGTACGGGAATAATGTTATTCGGTGCCACTCCAATATCATCACTCTTAAACTGAAGGGTTGCCGGTGGTGGTGGATCTGGTGACGGAGTTGGCGCTGGAGTCGGAGCAGGATCCGGAGTTGGTGATGGGTTTGGGGTTGGTGTCGGATCTGGTGTTGGATCTGGTGGTGGTGTCGGATCCGGAGGAGTCGGGGGTGACTCTCCTGTTTTAGTCTCCGTATCAGGTTCCGAAGGGATGTCAATCTTACAGCCAATAGTGATGAGAAACGAAAGACTGATCAGCAGAACCAAACGACCCTTTACGAACAGGCTTCTGTGCATCAAAGTCAGTATACGTTAAACAACCTATCGAAATCCACCGATTTTTAAGCCCTTGGGTGTTTCGAGGCAAGCTCTTTGAGTCGTTTTAGGTTCAGATGGGTATAAATCTGCGTCGTCGAGATATCGGCATGTCCGAGCATCATTTGGACTGCCCGAAGGTCGGCCCCCCTTTCCAAGAGATGAGTTGCGAATGAGTGTCGAAACATATGTGGGGAGACCCTTCGGGTGATTCCGGCACGACGGGCCTGACGACACAAGATTTCCCAAAACATCTGCCGTGTCATCTTCCTCCCCCGCCGCGTTGGAAAAAGGGCACTCCCATCTCCCCTTTGGATAAGTTTAAGCCTTGCCTCTCGACAATATTCATTCAGAAGTTTCATCGCCGATCGGCCCAACGGAACCAATCGCTCCTTCGACCCTTTTCCAAGAGTCCTCAAAAACCCCCGCTCCAGGTCGATGTCATGGGTGGTGAGTGAAACCAATTCGGAAACACGAAGACCGGTGGCATACAAAACCTCAATCATTGCCCGATTCCTCATCTCTTCCGGAGAAGGTCCGACCGGAAGCGTCAGGATCCGATCTACTTCCTGAAGGGAGAGAAAGTCAGGGAGTTTTTTCATCCCTTTTGGAAGATCAACCTCGAGCGTAGGATTGTTTGAAAGCGCTCCTTCACACACTAAAAAACGAAACCACCCCCGGATGGAGATCAAGTGGCGTGTTATGGAACGGGATTTCATCCCTTTTTTTGAAAAAGAGACGAGGTAATCGACAAGATCATTCCCCTTTATTTCCAAAACGGTTTTTTTCTTCTTTTCCAGAAAGATCAGAAATCGCGAGAGATCACTGCCATACGCAGCCAAGGTTTGAGACGAAAGTCTTTTTTCTACTCGAAGGTAATCGAGATACCGCTGAAGCTCACTGTCGATCACTTGCATTGGTTTTCATGATACTTTAGAGAGGCATCCGATGTCTATGATTCTTGAAATAGGACCAGGGCGCGGCGATTTTCTGATTTATCTTGCCCGTGAACGACCCACCGAAAAAATTACGGCGATCGAATATAAGCGGAAGCGATATGAAAAACTGCTTCAAAGGACCTCTTCTTTTCCAAACATTGAACTCCATTTTGGAGATGCAAGACTTGTCCTCCCTGAATTTCCGGAGGAAAGTATCGATGAGACCTATATCCTTTTCCCGGACCCTTGGCCAAAACGGCGGCATGCCAAACATCGACTTTTTCAACTCCCCTTTCTAGGGGTTCTTCAGCAAGTTCTCAGAAAAAAAGGCAGGGTTGTCATCGCGACGGATGACGAATCTTATCGAAATCAGATTAGAGAGGTTTTCGAAAAATCGACACAATTCTCCCTTTTACCAGAAATTTTCCACTTCCCTACCCTCTATGCCCAAAAGTGGGAAAAGGAAGGAAAAACCCTTTTTAGTTTGATCTATGAAAAAGTTATGGTTTAAGAACCCGATGCCGACACAACCATCAAAAACCTTGGAAACCTTCCCGAACCCAAAACCGGACCGGGATTACGAGATCGTTATAGAATGCCCGGAATTTACGAGCGTCTGTCCGAAGACCGGCCAGCCCGATTTTGGAAAGATTACGATCCGGTATGTCCCGGATAAACGCTGCATCGAACTCAAGTCATTGAAACTCTACATCTGGTCGTACCGTAATGAAGGGGTTTTCTACGAAAAGGTCACGAATCTGATCCTGGACGACCTCGTCGCTGCCTGTCAGCCACGCTGGATGGAGGTGGTTAGCGAGTTTAATGTGCGTGGAGGTATTGGAACGAAAGTAGTCGCTACGACCGGATCAAATTCATGAATTCTTCGCGAGTCGCCTGATGCGCGCGGAAGGCACCGAGCATTGAAGAAGTAATCACAACCGATCCCCTCTTCTGCACCCCGCGCATCTGCATACAGAGATGTTCCGCCTCGATCACGACGGCAACACCCAACGGATCCAAGGTTTGCTGAAGGGTATCGGCGATCTGCTTCGTCATCCTTTCCTGAACTTGCAGCCTTCTCGCAAAAATATCGACGAGTCGAACAATCTTGCTGATCCCGATGATCTTCTTTCTCGGGATATAGGCGACATGACATTTCCCAAAAAAAGGCAAGAGGTGATGCTCACAAAGCGAATAAATTGCGATATCCTTCATCGTGACCATCTCTTCATGGTCTTCCGAGAAAATAGCGCCGTTCAGGATCTCTTTAATCTCTTGTTGATACCCTTGAGTCAGAAAACGAAACGCCTTCGCAACCCGAAGAGGAGTTTTGAGCAACCCTTCCCTTCCAGGATCCTCTCCAATTTCAGAAAGCATTTTCTGTACGATCTCCGCCAAAGGATCTCTGGAGGCTAAAGAAATAACCTGATTTTTTTGTTTCATAACAGAAGCTGCAACACCTTGCTGGCATTACCGACAGGATTGACCCCCTTTTCCCAATAAAGAACCTTGCCCTGATCATCGATCACGACGGTCGTGCGAACAACCCCCATTTTTTTGCCGGTGGGGCGTGTGATCTCTCCCCAAGCCCCATAGAGTTTGTGCACCTTATAATCTTCATCGGTTAAAAGGGGAAAATTGAGTTTGTTTTTTCTTTTAAACAGCTCATGACTCTTCAGATCATCCCCGCTGATACCGAGAACAACGGTGTTGCGGCGATCAAACTGGCCGGCGAGGTCGCGGAATTCACACGCCTGTTTTGTACAACCAGGCGTGTCATCCTTGGGATAAAAATAGAGGACGACTCTTCGACCCTTAAGGCTGGTGAGCGAAATAGGGCTGCCTGTATCAGCAGGAAGCGAAAACTCAGGGGCACTCTCATTGGGTTTAAGACGTGGCATCGGTTACCTCCGTATTTTCGGCATCTCATACGTCCATCCGATGAATTTGTCAAATTTGGAGATCGTTTCTTTAACTATTTAATATTACTTAGATATTTTTCTAATATCGGGAGGAATTCACTCGGGCCGAGTACTCTCCCAACGATTGACTCCTGAATTTCCCCTTCAGAATTTAATAGCAGGTAAGTCGGCCATCCAACCACATCGTATTGATCGATCATCTCCTTGCAGACCGAAGTTTGCTTCGTGCAATCGACTTTCAGGGGGACAAAATTTTTCAGGATATATTCCTTGACGATCGGATCCGAGAAGGTCTTCCGCTCCATTTCCAGACAGGGCAAACACCAGACAGCATAAAAATCGACAAGGATCGGCTTTTTTTCCCCATAGGCCTTTCGGAAGACTATTTCTGGTTCTGTTAACCAGTAGGAAGAGGTTACGGATGCCGGCCGGATCTGTCGATAGGCGACGTAACCATAATAGAATGAAGTCACAACAAGAAGTAAGGCAATCACCCGCTTGATCCATAATGTCATGCCGGCACCTGGAATTTTCCCTGCGAATGTTTCATAAAAGAGCGCCAGGACAAGAAAGAGACTTCCCATTCCAAGTCCGAAGGCAAAAAGTATCGTGAATCCCCTCAAGAGATCGGCGGTCTCTGCGACAAACAACAACAACGAAGCGATGACAGGTCCCACGCAGGGGGCGGCAATCAGGCCGATAGTCATTCCTGCCAGGATCGCTCCCGGGATCCCCTTCCCTCCTAAACGTGAGGCCCTCTGGTGGAGACCCAGCGGGATCTGAAACGGAATCCAGCCGATCAATGCAAGGGCAAAAACGAGAAAAAGAAGTGCCGCAAAAATGGAAAAATAAACCCCCTGAAACAGGAAACCGAGACTCTTGCCTAACAGGGCGCCGGTAAGTCCCAGCAGCGCATAGGTGAACGACATCGAGAGAACCATGAGAGCGGTGAGCAGGAAATCATGATGCCTTTTTCTTTTTTCCCTTCGAACCCCGATAAAGGCGAGGGTCAATGGAATGATCGGCAAAACACAGGGGGTCAGATCGGTCAGAATCCCGCCGAGAAAGGCGAGACCAAGCTGTCCGATAAATTTTTTCCCTGCTATCATTGATTTTGGAGGAGCGATCGATGGCTCTCCAGAGGAGGCAACGATCTTCAGCTCGATCGGGACCTCATGATGCATCTCCCGATAACAGAGATCTTCCTTACATCCCTGATAAGTCACCTCTAGTTTGATCTGTCTCTTTCCCAATGGAAGAGATCGATCCACCGAAAAAGAGCGGCGCACAAAGGCAGAGTCCGTGAAAATCTCCATCTCTTTCCGAAAAAAGGGGTCGATCTTCCGAACCGATGGAGAGGTTTCAATGCCCCCCTGCTGAATTCCCTCCCCCTCCAAAAGACGAAGGGTCGTTTTTTCCTTATAAAGATAATGATTGGGAGGAATAGCGAGGTTCAGCTCCACTGAAAACTCTCCCCCCGTTGAAACCTGAATCTCCCGCGGGCTCAGATCCCATTGAAAGGGGTCTTCGAAGGCAAGAAGAAGAAGGGGCAAAAGAAAAAAACCACAGAAAAACAGAAACTTCATTTTACTCATGGCCTATTTTATACTAAGACCTTCTCCAAGGTACAAGGGTCATTTGAGAGGGGTAAAGATGAGGCGCGGCGTCAAGCAGATCAATAAAGAACTCCTTCAATCAACTTTTCGGCTGGCAAAAGTGACTCATGCGACAGGGATCTTTATTTTTCTGGACCCCTTGAAAGAGCCCTTTGAGGAACTATTCCAAAAGAATCTCAAGATTTTTTTTGTGACGAGGCGCTCTGTTGAAGAAGTCCTTTCCCTCTTTCCAGAAGGGACAAAAATCCCGCTGATCCATCTGCCTAAAATTGACATGACACGGATGGGACAGATCCAGATGGCGATTGTCTTGGCCCTCTCCAAACAGATGATCCGCCTTGGCGAAAAATTGATTTTTGTGACAGGGCTTCCGGAGACAGATGTTTTGGACACTGTTGTTTTTATCGATACCGCTCACGAAGCAGAGCTCCTGACGACACAGGCGGTTGACGGTCTGACGGAAGGAGTTCGTCCCGATGTCTTTCAGCAGACCTTGAATATCGCCTTGGAACTTGCCAGTCGTGGTCGCGAGGGAAAACCGGTCGGGACGATTTTTGTCCTCGGGGATGAAGAAAAGGTGCTCCAGCTCTCGAAACAGATGATTATCAACCCTTTTAAAGGGTATACCGATGATGAGAGAAACATCCTGAACCCAACCCTTCGGGATACTATTTTTGAGTTCGCCGCCCTCGATGGGGCCTTTATTATCAGCCACGAAGGTCTTGTCCTTTCTGCGGGGCGACACCTCGGCACAGCGGGGGATGAGGATACGATCCCACGCGGATTAGGATCCCGCCATATTGCGGCTGCCGGCATAACATCATTGACAGATGCCGTAGCTCTCGTCATATCTGAATCAACAGGCGATTTGAGAATCTTCAAAAACGGAAAAGTCCTGATGAAGATCGAAAAGCCAAGCCGGCTACCGACAAGATAAATGATTTTTTAACCAGAGGAGGATTAATCATGAAGAGTAAATTTGAATTTATTGACCTTGATAAGAGGGTCCTTGAGCGAAGGCTCCAGAGACACGAATTGTCCCAAGCCGATTACCAAAAAATCCTAAAAGGCCTCTCGAATGAGGAAGAATACGCTGAAGAACTCCAAATGCCTGAGGAAGAAAGCAAGATTCCTGAAGACATCACCTCTTAAAGGTGTTACCATTCTTGGTGCTCATGAAGGCTTACAACGCAGCCTCAATCAAAAAGAGAGGCGATGGTCGGGAGTTTGATCCCTACCTGGCACGGCTCGACCCTAAGGATAAGGCTGCATGCATCAAGTGTCAGGCGATCTATCATAACAAACACTGGTCGCTTCCCAAGCAAACCAACGGAACAAGAAAGGCTGTCTCTTCTAAGGAAGTTGTCAAAAAGATACTCTGCCCTGCCTGTCAGAAGATCCGAGATCATTTCCCGATGGGGGTCGTGACACTCAAAGGGAGCTATATCAAGAACCACCGGGATGAAATTCTGAACCTGATTCACAATGAAGAACACCGTGCGATGGGCTTTAACCCACTGGAACGCCTTATCGCTATCTACGATCAAGAAGGTTCCCTGGTGGTTGAAACGACAACAGAAAAACTGGCCCAGAGGATCGGTAGCCGTCTCGAGCATTCGCATCGGGGAGAGGTCCAGTACAAATGGTCCCACCAGAACCGGTTTATTCGTGTTGAATGGGAAAGAAATCTCGAACCAGCGAAGTGATTTTTTCCTCAATATCACCTCGAGAAGGTGAAAATCCCAATTCCTGACGTAGTGACGTTACCTTCCGGTCCTGGATTCCACACGGATGGATTAGTTCAAAATGTGCCAGATCGGGATCCAGATTCAACGCAAAGCCGTGGCGCGTGATTCCTCTTTCGACATGCAATCCCAGGGCAGCGATTTTTTTTTGCCCTACCCAAACCCCCGGATACGAAGGATCTCTATTGGCGATGATGTCAAAATTTCTCAATAAACGTATGAGGAGCTCTTCGATTTCTCTGACAAAAACAGGGATCGGTTTTTGTCCTAGTTTGACAATAAAATAGCCAACCAGCTGTCCCGGCCCATGATAGGTTGCCCTCCCCCCTCGATCGGTCTTGACGACTGGGATCCCGAGCGACTGAAGATATTCTTCCGAAACTTTCAGATCCTTCGAGCATTCCCGACGCCCCAACGTGATTGTGGGGGGGTGTTCTAAAAGAAGCAAGGTATCCGGAATCTCGTCATGAAGTCTTTTTTGAGCCAACTCATACTGCCATGAATCGGCCTCTAGATAAGGGAGCTCTCCTTTTTTGATGACCCGAAGCATAGTTAAGTTAGCTGCCTATCAATCCAGATTAAATGTTGCAATAGGACGATCTCCATGAGAATCTTACCCCGTGCCCTTCAGCCGTCTGACCCTCTGCTTCCTGCTTCTGTTTTTTTCCCTCACCATGAGCCTCGTCGGAGGGTGTCTCGGTTCAAAAGGCTCCGATCCTTCCTCTGGTGTATCGGCCGACAGTTCGGCTGATTGTTTCGGAGAGTCTGCTGATGACTCGGTTCTCTCCGCCTCC